>JAQGIV010000121.1 GCA_028290945.1 Phenylobacterium sp. | reverse complement strand
GCCGGCGCCGCCGCCCAGGGCGTGCCGGCGCCCAGCGCCGAACCGCCGCCCCCCGCCGTGCCCGAGGCGCCGACCATCCCGACCACCGGCGACGGCGCGGCGATCGTCAATGTGCTGGAGAAGATCTGCGTGCCGATGGTGCGCGGGACCCCGCTCGACCAACTGGCCCCGCAGCTGCCCGGCATGAAGAAGAACCGCCGGGACGGCACCTGGACCATGCCGCTGGGCGGCGACAAGGCCTACACCCTCACCGTCCTGCCGCAGGGCGTGAACAAGGACGTCTGCCTGGCCGAGGTGCACTTCGCCGTCGGCCAGGACGCGGCGATCGCCAAGGCGATCAACGTCTGGTCGTTCCTGCACAAGCCCGAGCTGATCGCCACGGCCAACTACGTCCAGACCGGCGGCGATAACGTCAAGCGCGTGCAACGCTCCTGGGAGCACCTGGAATCGGCGTCCTCCACGGCGGTGAACTTCACCACCTGGCGCAAGCCCGACGACAGCCCGCTGAACCGCAACTACGACACCGGCCAGCTGTATTACCAGGAACGCAAGTTCTGATGGCCTGGACGGACGCCGCGGGGCTCGCGGGCGTCCTCATCATCCTGATCGCCTACGCCGCGGCGACGGCGGGAAAGCTCGACGCCCGGCGCGCCGGGTCCCTGGCGGCCAACTTCGTGGGCGCCAGCCTGATCCTGCTGTCGCTGGCCCGCGACTTCAACCTCTCGGCGGTGGCCATGGAAGGCGCCTGGGCGGCGGTGTCGCTGATCGGCCTGGCGCGGCTGGGCTATCAGAGGATCCGCCGCGAACTGAGGCCCTGACCTCCGCGTGTCATCCCGGTTTGGCGAAGCCAAGACCGGGACCCATACACGCCAGATGGCGCCCGGCTTGCCGCGGCGTCGCGCCCGCGCCTCGTACGGAACGATCGACGTTCATGGGTCCCGGTCTTTCGCGTGCCGCGAAAACCGGGATGACACTCATGGGGAGGCGGCGAAGCTCGCGAACGCCTTGGCCACCGCCTCATAGGCCGGGCGCTTGAAGGGCGCGACCAGGTCCGGGGCCTCGGCGAGATAGCCCCAGCGCCAGGCCTCGAACTCCGGCTCGCCGTGGCCCAGGAGGTCGAACTCGCCCTCCTCGCCGTCGAAGCGCAGGGCGAACCACACCTGCTTCTGGCCCTTCCAGTCGCGGGTCCGATGCGGCGGCATGTCGGCCGGGAAATCGTAGGCGATCCAGCCGTCGGTGCGGGCGAGCAGGCTGGCGCTGCGGGCGCCGGTCTCCTCGGCGAGCTCGCGGCGGGCGGCGGTCTCCAGGTCCTCGCCGTCGTCGACGCCGCCCTGCGGGAACTGCCAGTTGTGCGGCGGCGGGGTGTTGGCGCGCTTGCCCAGCCAGACGCGGCCGTCGGGGTGGAACAGCACCACGCCGACGTTGGGCCGATACTTGGAAAGATCCACCGCTAGCGCCGGACGGCGAGCGCCGAGGCCGGCGCCAGCTGGAAGCCGCGGTCGTTCAAGGACCCGGCCCAGCGCGCCACCTTGTCGAGGGTCACCGGATAGGCGAAGCCCGCGCCCAGCGCCTGGCCGCGCTGCATGGCGCCGCTCTCCAGGGCCAGCAGCTGCTGGTCGATGGCGGCCTGGGAGAGCTGGTCGTCGATCACCCGCTCGGCCGAGGCGCGCGGCAGGCCGCCGCCGGCCAGCCGGGCGCCCGAGCCGTCGTCGATGAAGCCCAGGCCGCGGCCGGCCGCGGCGCTGGCGAAGGTCTGGTAGGCGTTCGCGCTGCCCAAGAACCGCGAGCCCAGGTAGTTGGTCAGGGCGTAGTAGCCGGTGGCCCGCGACAGCACCCACTCCAGCTTCTTGATCACCTCCGGCGCCGAGCCGTCGGCCATCAGGGTGTAGGGGCCCGGGTCGTTGTCGGGATAGTCCAGCGGCTCCATGGGCGTCTCGAGCAGCACCTCGTGGCCGTGGGCGCGGGCCTCGTCGATCCAGCCCTGCAGCCCCTCGGCGTAGGGGGCGAAGGACAGGGTGACCTCCGGCGGCAGGCTCTCGATGGCGGCGCGGGTGGCGCGCGCATTGAGGCCCAGGCCGCCGATGATCAGGGCGATCCTCGGCCGGCCGTTGGCCGCGAACGGCCGCTTGTAGGCCTCGAAGGGCGTGCGTCCGTCGGCGGCGATGATCGGCATCGGTCCGCCGGGGCCGGGCGCATAGAGGCCGGCGAGCGGGGCGGTGGGCAAGGCGCCGGCCGCCGGCTTCTCCGAGCTGGCGGAATTCCAGGTGACCCCGGCCATGGGCGCCAGCGGCCGTTCCGACAGCCGCATGATGTCCTCGGTGATGGCCAGCGCGCCCGAGGCCGGAGCCAGCGCCTCGCGCCAGCCGGCCGGGGCATGGCGCAGCGCCGAGGACAGCGGCAGCTTCACGTAGGGCGTCTGGTTGGTCATCGGCCCCAGCAGGACGGCGAGCCCGGCGAGCGCCGCGGCCAGCACCACGGCCGCGGCGCCGACGCCCAGGTAGCGGTTGGCGGCGACGCTCTGCAGCCCGGCCAGGCTGAACCGGGGGGCCGACAGCCGGGGAAGCGCAATCATCGCCAAGGTAGGGACTCCTTCGAGCCCAGCCTCCCGCAACATGGTTAACGCCGCCTCAATTCGGCGTGCTGGCGGGGCGCGGCATGACGCGATAGTTGAGGTCGATGGCCACCAAGACCTACCCGACCCGCCACGGCCCCATGCTGGCCTTCACCGGCGACCGGTTCATGACCCCGCCGCTGGAGCAGCGCGGCGAATATGCGCCGGAGGAATGGGCCATCCTCGACCAGCTCACCCAGCCGCGCATGACGGTGGTGGAGATCGGGGCCAACATCGGAACCCACACCATCCCGCTGGCCCGCAAGTGCGCGCCCGGGCCGCTGTTCGCCTTCGAGCCGCAGCAACGGGTGTTCCAGGTGCTGTGCGCCAACCTGGCGCTGAACGACATCGGCAACGTCCTGGCCTATCCGGACGCCTGCGGCGAGGCCGAGGGCTGGGCTGCGATGCCGATGCTCGACTACGACGCGGTGCAGAACTTCGGCGGGGTGTCGCTGCAGCCGGCCGACCAGCCCGGCATGAAGGTGCGGGTGATCGCCCTCGACAGCCTGGAGCTGCCGACGCTGGGCCTGCTGAAGATCGACGTGGAGGGCTTCGAGCCCATGGTGCTGCGCGGCGCGCGCCAGACCATCGCCCGCTGCCGCCCGGTGATCTATGTGGAGAACGACCGGCCCGAGCAGCAGGGCGAGGTGATCGGGCTGCTGGCCGAGATGGGCTACGTCCTCTACTGGCACGTGCCGCGGCTTTCCGACCCCGAGGTGTTCGACGGCATGTCCTACGCCTCGGTGAACATGCTCTGCTTCCCGTCCGAGACCGGCTCGAAGGTGGCGGGCGCCCAGCCGATCGATCCCGAGAACTGGCAGTCGCCGGTGCCGGTCGAGCGGCTCTAGGCCCAAATGAAAAGGGCGGCCCGCGAGGACCGCCCTTCTTGCCGGCCTGTCGTCCAGGCCTATTTGGTGATCGGCGGCTTCACCTCGGCGATGCGCGCCTTGATGCTGATGATCTCGGCGAGCTTCGCGGTGGGCTTGGGCAGCTTCGGCGTGGCCGCCACCGAGCCGTAGTGCAGCACGTCCTCGGCGCGGGCCAGCTGGAAATCCTTCTTGGCGTCGAAGGCCTCCGGCGGCGCCTCGGCCGGTTCGTGGGCCGCGATCCGCACCTTGCCCTCCTGGGCGTTCAGCGCGTTGTGGAACGAGGCTTCCGAGAACTGGAAGGCGCGGTTGGCGATCGACTGGGCCTCGTCCTTGGTGGAGGCGACCTCCAGGTCCGGGGTGATGCCGGTCTTCTGGATCGAGCGGCCGGACGGCGTGTAGTAGCGCGCCGTGGTCAGCTTCAGCGCCCCGTCCATGCCGCCGCGCAGCGGGATCACGGTCTGCACCGAGCCCTTGCCGAAGCTGGTCAGGCCGACGATCTGGGCCCGCTTGCGGTCCTGCAGGGCGCCGGCGACGATCTCGGCGGCCGAGGCCGTGCCGGAATCGATCAGCACCGTCATCGGCATGCCGCCCGTGATATCGCCGGGCCGGGCGTTGTAGCGCTCCACGTCGCGCGGGTCGCGGCCGCGCTGGGAGACGATCTCGCCGCCTTCCAGGAACAGGTCGGAGATGCCGACCGCCTGGTCCAGCAGGCCGCCCGGATTGCGCCGCAGGTCGAGCACCAGGCCCTTCATGTTGGGGTTGGCGGCCTTCAGCTTGGCGAAGGCGTCCTGCGCCTCGTCGGTGGTCTTCTCGCCGAACGAGTTGATCCTGAGCACGCCGTACTCGCCGTCCATCTTGGCGCTGGCGGTCTTGGTCTTGATGATCTCGCGGGTGATGTGCACGTCGAAGGGATCGGTCTTCTCGCGCGCGATGGTCAGGGTGACGATCTCGCCGGGCTTGCCGCGCATCTGCTTGACGGCCTCGTTGACCGACAGGCCGAGCACGCTCTCGTTGTTCACCGCGGTGATGTAGTCGCCCGGCTTCACCCCGGCCTTGGCGGCGGGGCTCTCGTCCATGGGCGTGATCACCTTGACGACGCCGTCCTCGCTGGAGACCTCAAGGCCCAGGCCGCCGTACTCGCCGCGGGTCTGGTCGCGCATCTCCTGGAAGTTCTCGGCGTCGAGGTAGCCGGAGTGCGGATCCAGCGACGTCAGCATCCCGTCGATGGCCGACTGGATGAGCTTGGTGTCGTCGACCTCGGTCACATACTGGTGCTCGACGGTGTCCAGCACGTCGCCGAACAGGCCCAGCATGCGGTAGGTCTTGGCCCGGGGCTCGGCGGACGCCAGGGCGTGGCTCGAGACATAGGCCATGGACCCCGCGCCGAGCACGAAGGCCGAAACGCCAATCAGCAGGTACTTTCTCATCGCCTGGTACAGGCTCCCTTCGCGACGTCGCCGCCGCATCTGACACGAGCCCCCGCGAGGCGTCCACCGGAAGCCTCAGCCCGCATTCTTCTCAAGCCACCGCGCCGGATCGACGGGAGAGCCCTGGTTCCGAACCTCCAGATAGAGCTCCGACGTCAATTGTCGACCATCCGGCATCCATCCGACAGCCTGACCCGCCGCGACGGATTGTCCGATCGCCACCGACGAGCGGTCCAGGCCCGCCAAGACCAGATGGTATCCACCGCTCAATCTTAAGATCAAGATGACGCCCCAACCCTTCACCGGGCCGACGTATTGCACCAGTCCCGCGCCGGGGCTGGCGACCTGCGCGGCCTTGGGCGCGGCCAGCGTCACGCCGTTGGATCGGCCGCCGCTCGGCAGGGCGTCGCCGAAGCGGTGGATCACCTGGCCGGGGGTCGGGCGGAACAGGCTGTCGGGGGCCCGGGCCGGCGTCGTCCGCTCCGGCTCGGCGGGGCCGCGCAACGGCAGGTTCGGCGCATCGGGCGGCGGGGCGGCGTCGGCCGCCTGGCTGTCGCGGGTGAACAGCGCCTCGCTCTCCACCGCGGCCAACCGCCGCTGGCGGGCCATCTCCCCGGCCGAGGCGGCATAGCTGCGGGCGCGGGCCTCGAGCTCCGGCGTCATGGCGCGCACCAGGATGGCGGCGCGCACCGCGTCCTTGGCGTCCCTGGGCGACACCAGCAGGGCCGGCGGCGGGTCGCGCTTCAGCTCCTCAAGCACCGACAGCAGGCGCGAGAGCTGGCTCATGTTGTGGGCCTGGCCGGCGGAGAGCTCGGTCTCCTCCAGGTTCAGCCGCGCCAGCCGCTGCGCCGTCTCGGCGAGCGCGATCCCGCCCAGGGCCAGGGCGGCGAGACTTGCGGGAAGGATCAGGCGGTGTTGCAGCATCAGTCCCGGTGGTAGGGCGATCCGGAGAGGATCGAGACCGCCCGATAGACCTGTTCGGCCAGCATGGCGCGGACCAGCGCATGGGGCCAGGTCTGCGGCCCGAAGGCGAGCGTCGACTTAGCCGCCGCCAAAACGGCGGGATCGAGGCCATCGGCGCCGCCGATCATAAGGACGAGCTTGCGCACGCCGTCGTCGCGCAGCCCGGCGATCTCGCCGGCGAAGGCCCGCGAGGTGAGCTGGCGGCCGTGCTCGTCGCAGGCGATGAGGTGGGCGCCCTCCAGGTGCGGGCCCAGCGCCTCGGCCTCCGCCGCCTTGCCGGGCTTGCGCGCCTCGACCTCGATGACCTCCACGGGCCCGAGGCCCAGCGCGCGGCCGGCCGCGGTGGCCCGCTCCACATAGAGCTTCACCAGCTCGGTCTCGGGCCCGCGCGCCAACCGGCCCACGGCGACGATGGCGATCTTCATTTGCCTCCCCTGCGAAGCGGGGGAGGGGGACCGTCCGCCGAAGAGCGGACGGTGGAGGGGGCGGCCAGTTCCGCAAGTCGGCCCAAGGCCGTCAGGCGAACGTTGTCTGCAACCTCATCCAGGTCAGCGAAGACGGCGGATGCGGGGATCCTGACGACGCGAATGCCTTGGCGTCCCAGCCACCGGTCGCGAGCTTCATCATAGGCGATGGCGGCTGGCTCGCCGTGCGTCGCCCCATCGATCTCGATCGCCAACTTCGCAGCCGCGCAGAAAAAATCGAGGATGTACGGCCCGACAGGATGCTGGTTCCGGAATGCAGGCTGATCCGGCAGGCGCCGGCGCAGGCGTGACCAGAGCATCACCTCCGGTTCCGTCAGGTTTCTGCGCAGCGCCTTGGCGCGCTTGGAGGTCAGGATCGAAAATCTCATGGCCGTGCGGTCACCGCCCCTTCCACCATGCTGCGCATGGTCCCCCTCCCCCGTAAACGGGGGAGGCAAGGTCAAAGCGGCGGGGGCGCGCGGAAGCCGCCGAACTGGCGCTCGATCAGGCCCGCGAAGCCGATGGTGGTGCGGTCCTCGAGGTAGGCGCCGATGACCTGCACGCTGATCGGCAGGCCGGCCTTGCTGAAGCCCATGGGCGTGGCGGTGGCCGGCAGGTTGGCGACCAGCGGGATGCCCGGCCAGGCCAGCTGGTCGAAGTAGCCGGTCTCCTGGCCGTCGATGGTCAGCCGGCGCTTGGCGGGGTCCGGTTCGGTGACATGCGGGAAAGCCGTGGTCCCGATGGTCGGCGCCAGCACCACGTCGAAGCTGCGGAACAGCTCGCCCCACTGGCGGCGGATGGCGAGCTGGCCGTCCTGCAGGTCCATCCACTGGTGGGCGTCGATCGGCGGCGGGGCGCCGGGCTGGCGGCGGCTCATGGCGGTGTTCAGCAGGCCCATGAACACCTCGCGCGCCTTGGCCGGATCGGGCAGCAGGTCGCTGTGGCGCGCCACGGTGGCGCCGAGCTTTTCGAGGTTGGCCGCCAGCCCGTGCAGGGCGGCCTTGATCTCGCTGTCGAGCGCCACGCCCGGCAGGGTGTCGACGATCAGCACCCGGTAGTCGCCCAGCCGGTCGTGCCGCGCCTCCGGCAGGTCGAGGCGGTAGCCCTTGGACTCCGGCTCGTCCGGCCCGGCGGTGACGTCGAGGGCCAGGCGCAGGTCCGCGGCCGAGCGGGCCAGCGGCCCGACCACGGCCAGCGGCGGCGGCGCGCCCGCCATGCCGCCCGGCGCATGGCCGCGCGAGGGGATCAGGCCGTAGCTCGGCTTGTGGCCGAACACGCCGCAGAAGGCGGCCGGCACGCGGATCGAGCCGCCGATGTCGGAGCCGAACTCCAGGGCCGACATGCCGGCCGCCAGGGCTGCGGCCGAGCCGCCGGAGGAGCCGCCCGGCGTGCGCGCCGGGTCCCAGGGATTGTTGGTGCGGCCATAGATCGGGTTCACCGACTGGAAGTCGGACAGCATCACCGGCACGTTGGTCTTGCCGAGCACCACGGCGCCGGCCGCCTTCAGCCGGCGCACCGCCACGCCGTCGACCGGGGCCACGTAGTCCTTGAACGGCTCGAAGCCCCAGGTGGACGGCAGGCCGGCCACGTCGTGGGATTCCTTGACGGTCATCGGCACGCCCATCAGCGGGCGGCGCTCGCCGCGCGCGACGGCGGCGTCGACGGCCTTGGCGGCCTCGCGGGCGCGGTCGAAGTCGCGCACCACCACGGCGTTGAGCGGCCCGTCACGGGCCTCGATGCGGGCGATGGCCTGGTCGGCCAGCTCCAGCGCGCTGACCTTGCGGTCGCAGACGGCTTCAGCCAGCTCGCCGGCGGTCAGGTCCAGCAGGTCTCTCGAAAGCGTCTCGGACATGGCGTCTCCTCCCGGGGCCATGGTGCTGGCGCGCGGCGCAGGAGTCCATGCGTGCTTATCTTGGTCGCGCAGCCGGACGCAAAAGTGGACCCACTTTTGCCGACTGTCGCCCTAGGAAACCGCGCGGTGCGGCGAGTCGACCGACCAGATCTTCTCGATGTTGTAGAAGGTGCGCACTTCGGGCCGGAACAGGTGGATGATCACGTCGCCGGTGTCGATCAGCACCCAATCGCAGTGCGGCAGGCCCTCGACCCGAACCTTGCCGTAGCCCTCGTCCTTGAGGGCGCGCAGCAGGTGGTCGGCGATGGCGCCCACATGGCGATGCGAACGCCCCGAAGCCACGATCAGGGCGTCGGCGACGGGGGACTTGCCTTGCAGATCGATGAAGACGACGTCCTGGGCCTTGTCGTCATCCAGTCGGGCCAGGATCATCTCTTCGAGGCCGCGAATGCGACTATGGTCTTCGGACGGCTGGGCCACAACCGCCGGGGGCGGGGTGGAAGCCTCTTGCGCGCGCGGCGCGGTCTTACGGTCCAGCGGGGTGCTCCTCTGAAATCCTCGCTACCGGTGACCCTAGCACGGAAATGGGCCTTCGGTCAGGGCTCACGCAGAGTTCAAGACTTGGTTCGCCGCTGGCGCTCGCGCAAGGCGGTGGAGGATTGGAAATTGAACGGTCCGCGCAGGAACACCCAGGCCGGCGGCGCCATGCCCGGCAGCAGGGCGGCCTGCGACGAGGGCCGCCGGAAGCGGGCGAAGCGGCGGGCGGCCGGCGAGAAGCGGGCCTTCAGCGCGATCCACGGCCGCGAGACCACCGCCACCGGCACCTCGCGCATGATCTGGGTCCAGCCGCGCCAGCGATGGAAGGTGGCCAGGCTGTCGGCGCCCATGATCCAGACGAAGTGGACGCGCGGGTAGCGGGCCTTCAGCGCGCGCACCGTGTCGATGGTGTAGCGCGCGCCGATCCGGGCCTCGGCGTCGGAGACGATCATGCCGCGCGCGTTGGCCAGCGCCCGGGCGGCGGCCAGGCGCTGGGCCAGGTCGGCGGTCTCGTGCGCCGGCTTCAGCGGGTTCTGCGGCGAGACCAGCCAGATCACCTTGTCGAGCTTCAGCCGGCGTTTCGCCGTCTCGGCCACGTGGGCGTGGCCCTCGTGGGCCGGATTGAACGAGCCGCCGAACAGCCCGACGCGCATGCCGGGCTCCAGGTGGAGCCCGAGCCTGAGCGCGCCTGGCCGGCCCGCCTCAGGGGCGCGTCTGGCCGGACCCGCGAACCACATACTTATAGGTCGTCAGTTGCTCCGCGCCGACCGGGCCGCGCGCATGCAGGCGGTCGGTGGCGATGCCGATCTCCGCGCCGAAGCCGAACTCCCCGCCGTCGGCGAACTGGGTGGAGGCGTTGACCAGCACGATGGCGGAATCCACCAGGTCGACGAAGATCTCGGCCGCGCCAGGATCCTCGGCCACGATGGCGTCGGTGTGGGCCGAGCCGTAGGCGGCGATATGGGCCGCCGCGCCCTCGACGCCGTCGACCACGGCGATGCTGATCACCGGGGCCAGGTATTCCGTGGTCCAATCCGCCTCCGCCGCCTCGCTCATCGGCACGATAGCGCGGGCGGCGGCGTCGCCGCGCAGCTCGCAGCCGGCGGCGACCAGGGCCTCGGCGACCGGCGGCAGCAGGGTGTCGGCCGCGGCCCGGTCCACCAGCAGGGTCTCGGCGGCGCCGCACACCGAGACGCGGCGCATCTTGGCGTTGACGGCGATCTCCACGGCCTTGGCGAGGTCGGCGCTGGCGTGCAGGAAGACGTGGTTGAGGCCTTCCAAATGGCCCAGCACCGGGGCGCGGGCCTCGGCCTGCACGCGGGCCACCAGGCTCTTGCCGCCGCGCGGGATGATCAGGTCGATGGCGCCTTCGAGACCCGAGAGGATCAGGCCCACGGCCGCCCGGTCGGCGGTGCGGACGATCTGCACGCAGGCCTCCGGCAGGCCGGCCTCGACCAGCCCCTTGGCCAGGGCCGCGTGGATGGCGAGGTTGGAGGCCAGGCACTCCGAACCGCCGCGCAGGATCACCGCATTGCCGGCGCGGATACACAGCGCGGCCGCGTCGGCGGTCACATTCGGCCGGCTCTCGTAGATGATGGCGATCACCCCGATCGGGGTGCGCACGCGGGCGATGTCCAGGCCGTTGGGCCGCGTCCAGCGGGCGATCTCGGCGCCCACCGGATCGGGGATGGCGGCGACGGTTTCGAGGGCTTGGGCCATGCCCTCCAGCCGAGCCGCGTCCAGCAGCAGCCGGTCGACCAGGGCAGGCGCCGTTCCCGCGGCCTCGGCGGCGGCGACGTCGCGGGCGTTGGCGGCGAGGATGGCCGGGGCCTCGGCGCGCACGGCGCGGGCCATGGCCTCGATGGCGCGGCTGCGGCTGGCCGCGTCGGCGAGGCGCAGGCGCAGGGCGGCGGCCTTGGCGGCCCGGCCCATGGCGCTCATCTCTGCCTGCAAGCTCGCGCCCGCGTCGTCCATCGCTTCAGCCCATATGCTCAGCTTGAGCCTTACCTAGGCGCATCCTGCCCGGTCGGCAAATCAACCGGAATGGCGAACCTGCGCCAGCGCCAGGTCGTCGGCGTGCACCACCGGGCCGGCGGTGTAGCCCAGCGCCGGCTCGATGGCGTCCGACTTCAGCCCGCAGATGCGCCCCGCGTCGGCGGCGTCGTAGCGGGTCAGGCCGCGCGCGATCTCGGCGCCGTCCTCGCCCTGGATCACCACCGCATCGCCCTTGTCGAAGCGGCCCTCGACCCGCCGCACGCCGGCCGCCAGCAGGCTCTTGCCCTTGCGCACCGCCGCCGCCGCCCCGTCGTCGACCACCAGGGCGCCGGCCGGGGCCAGGCTGCCGGCGATCCAGGCCTTGTAGGCGGCGGCCGGGGTGGTGGAGGGCTCGATGACCGTGGCCCGCTCGCCGGCTTCCAGGGCGGCCAGCGGCGAGGGCCGGTGGCCGAGCGTGATCACCGTGGCGCAGCCGGCGGCCGAGGCGATGAGCGCGGCGGCCAGCTTGGTGGCCATGCCGCCGGTCCCCATGCCAGCGCCGGTGTTGGCGCCGCCGGCCATGGCCTCGATCTCCGGCGTCAGGCGCGCGACCCGGTCGATATGGCGGGCATTGGGGTCGCGCCTGGGATCGGCGGTGTAGAGCCCATCCACGTCGGAGAGCAGCACCAGCACGTCGGCGCCGATCATCTGCGCCACGCGGGCCGCCAGCCGGTCATTGTCGCCGTAGCGGATCTCCTCGGTGACCACCGTGTCGTTCTCGTTGATCACCGGGATGACGCCGAGGGACAGCAGGGTGTCGACGGTGGCGCGCGCGTTCAGCCAGCGGCGGCGCACCTCGGTGTCGTCGCGGGTCAGCAGCACCTGGGCGCAGGCCAGGTGGTGCGGCTCGAAGGCCTCCTCCCAGGCGCGCATCAGCGCCGACTGGCCGGCCGCGGCGGCGGCCTGTTTCTCCGGCATGGTCAGCGAGCGCTTGGCGAGCGACAGCCGCCGGCGGCCCAGCGCCACCGCGCCGGAGGAGACCACCAGCACCTGCTGGCCGCGCGCGCGGACCCGGGCGACATCGGCGGCGAAGGCGTGCAGCCAGTGCGAATCCGCCGTGCCGTCGGCCCCGACCAGCAGGGCCGAGCCGACCTTGACGACGATCCGCCGGGCCGCGGCCAGGCCGCTCACGGGGCCCAGCCGCCGGAGCCCGGGTCGGCGGCCTCCTGCTCTTCGTCGTCATTGACGATCTCGCCGCGGTTCAGCCGCACCTGGCGCCAGGCGGCGCGCAGAAGTTCCCGCACGCCTTCGCCGGAGACGCCGGAAACCAGCCGCGGCCGGACGCCCGCCGCGGCCTCCAGCTCGGCGAGCTTCGCCGCGCGCAGCGCCTCGTCCAGGGCGTCGATCTTGTTGAGCGCCAGGATCTCGGCCTTGTCGGCCAGGCCCTCGCCGTAGGTCTCCAGCTCCTGGCGCACGGTGCGCCAGGCGCCGACCACGTCCGCCTCGGTCGCGTCCACCAGGTGGATCAGGGTGGCGCTGCGCTCCACGTGGCCGAGGAACCGCGTGCCAAGGCCGGCGCCCTCGCTGGCGCCCTCGATGAGGCCCGGGATGTCGGCCAGCACGAAGCGCTCGCCCAGGGACAGGTCGACGACGCCGAGGTTGGGCTGCAGGGTGGTGAACGGATAGTCGGCGATCTTCGGCTTGGCGGCGCTGGCGGCGGCCAGGAAGGTCGACTTGCCGGCGTTCGGCAGCCCCACCAGCCCGACGTCGGCGATCAGCTTCAGCCGCAGCCAGATCCAGGCCTCCTCGCCGTCCAGGCCCGGGTTGGCGAACTTCGGCGCCTGGTTGACCGGACCCTTGAAGTGGGTGTTGCCGAACCCGCCGTTGCCGCCCTTGAGCAGACGGACCCGCTGGCCGGCCTCGGCCATGTCGACGATCACCTGTTCCTTGTCCTCGGAGAGCACCTGGGTGCCCACCGGCACGCGCAGCACCGCGTCGGCGCCGTTGGCCCCATGGCGGTTGCGGCCCATGCCGTGGACGCCGGTCTCGGCCTTGAAGTGCTGCTGGTAGCGGTAGTCGATGAGGGTGTTCAGCCCCTCCACCGCCTCGATCCACACGTCGCCGCCGCGGCCGCCGTCGCCGCCGTCCGGGCCGCCGTACTCGATGTACTTCTCCCGGCGGAACGACACCGCCCCGCCGCCGCCGTTGCCGGAGCGGATGTAGATCTTGGCCTGGTCGAGGAATTTCATGTCGGCTCGCCGATAGCACAGATCGTGATCCTTCTCCCCTTGCGGGAGAAGGTGGCCCGCGAATGCGGGTCGGAAGAGGGGTTTCTCATAACTCTCGGCGAACGGTCTCGGCGTAGACACCCACCTGTAGATCACCGATAGAGATTTCAGGCCTTGGGCTGTCGGTTCCGCACGCCGCTCAGCACCTGATCGAGCAGCGCGTCTCCGAAGGCATGGTCGAGCGGTCTGATCAGGAGCAGCATCCGGTAATAGATTGGCCCGAAGATTTGGTCGACCAGCAGCTCCGCGTCGATGCCGGCGCTGAATTCGCCGCTTCGTTTGCCCTTTTCAATCTCTACAACGGCATGGGCGCGCCGCACGCCAATATGCTGATCGTATAGCTCCTGTAGGACCTTGGGGTC
This sequence comes from Phenylobacterium sp., assembly GCA_028290945.1. Lineage (GTDB taxonomy): Bacteria > Pseudomonadota > Alphaproteobacteria > Caulobacterales > Caulobacteraceae > Phenylobacterium. Next base: position 14,980 of record JAQGIV010000121.1, on the reverse strand, counting down.
GCTCTGCCCCTCCGCGATCAGTTCTGCAATAACCTTGCCGAACTGGTCGTGGAACTCGTCGATCAAGCTCCGCACCCGTTGGCGCATAAACTCCTCTACCGTCGCCGTAGTCAGGGCTTCTGGTTGGCGCGCCAGTCGTTCGTGGAACATGGCGAAGACCAACCCCGCCTTGGTCGGCCACCACTTGTATAACGTCGGCTTTCCCACGCCGGCGCGCTTCGCCACAGCCTCCATCGACAACTCGCGCACCGACCGCTCCTTCAGCAGAGCGTAGACGGCGTCCATAATGGCGCTGTGCGCGCCCGCTGTCTCGCTCTTGGGCCGGCCGATCCGCCGAGGTTCCCCTGACCCTTCAGGCCCATCAGACATTTCAATAAATTTCCTGAACGTGCCGTAAATATATTGACCGACAACAGCATATCACTTATCTGAACGTCGCGTAAAGATAATTAGCTGTCCGCACCGGCTTTGGAGCTTCCTATGAACGCCGATTCGTCCGCTCATCCATTTCTTGCTGAGGCGTGGTGCTCTGCGCACCCGCTAACGGCCCATGACCACGCCGTGATGACCCAGGTGCGGGCCATGGCCAAACCCAACAAAGGCCGGATGCGGGGCGCCGCGGCCCGACCAGCCTTTGACGCGCTGATACAGCACACGGCCGCCCCCGAAGGCGTGACTTGGCGCGTGGACCGCGTCGGACACGTCTCCGGATGGTGGTGCGAGCCGGCCGGCGCGCCGGCGGATGTCGCCATCCTTCACCTGCACGGCGGCTGGTTCAACTGGGGCTCAGCCGAAGCCTTTCGTCACCTCGTCGGGCACATCGCCCGCAGTGCGGGAGCGAAGGCCTTCGTTCCCGATTACCGGCTCGCCCCTGAGCATCCCTTTCCGGCCGGTGGGGAGGACGCGCTGGCGTGCTTCGACGGCCTTCTGGAACTCGGCCATCGTGCGGTCGCCGTGACCGGGGATTCTGCCGGCGGGAATCTCGCCCTGGAAGTCTTGGCGACGGCTTCGGCGCGCATCGCGGCGCAGGCGAGGCGCCTAGTCGGCGCGGTGCTCCTGTCGCCTGTGACCGACCTTAGCCTTTCGGGCGAGAGCTGGACAAGCCGGGCCGAAGCCGACCCCTTCTTCGTCCGCGATCAGGCGGAAGGGCTGGTCGACGCCTATCTCGCCAGACATGATCCGGAGGACCCGCTCGCCTCGCCCCTGTTCGGCGCCCTCGCCGGCCTTCCGCCCATCCGCGTGCATGTGGGTGACGACGAGGTGCTGCGCGACGACTCACTCAACTATGTACAGCGGGCCGTCGCCGCCGGAGTCGATGCGCAGGTGGACGTCTGGACGGGCATGCCCCATGGCTTCCTGGGCAGTGTCGGGCGGTTGGAGGCGGCGGATGCCGCGCTGGAGCTTCTCGGCGCCTTCCTCGCCCAGCGGCTTTCTGCGGTGCGTGCTGACTGAAAGGAGGACATGCGCGAATGTGAGCCACCACGCGCCCTACGTGCCTCGCACGCCTAACGGCGCGCTCGGAAAACAAAGACGCTGCTGAACCGTCGGCGCATCGGCCGGCGGCCAGGCTCTGCGCGACCTGAGGGCTCCGCGCCCGCCCGCCGCCCGACCCCAACCGCCCTGTCCTGACATTTCTATCTGGCAGCCCCAGCGACATCTCTATCCGGCGTAGACACGGCGGCGAGGCGCGCGCGACCCCTCATCCGTCGGGCATGCGCCCGACACCTTCTCCCGCAAGGGGAGAAGGGCCGGGACATGGGCTCACGCCAGCCAGACCATCATGCGGGTCGACACGGCCTCGCCGCGCGCCTTGGAGAGGCGGCGCTCCACGTCGCCGGTGTAGAGGAAGCCCGCCTTGCAGAGCACCTGGCCGGAGGCCGGGTTGTCGGCGAAGTGGCCGGCCACCACCAGCTTCTTGCGCCAGTCGCGCTTCACCCACGTCAGGCCGGCGCGCACCGCCTCGGTGGCGTAGCCGCGGTTCCAGTAGGGCCGCCCGATCCAGCAGCCGAGCTCGATCCGGCCCAGGGCCGCGGGCCGGAAGCCCAGCATGCCCACCAGGCCGAAGTTGCGGTGCTCGATGGCGAACTTCGCCTCCTCGTTCCAGTCGAGCCGCATGGCGCGCGCGACGGCGCGCTCGGCGTCGTCCTCGGTGAAGGGATGCGGCAGGGCGCAGGTCTGGCCGGCCACATTGATGTCGCCGGCGAGCCGGGACATCGCCTGGGCGTCGCCCACCACCGGTCCGCGCAGGATCAGCCGCTCCGTCGCCAGGACGGGCGTGATCTCGGGGGTCACTTCAAGGGCGCACATCTGGTCTGCCTCCCGGGCCGGCGGCCCAAAACAAAAGCGGGGAGCCCGGCGTCCCGGACTCCCCGCTTGAAGTCTTGTCCGGTCCGCCTCGATTTGGGGGCGGAACCGGTATGGAGGGTTCCGCTTAGCTGGCGTTGGTTTCCATGGCCGGGACCACCGTCACGTAGGTTCGGTCGTCGCGCTTGGTCACGAACTTCACCGCGCCGTTGATGAGCGCGAAGAGGGTATGGTCCTTGCCGACGCCGACGTTGTCGCCCGGCTTCCACTTGGTGCCGCGCTGGCGCACGATGATGTTGCCGGCGAGCACCGCTTCGCCGCCGAACTTCTTCACGCCGAGGCGCTGGCCGGCCGAGTCGCGCCCGTTGCGCGAGGAGCCGCCTGATTTCTTGTGAGCCATACTGCTCTCCTGATCCTCTGAAGCGTCGCCAATACGCGGCGGCGCTTAGTCCTTCTTCTTCGCGGCCGGGGCTTTCTTGGCGGCCGGCTTCTTCTCGGTCGCGGCCTTGGCTTCAGCCTTCGGCGCGGCGGTCTTCTTGGCGGGGGCCTTCTTGGCCGGAGCTTCCGCCACCGGGGCGTTCACTTCGGCGGCGGCCATGGCTTCCTTCACGTCGGGAGAGGCCACGACCTCTTCGGCCGTCTTGGTCTTCTTCGGGGCCGCGGCCTTCTTCGGGGTCGCAGCGGTCTTCGGCGCCTTGGCCGCGGCCGCGGCCGCCAGCTGGGCGGCCGGCGAGACGAAGGTCAGGCCACGGGCGCGGGCGTCGAGCTCGGCCTTGGTGGTCAGGCTGACTTCGCCGTCCCACTTGGCTTCCTGGCCGGCGCCGGCGATCGCGGTCACCCGCAGCACGCTCTGGAACTGGCGGTGGCCGCGCGTCCGGCGATAGCCCTGGCGACGGATCTTCTTGAAGATCTTCACCTTCTCGCCCTTGCGGGTCTCGATCAGGGTCGCGGAGACGGAGGCGCCCTCGACGAGCGGGGCGCCGACCGTCACGGCCTCGCCTTCACCCAGCATGAGCACGTCGGCGAACGCGATCTTCGCGCCCGGCTCGCCGTCCAGCTTTTCGACCACCAGCAGGTCGCCGGGCTGCACCCGGTACTGTTTCCCGCCGGTCTTGATCACCGCGTACATCTTCGCGCCTTCGAAACTACAGCCCGTCGTAACCAGAGCTATGTGCAAAACAGAATGCGCCCGCAGGAGGCCCGCGGGCGAGAGGGGCGGACTTATACGGAAAGGCCGGCGCAAGTCAACGAAGCGCGGCCTGTTTTCGCCATCCGTTCGCCCCGCCCAATTCGGGACGCTGCGCGGGGCCATCCATTCACAATTCGCAAGGCTTGGGAACAACCTTGCGCCGCTCCGGTTGAGGCCGCGCCTACCGCAAAGGAGCACTACCCCATGAAGATCGCCACCATCGCGGGCGTCGCCGGCGCCCTCGCGCTCGGCGCCGTGGCCGTTGCGCAGACCACGTCCGGCTCGGCCACGTCGCCCTCCGGCTCCGGCCTGGACAACCAGTCCAACGCCGCGACCGCCAGCGGCGCGCCCGCGGCCGGCAGCTACAGCTCCAACACCGCGGCCGCCGCGCCGAGCACGGGCAATAGCGCCAGCACGACGACCACCGACAACTCCACGGCCAACACCGGCGCGTCGTCTGACACCAGCGGCGCGGCCTCGTCGGCGACCTCCACCGCCGGCGAACGCGGCTGACCGAACAGGTCTCCGTCACACCATCGCAGGGCCGTCCCGCGCAGGTGGGGCGGTCCTCCTGGGCTGTCGGGCTGACGGCGCTGGCCTGCGCCTTCGCCATGCCGCTGTCGGCCCGCGTCGCGCCGCTGCCCGGCGGGACGGCGCAGGACCTGCGGCTCGGACCCGTCGGCGAGGCGCTGCGCCAGCAGCTGGCCGGCGGCGACGGGGCGCTGGAGGCCTTCTATCGCGCGCGAAATTATCGGCCGATCTGGATCCGGGGCTGGGCCCTGAAGCCGGACGCGCGCATCGCACTGCAGGCGCTGCGCGCCGCCCACGAGGACGGGCTGGACCCCCAAGCCTACGGCGAAAGCGGCCTGCCCGAAGTGCTGGGCGAGGCCGGCTCGCACGCGCCCTCGGACCTGGCCCGGGCCGAGATCGCCCTGTCGCGGGCGGTCGCGGGCTACCTCGCCGACCTGCACGCGCTGACGCCGGGCGCCGAGATGATCTATGCCGACCCCGCCGTGGCGCCGCCCAGGCTCGACCGCACCGGCGTGTTGCAGGTGCTGGCCGCCGCCAGGTCCCCCGCCGCGGCCGTCGCCGACCTGCAGCGGATGAACCCCATCTACCGGCAGCTCCGCGCCGCCCTGGCGGCCAACCGCGACCCGGCCCGCGCCGGGCTGATCCGCGCCAATCTGGAGCGCGCCCGCGCCCTGCCGGCCGATCTCGGCCGCCGCTATGTGCTGGTCGACGCCGCGGCCCAGACCCTGTGGCTCTACGAGGATGGCCGGGCGGTGGAGTCCATGCCGGTGGTGGTCGGCAAGCTCAGCGAGCCGACGCCGGCGATGGCCGGGCTGATCCGCTACGCCGTGGTGCGGCCCTACTGGAACGTGCCGCCGGACCTGGTGGCCCACACCTATGCGCCCAAGGTGCTGGCCTATGGCCCGGCCTGGCTCGACAGCCAGAACATGGAGGCGCTCTCCGACTGGACCGCGGACGCCACCGTCGTGCCGCCCGAGACCATCGACTGGGCGGCGGTGGCGGCCGGCCGCCAGGTGCTGCGGGTCCGCCAGCGCCCCGGCGGGCAGAACATGATGGGCCGGGTGAAGTTCATCTTCCCCAACTCGCTGGGCGTCTATCTGCACGACAGCCCGCTGCGCCAGTTCTTCAGCGAGACCCGGCGGACCGAGAGCGCCGGCTGCGTGCGGCTGTCGGATGCGCCCCGGCTGGCCCGCTGGCTGCTGGGCGGTCAGGCGTCGCGGCTGGGCGAGCCCGGCGATCCGGAGACCCGCGTCGACCTGGAGCGGCCGGTGCCGGTCTACATCGTCTATTTCACCGCCGCGCCGGAGGGGTCGGGCCTCAGCTTGCGGCCGGACATCTACCATCGCGACCGGCCGCTGGAGGCGCGCCTGACGCCCCACGGAACCGCAGGGCCGCTCAAGCTTTGATCAGCCGCGCAACCAGGAGAGCGCCGCGGTGACCCACGACGACCGGTTCATGCCTGCCTTCGCCTTCTTCAGCCTCGTCGCCCTGGCCAGTTTCGCGGCCGGCTGGTTCAGCCAGGGGCTGTTCGGCGCCTTCTAGGCCGGCGTGCCGATCGGCGATTTCGATCAGGAGATGAACGGAGCCCGCGCCGGCGCGTTGAAGCTGCGCCTGGGGGATGGGCGCCGCCTTCCGACATACGCAAAGGAGCGTGACATGAAACGCATTCTCACGACCGCTGCGGCGGGTCTTATCGCGCTCGCCACCTTCGCCGGCGCCGCCTCGGCCAAGCCCCACGACAACCACGGGCAGGACCAGCAGCGCGGCGAAAACGGTTACGACCAGAACCAGCACGACAATGGCCGGCACGCGGGCTGGCACAAGGGCGGACGCATCGCCAGCGAGGACTGGGGCCGCGGCCAACGCGTCGACTGGCGCCGACACCACCTGCGCCAGCCGCCGCGCGGCTACGAATGGCGCCAGGTGGACAACAACTACGTCCTGGCCGCCGTGGCCGGCGGCCTGATCGCCTCGATCATCGCCAACAGCCGCTGACGCGAGGCCCTTCCCCCGCGAAGGGCTTGCCTAAAGGATATCGGCGAGGCGAAGGTCCCGGCCCCAGTCTGGGAGCTTCGCCTTGCGCCTATTTGCACCTCTTGCCGCCCTCGTCCTGATCGCCGCTCCGGTGGCGGCGCAACCGCTTCCGGCCGCCGGCGGCGACCACCCGCTGCTGAACCAGGTGTCGAACCAGGTCTCCGCCGAACGCCAGCATGCGACCATCGCCCGGCTGGTGGCCTTCGGCACCCGCCACACGCTGTCCGACACCACCTCGCCCACCCGCGGCATCGGCGCGGCGCGGCGTTGGGTGGCCACCGAGTTCGCGGCGATCTCCCGCGATTGCGGCGGCTGCCTGACGGTCGAGACCCCGTCGGAGATGGCTGCCAACAAGCGCATCCCCACGCCCACCGAGGTGATGGACGTGCTGGCCATCCAGCGCGGAACCAGCGACCCGGAGCGGGTGATCGTCATCTCCGGCCATCTGGACAGCCGCGTCACCGACGTGATGAACGCCACGGCCGATGCGCCGGGCGCCAACGATGACGGCTCCGGCGTCGCAGCGGTGATCGAGGCGGCCCGCGTGCTGTCGCACTACAAGTTCCCCGCCACCCTGGTGTTCGCCGTGCTGTCCGGCGAGGAGCAGGGGCTGAACGGCGGCCACGTGCTGGCCAACTACGCCGTGGCGCACGGCTGGAAGGTCGAGGCCGACCTCAACAACGACATCGTCGGCAACACCGAGGGCATGAGCGGGGTGCGCGACAACAGCCACGTGCGGGTGTTCTCCGAGGGCACGCGCACCACCGAGACCGCGGCCGAGGCGGACAAGCGCCGCTACAACGGCGGCGAGGTCGACAGCCCGTCGCGCAACCTCGCGCGCTACATGGACGAGCTCGCCGATGAGTATCTGACCAACCTCGACGTCGTGATGGTCTACCGCACCGACCGCTATGGCCGCGGCGGCGACCAGGTGGAGATGCTGAAGGCCGGCTACCCCGCCATCCGCGTCACCGAGGCCGTGGAGAACTACACCCGCCAGCACCAGGACCTGCGGGTCGAGAAGGGCGTCCGCTACGGCGACGTGATCGAGGGCGTCGACTTCCCCTACCTGGCCCAGGTGACCCGGCTGAACGTCATCACCATGGCCGCGCTGGCCAGGGCGCCCGTCCCGCCGACCGGGGTGACGATCGAGGGCGCGGTGACGCCCGACACCCAGCTCAAGTGGACGCCGTCACCCGGCGCGGCCGCCTACCGGGTCTGGTGGCGGCCCACGACAGACGCCCGGTGGCGCTACAGCCGGCTGGCGTCGGCGCCCGGCCAGGCGGTGCTGAAGGGCGTCAACATCGACGACTTCTTCTTCGGGGTCTCGGCGATCGGGGCCGATGGCTTCGAGAGCCCGGTGGTGTTCCCCGGCCCGCCGGGGACCTTCGAACGCGCGCCGCCGCCCGCCAAGCCCTAGGGGCCCTGCTTCAGCACCACGCGCGCGCCGTCGCCCCGGCCGGGCGCCGCGGCCGCCTCGGTGAGCCACAGCACGCCGGCGGCGATGTCGAGGCCGACCCGGAAGCGCCTGAGGATGCCGACGCCCAGCAGGCCGGCCGGCAGCGGCGCGGGCGAGGTCGGGGTGAACACCTGCACCTCCACGTCCTTCAGGGTGCGGCCGGCGAACTGCACCCGGCTGGCCCGCACCACCCGGTCCTCGCTCATCCCGCCCAGGCTCACCGAGCGTCCGGTGGTCACCGGCCGGCCGTTCAGCAGGCCCAGCGACCGGGCGGTCTTGGCCGACAGCGCCAGGTCGGAGGTGGCGCCGGTGTCGACCATCACCTCGACGGGGCTCGACCCCTCGATGCTGATCGGCGTCATCAGGGCGCCGCCCTGGCTGCGCACCTTGGCGACGCCCGCGCCGGGCCCGGGATGGAAGGCCTCCGGCCGCACGAAGCGCATCCGCGCGTTCGGCCAGTCGATGTCGACGGTCAGGGCCCTCAGCACATCGCGGCCGATCAGCATGGCGAAGGGCCGGCGGATCACCCCCGACAGCGTCAGCAGCTCCAGGGTCGCGGCCCGCACGCCGCGCAGCCGCAGGGTCCCGATGGCCAGGTCGAGCGACACCGTGTGGGTCAGGCTGGGCTGGCCGCTGACCCCGAAGGCCAGCAGCGGAAAGGCCGAGTCCTGCAGGCCGAGCCGCGCCGCCAGCCGCCGGTCGATGGCCGAGAACTGGGCGCCGGAATCCACCACCACGCGGATCGGGATGCCGGCCACCTTGGCCTGCAGCTCCACCAGGCCCGCCGGGTCGGGCAGCGGCAGCCAGGCGGTCTCGCTGCGACCGTCCGAGAACTCCACCAGCGGCTTGGGGAACAGGTAGCGCTCGCGCAGCCACCAGGCCGCGCCCAGGCCCACGCCCAGGAAGGCGAGCTGGCGCAGCAGCACCCGGCGGGTGTAGCCGCCCGCCTTCACCGGCAACCCGCCCGTGCGCCGTTGCGTTTGGAAGGCGCGGCCGTCCGCTCCAGGACGGGAGCTGGCCTGGCGACCGCGCACAGGCGCCGACGCTTCCCGGCGCGCAACCGTCGAACCGAGCTGATGACCCCGAACAAGTCCGTCCTTCTCCTGGCCGCCAGCGGCCTCGCCCTAACGCTCGGCGCCTGCAAGGTGGACAACCGTCCGCTGCTGGCCCGCGGCGCGGCCCCGGCCGACGCCTACAACGGCCTGCCGCAGCCCGGCCTGCCCGGCGATCCCGGCTATGGCGCGCCCCCGGCCTACGGCGCCAACGCCTATCCCGCCAGCTATCTTCCGCCGGACCGGGCCTATCCCTACGCCGAGCGCGCCTACAACCTCGACCGGGCCTTCTACCGGGCGGCGCCGGACTACGGCTTCGCCTATGCCGACGAGCAGCCCTGGGCCTGGCAGGCGGCCGACGACAGCCTGATGTTCGCCGAGCCCTACGGCGGCGGCTACCGCGCCTACTATTACGAGCCGGGCGCGGCCTATCCCTACTTCGTGCGCGATCCGAACTACGGCTATGCGCTGGGCCAGAACGGCGTCCTGCTGGCCCTGTTCGACGCGGCCGGCGCGCTGATCGGCGGCGGGAACTACGACCGCTACGCCCCGACCGCCCGCGACGACTGGAGCCGCGGCTACGACCTGCGCTCGGCCTACGGCCGCGCCCCACGCTATCCGGTGGACCAGGCCGTCTGGAGCCAGCGCGCCCCGCAGCTCCAGCAGTTCCAGCAGCCGTGGATCAACGCCCCCGACCGCCAGCCGGGCTGGCGCCAGTGGCGGGCGGCCGCGGGGCCCGCCGCCCTGCAGACCTATGACGTGCAGCGCGCCGCCCGCGCGGCGGCCTTCGATCCGGGCCGCCACGACAACGGCCGCCATCTCGGCGGGGACCAGGGCCGGCCGCAAGGCGGGGACCGCGGCGCCCAGCCGGCCTTCAACCCGGCGCAGCCGCGCTTCGAGCCGCCGCGCGACGCGGGCCGCGGCCAGCAGGCCCAGCGCTTCGATCAAGGACAGCCGCCGCACGGCCAAGGCCGCGGCGGGCATGGCGGCGGCGAACAGCGGGCCTTCGCCCAGGCGGCGCCTCCGCCAGCGGCGCAGGGCGGTTGGCATGGCGGCGGCGACCATGGTCACCAGGCCCAGGCCCAGCAACAGCCGGCGCCGCAACAGCCGCCTCAGCAGCCACACGGCGGCGGCCACCGCCACGGCGGCTAGGGTGCCCTGGATCGCCTTCCATAAGCCGCCGCGCCGACGGCCAAGCCGGCTGATGCGCTGGCGCGAGGCGCATCGCGAGCGGTTCGGGGTGTGGATCGCCGGCGGCGTCGGCCTGGTGATCCTGCTCGGCTTCTGGTTCGCCGTGGCGCACACGGCGGCCGCGCGGTGAGGCGCGCGTTGAAGCTAGTCCCGCAGGCTCTTGGCCAGGATCTCCAGCGTCAGCCGGGCGGCGGCCTTGGTGTCGTCCGGCTCGCCGCGCTCGAACACCGAAAGCCCCGCGTCGAACAGCTGGTCGATCTCCTGCGGCGTCAGCAGGCCCTTGCGCTTGAGCGTCGACAGCGTGCCCACGACGATGGCGTGCAGGGCGGCCAGCATGCCCGCGCGCTCGGCGTCCGGGCTGATCTCGTTGTCCATCGACTTGCCTTTCCGGTGGATTGTCAGGTTCAGTTCAGGTGGGCGCGGCCAAAACGGCCGGGCGGGCACGCTTCCCGTACATTTGCGTTCTAGCCCGTCATGCGAAAGGTGCGCACCTTGATCCGTACAGTCCTCGCCGCCGCCGTCAGCTTTTCGGCGCTCAACGCCCAGGCTTTCGAGTTGAGCCGCGTGGCCGCCGCCTTCGGCAACACCGTCATGTCGATCTATCCCGACGGACGCAGCCAGAAGATCTGGCTGCACCCGGACGGCCTGTGGGACGGCCTGGGCCGCGACGGCAAGCCGCTGTCGGGCAAGTGGACCATGAAGGGCGACAAGGTCTGCCTGCGCCAGAACCGGCCGCCGACCCTGCCGTTCTCCTATTGCACGACCTTCCCCAACGACCCGCACGTGGGGGTGAGCTGGACCTCGAAGGATTTCGGCGGCACGCCGATCCGCCTGACGGTGGTCAAGGGCATGCCCGACCCGGCCCATCCCGAGAGCGTCGCCGCCCGCTGAGCCGGGATTAGCGGGCCGCGCCCGAGGCGACGCCGGCGCTCGCCACCCGCTGCTCCGGGACGCTCGCGGCCGGGCCCGACCGCCAGTGGTCGACCACCGCGCGGGCCACCTTCTGCATGAGCGCGTGGCGGGCGCCGAACGGCTTGCGGGTCTCGCGCATCATCACCGCCACCGCGTAGGCATGGCCGTCGGGGGCGGTGATCAGGCCGACGTCGTTGATCCCCACGGACGCCCCGCGCCAGTCGGGGCCGGTGCCGGTCTTGTGGGCGATGGTCCAGTCGCGCGGCAGGCCGGCGCGCAGCCGCGAGGAGCCGGTGCGGCACTGGGCCATCAGCTCCAGCATCAGCTGGGTGGAGGCCGGCGACAGCAGTTCGCCGCGCTGCAGGGCGGCCAGCGTCTCGGTGATCGCCGCGGGCTTGGCCCCGTCCGCCGGGTGGGCCAGGTAGTCGGCCAGCGCCGCGTCGCGCACCGCCTCGGGCAGCTGTTCGCGGGCCTGTTTGAAGATCCAGGTCTGGCCGTACTCCGGCCGCCAGGTCAGGCCGGCGGTGCGGGTCTGCAGCTCGCGCTCGGTCTCGCCGACGCCGAGCCCCTCGAGGCCCTTCTGGGTCAGGGTGCGGGTGATCGACCCGCCGCCGCCCAGCTCGCGGATCAGCTTGTCGTTGGCGGCGTTGTCGCTCTCGGTCAGCTGGCGGCGCAGCAGGTCGTAGACGGTGGTGGAAAAGCCGTTCGGCCCGCGGATGTGCGAAGCCAGCGGCTGGTAGAACACCGAGCGGTCGTCCGGCGTCAGCACCACCTGCTGGTCGAGGCTCATGCCCTTGTGGTCGACGGCCTGCATGACGCTCAGCGCCACCCACAGCTTGGAGACGCTCTGCTGGGGGAAGACCTCCTCGCCGGCCACCTGGGCGGTCCAGCGGGCGGTGACGTCGGTGACGGCGATGCCCACCGGCTCGCGATAGGCCTCGGCGAGGTCGGCGAGCTTTTCCTGCAGCTCGGCCGGGGCCGGCGGGCCCGGCAGGCGGACCTTCAGCTGGGCGGGCGTGGGGGTCAGCGAGGTGAGCTTGGCCGGCGAGGCCGCAAGCCGGTCGCCATAGGCCAGCCAGCCGCCGGCGCCCGCCGCGGCCAGCAACGCCGCAACGCCCAGCCCCGCGGCGGCCCGCGGCCGCCGACGCCAGAAGCCTCGTCTCCCCATGCGATACCTAACGCGCGATCCCATCAATGCGGACCGTGGCCCGCTTCGCCGTCGCCGCGCAACTCGACGGTGACGTGGCTCAAGGCCGCAAGGCCCTTCAGCCGCGCGCGCAGGCCCTCGACGCTCGTCTGGGAGGCGCCGGCCACCACGGCCACGGCCGCGAAATGGCCCGGGCCCAGCCGCCAGAGGTGCAGGTCGAGCACCCGCTCGCCGCCCGCCTGCAGGCGCTCGGTGATCTGCGCCGCCAGGGCCGGGGATGGGTTCACGTCGAGCAGGGCCGCGGCCCCACGGCGGAGCAGGGTGACGGCGAACTGCGCCACCAGGGCTGCGCCGGCCAGGCCCGCCAGCGGGTCGGCCCAGGCCCAGCCGAGCTGGCGGCCGGCGGCCAGGCCGGCGATGGCCAGCACCGAGACGGCGGCGTCGGCGGTCAGGTGCAGATGGGCGGCGGAGATGTTCAGGTCGCCATCCTTGTCATGGAGGTCCCTGTCATGCGCCTGGGCCTGGCCCGGGCGCAGCAGCACCACGCAGACCACGGTCACCGCCAGGCCGGCGATGGCCAGCGGCAGGGCGGAATCGTAGTCCACCGCCTCCGGCTTGAGCAGCCGGCTGACGCTCTCCACGGCGATCAGGATGGCCACCACCGCCAGCACCACGGCGTTGGCGAAGCCGGCCAGGTAGCCCAGCTTGCCGGCGCCCCAGGCGAAGCGGCGGTCGCTGGCCCAGCGCCGGGCCAGGGCATAGGCGACGGCCGCCGTCCCCAGCGCCGCCACATGGGCGGCCATGTGCAGGCCGCTGGCGGTCAGCGCCATGGAATGGAACAGCACGCCGCCCATGATCTGGGCGATCAGCGTCCCGGCGCAGATCACCGTGACGATCCAGGTCCGCCGCTCATTGCGCGCATGGTCCGCGCCCAGATAGGTGCGATCCTGGCGGAAGGCGTCCAGCGCCCCGGGATCCAGGGTCTTCGGGCGATTGGCCGAGCTCATGGTGTTACGGTATAACACCATCGGCCACTTTGGAAATCGGCCTCGGTCGCCTACATCTCAGCCCATGAGCGAGACCCCCTTCCAGAAGACCCCCGTCACCGTCCTCACCGGCTATCTCGGAGCCGGCAAGACCACCCTGCTGAACCGCATCCTCACCGAGGACCACGGCAAGAAGTACGCCGTGATCATCAACGAGTTCGGCGAGATCGGCATCGACAACGACCTGGTGGTGGGGGCCGACGAGGAGGTCTTCGAGATGTCCAACGGCTGCGTCTGCTGCACGGTGCGCGGCGACTTGATCCGGGTGCTCTCCGGCCTGATGAAGCGGAAAGGCCGCTTCGACGCGATCATCATCGAGACCACGGGCCTGGCCGATCCCGGCCCGGTCGCCCAGACCTTCTTCGTCGACGAGGACGTCCGCGCCAAGACCCAGCTCGACAGCGTGACGACGGTGGTCGACGCCAAGCACCTGCCGCTGCGCCTGAAGGATTCCAAGGAGGCCGCCGAGCAGATCGCCTTCGCCGATCAGATCATCCTCAACAAGACCGACCTGGTCACCGAGGCCGAGCTCAAGGAAGTCGAGGCCGCGATCCGGCGGCTGAATCCCTTGGCCCCGATCATCCGGACGGTCCGCAGCCAGGCGCCGCTCTCCGCCATCCTCGGGCGCGGCTCCTTCGACCTGGCGCGCATCACCGACCTGGAGCCCGATTTCCTCAATCCGGCCCACGGCGCGCCCGGCCACGTGCACGACGAGGCCTGCGAGGACGACCATCATCACCACGATCACGACGGCCACGACCACCATGACCACGACCATGACCACGCACATGGCCACATCCACGACCACGTGGCCGAGAGCGGCATCCGCGGGGTGTCGCTGTCGTCGGAGACGCCGATGGACGGCGGCAGGCTGACCGCCTGGCTGAACAACCTGCTGCAGACGCAGGGCCCCGACATCCTGCGCGCCAAGGGCATCCTCGACGTGAAGGGCGACGAGCGGCGGCTGGTCTTCCAGGCCGTGCACATGATCCTGGAGGGCGACTTCCAGCGCGAGTGGCGGGCCGGCGAGCGCCGCTATTCGCGGCTGGTGTTCATCGGCCGCAACCTCGACGAGGCCGACCTGCGCAAGGGCTTCGAGAGCTGCATCGCCTGATCAAAAGAGCGGCCGGCGCGGGAAACCGCGGGCCGCGGCGTTTTTCGGTTTGCGGGATGGCCATCGCCGCGACATTGACGAAGAGCCTCTAACCTCCCGAGCGAAATCCGAAGCGCCATGATGATGGTGGAGACCGAACTACGGCCCAGCCCGATCCACGGCTCGGGCGTCTTCCTGCTGCAGCCCGTGCCCAAGGGCGGCCTCATCTGGCGCTTCGATTCGCGCATCGACCGGGTCTACACGCCCGACGAGGTGGCCAGCCTGCCGGCCCATGTGCAGGCGTTCCTGACCACCTACTGCACCTGGCACGAAGGCGCCGGGCTCTACGTCCTGTGCGGCGACAACGGCCGCTACTTCAACCACTCGGAGACGCCGAACACGGTCTCCAACGGCATCTCGTTCGGCGAGGACCACGCGGTGCGCGACCTGGCGATCGGCGAGGAGCTGACCAGCGACTACCGCACCATCTGCGACCACGTGCGGATGAACGGCCACGGCTTCTAGGCGCACAGCCCAAAGAGGGCGGCCGCCCAGGAAAAAGCCCGCCGGAGGTCCGGCGGGCTCTTCCGAATGGGTCGCGAAGCTCGGGCCCTAGCCCAGCTCTTCGTTGATCAGGGCCACCTGGTAGAAGCCGTTGCCCTGCAGGGTGTTCATCACCGCCATGAAGTCGCCGTAGCGGACCGACTTGTCGGCGCGGATATAGACCCGCTGTTCCGGGGCCGGGATCGCCGGCTCGTCCTTGTTCAGCTGCGCGGTGAGGTCCGGGATCAGGGTGTCCAGGGTGGTGCCGCGGTCGCCGATGTAGATGCCGCCGCCGGCCTGGATGTTGATCAGGGTGGGCTCCTTGACCTTGGTGCCCGGGGGCGGCGGAATCGCCGGCGGCAGGTCGAGCTTGATCGACACCGTCGCGGCGGGGATCGCCACCATGAAGATGATGAGGAGCACCAGCATCACGTCCACGAAGGGCGTGACGTTGATGTCGCTGTTCTGGCCGAGGCTGA
>JAQGIV010000109.1 GCA_028290945.1 Phenylobacterium sp. | reverse complement strand
AGGAAGGCCGGGGCGTGGCTCTCGCCGCCTTCGGCGTCGCGCAGCACCCGCGAGGGGCGCGGCTCGGGTGCGGCGGCCAGCGGGGCCGCCGCCTGCGGCTCGACCACGGCCAGCGGGTCGCGGTCCTGGCGTTCGTAGCGGTCGCGTTGCGGACGGTCCTCACGGGGCCGGTCGTCACGCGGACGATCATCCCTGGGGCGCTCGTCCCTCGGCCGGTCGTCGCGCGGACGATCGTCCCGCGGGCGATCATCCCTGGAGCGGTCGTCGCCGCGCGGGCGATCATCCCTCGGCGCGTC
Organism: Phenylobacterium sp.; assembly: GCA_028290945.1. Classification (GTDB taxonomy): domain Bacteria; phylum Pseudomonadota; class Alphaproteobacteria; order Caulobacterales; family Caulobacteraceae; genus Phenylobacterium. The sequence continues at coordinate 11,030 of JAQGIV010000109.1, read as the reverse complement.
GCCGCGCGGACGGTCGTCGCGCCAGCGGTCGCGGCTGCGGCCTTCGCGAGGCCGGTCGTCGCGCGGGCGGTCGTCGCGCGGACGATCATCCCTTGGGCGATCATCCCTGGGGCGATCGTCGCGGGGACGGTCGTCGCGGGGACGGTCGTCTCTGGGCCGGTCATCCCTGGGCCGCTCATCCCTCGGACGTTCGTCGCGGGGCCGTTCCTGCCAGCTGCTGCGGGTTTCGGCGCCGTCCTCGGAGGTCTCGCCGTCCTCGGAGGGGCCGTCGGCCTGGGCCTGGGCGCCGCTCTCGTCCTCGAAATCGATGTCGTAGCCGGAGGAGAAATTGTCGCGGCCGAGGATCTCGCTCGGCGGCCGCTGCGGCTGGATGGCGCGCAGCAGGCGGAAATAGTGTTCGGCGTGCTGCAGGTAGTTCTCACCGAGCACCCGGTCGCCGGCGGCGTTCGCGTCGCGGGCCAGCTGCTGGTATTTTTCGAACACGTGCTGCGGGTTGCCGCGGACCTTGATGCCCTCGGGGCCGTTCGAATCGAAGGCCCGGTTGGCGTTCTGCTGCTGCGGCTTGCCGCCGCCGCTGCTGCCGCCACCCCGGTTGCGCCCACGTTGGCGCTTCATGCCCTTGAAATCTCTCATTATTCTTTAACCGTTTTGATAAGCTCATCCCCCCGAGCGGACCTTGCGAGAGGTCGGCCTAGCTTCAGCAGGATCGGCCCCTTGGGCCGGTGGAAGTGTCGAAGCGCTAGGTGTTCCCCGTCTTCCGCCCGGAAGCATTTCGGCGAGAGGCCCTTCTAGTCAGAAGGCTCGCGCCTGCCGGGGCGGTCTGTCGTCCGGGGCGGACGCGTCAACCTGAAGCCGGCGATTGGGTGGAGACAGCCCCTTAAGTAGCGACTCAAGCCTTCGTTTCCAAGGGGTTTTTCGAACCCGCGACAACGCGGTTCCGGTCGGCGAGGTCGCGGGTGGTGTGGACGTCGGCCGCGCCGGCGCCGCGGAACAGCGCCTCGACGGCCTCCTTCTGGTCGTAGCCGATCTCCACGGCGAAGCGGCCGCCGGGCTTCAGCACCCGCAGGATCTCCGGCGCCAGCACGCGGTAGGCGTCCAGGCCGTCGGCCCCGCCGTCGAGCGCGATGCGCGGCTCGTAGCGGGCCACCTCCGGCTCCAGGGTGGCGATCACCGCGGTGGCGATATAGGGCGGGTTGGAGACCACGAGGTCGAAGTTGGCGTCGGCCAGCCCCGCGGTCCAGTCGCCGCGCAGCAGGGCGGTGCGGCCGGCGAGGCCCAGCGCCGCGGCGTTGTCGCGGGCCACCGCGATGGCGTCCTCCGAGACGTCGACGCCCAGGCCGCGGGCGGCCGGCCGCTCGGCGAGGATGGCCAGCAGGATGGCGCCCGACCCGACGCCGAGGTCGAGCACGTTCCAGGCGGCGTTTTCGGGGAAGTCCTTCAGCACCACGTCGAGCACGGTCTCGGTGTCGGGCCTGGGCGTCAGCACATTGGCGTTCACCTGCAGCATGATCTTCCAGAAGCCCTTGCGGCCGAGGATCTGGCTGACCGGCTCGCGGTGTTCCCGCCGCGCCAGGTAATCGGCCAGCGTCGCTTCCTGGTCGGGCGTCAGCGCGCGGTAGGGGTCGGTGACGATGTCGGCGCGGGTGGCCTCGGCGGCGGCCTCCACCAGCAGGCGGGCGTCGATGACCGGGCCAGCCAGGCCGGCGCGCTCCAGCCGCTGTCTGGCGTCCTGCCAGGCCTTGAGCAGGGTGAGGGTCATGGGGCGGGCGCCGCCTCGGCTTGCGGAACGGTGCAGGCGTCGCCGAGCCCGAGGCGGCCAGGCTTGGTCATCCGCACATAGACGCCGCAGTGCATGTGCCCATAGGCGTCGAACAGGGCCTTCACGACCTCGGCGTCTTTGTGGGCTGTCGCCGGGTTCACCTCGGTGGCGGCGCAGCGGACGATCGGCTTGAAGACCTCCGCCTCGGCCCAGCCGAGCATCAGGCGCCGGCCCGTCCAGTCGAGCTCCGCCCAGGCCGGCCAGTCGTCGACATAGAGGTTGGCCCGGAAGCGCAGGGGATCGAGCTCGACCCCCATGCGGCGCGACAGGTCGGCGACGCTGGCCAGGTTGACGATCGACACCTGGCCCTGCGGGTGGTCGGTGAAGCGCCAGGCCTCGGTGGCGGCGACGACCTTCAGCGGCCCGGGCGCATCCTCGCCCAGCACTGGCGCGAGCCAGGCGGCGAAGGCCTCGCGGCCGGCGGGCTCGCCGAGGCGGCCGAAGAACGGCCGGACTCCGGGCGCGGAAGCTTCGAGATCGCCGGTGGCGTCGTGGTAGCGGGTCGTCACGGCCGCGACCTGGGGCAGGGCGGCGAGCACGGTGAACTTCTGCTTCGGCACGAAGGCCGGGGCGGCGGGATCGAAGCCGCAGGGCCCGTTCTCGACCGCGTAGATGCGATCGGCCGGGAAGCCCTGGCCCGGCGCCAGGTCGATGCTGGTCAGCGGCTCGGGCGTGAAGCCCTTCACCGGATGTCGGAAGATGCCCGTGAGCAGGCCAGTCATGGGCGACCCCTAGCCGGAAGTCGGGCCAGCCGACAAGCGGCGGCGAAGATCAGGACTTGGGCTTGAGGTCCGGCCGGCCGGCCAGGAAGGCGGCCCGCTCGGCCGCAGTCAGCACCTTGGCCTGCTTCTGCCGCGACACCCGCGGCGTCGGCTGGGCGTAGGTCTGGGCGGGACGGGTGGGCTTCGACGGCGGCTTCATATCCGCTCTATCGCAGACGCGCCGCCGTCCGGCGCGGCAAATCATCTGGGTCGGCCCGCGATGGGTCGATCAGACGCGCCGGACCGGAGCGCCGTATTCCGCCAGCTTGGCGTCCGCCGTCAGCAAGGTGACGCCCTCGACCGTGGCCTGCGCCACGAGCAGCCGGTCAAACGGGTCTCTGTGGACCGGCGGGAGCCGGCTCACCGCCGCGGCATGTTCGCCGGTGATCGGGGCTTCCACATAACCGTTGTCGGTGAGGCCGCGACGCAGCTGGTGCGGGTCGGCGCGGAAATCGGCGTGGCCCAGCCCGTTCTTGATCGCCACCTCCCAGATGCTGGCGGCGCTGAACATCAGCTCATTGGCCTCGTCGGCGATCAGGGTCGCGGCTTCGGCGGGCAACCGCTCCCTCGGCCCCCGTGCGGCCCACAGCAGGAGGTGGGTGTCGAGCAGAAGCTTCATTGGCCTTCGAAGAGTTGCCGGATCTCTTCCGCGCCCATGGTGTCGAAGTCGTCCGGGACACTGATCTGGCCGGCGAGGAAGCCGATCCGCCGCATGGCGGGCCGATCCGGCGCGCCGATCGCCGTCACCTTGACCAGAGGTTTTCCAGCCTTGGCGATCACGAACGACTCGCCCTGCGCGGCGCGCTCCACCAGGCGGGAGAGGTGGGTCTTCGCCTCGTGGATGTTGACCGTTCGCATGGGAACTCTCGAAAGACTTAGTTCAACAGACTTAGTTGATCTGGCCGGCCCAGTCAAGCCACGGGGGCCTGCGCGCACTGAACCGAATTGCAACCGGCACGCGTGTAAGATAAGAACATAGCATGAACTTTGCCGACGCGACCCTGACGCCGCCGCCGCGGAAAACCGCCGTCCGTGCGCACCGGCTGTATTTCGCGCTGCGACCTGACGCGGCCGCCGCGACGCGGATCGCGACCATTCGCGACGGCCTGGTCCGGCGGCTCGGCGCATCGGCGAAGGCAGTCGATGCCGCGCGCTGGCATGTCTCGCTGAACTTCGTGGCCGCGGGTGCGGACGCCCCGCCGGCGGCCCTCGTGGCCCGGGCGGCCGCCTTGGCGCGGCAACCGGCGATGCCGCCGTTCGCCGTCGCCTTCGACCGGGTCGTGAGCTGGAAGGGCCGTGTGGGCCATAGGCCGCTGGTGCTGACCGGCGACGACGGCCTCATCGGGGTCGAGATGCTCAGCCAGCGGATCCACCGGGCGCTGGCGGCGGGCGGACTGGGCCCGCCGCGCGAGCGCGACTTCGTCCCCCACCTGACACTGTTCTGGGGCGACCACGACCTCGCCGAGCAGCCGATCGAGCCGGTCCGATGGACGGTCCGGGAGTTCGCGCTGCTGCGCACCGCGCCGGGCGGACAACAGGTGCTCGGCCGCTGGCCGCTCACGGGTTAGGCCAGCTCGTCCTCCAGCGCCGCCAGGCGGGCGGCCTGGTCCTCGGCGATCAGCGGCTCGATGACGTCGTCCAGGGCCTCGCCCTCCATCACCTTGGGCAGGTTGTAGACGGTCAGGTTGATGCGGTGGTCGGTGACCCGGCCTTGCGGGAAGTTGTAGGTGCGGATGCGCTCGGAGCGGTCGCCGGAGCCCACCTGGGCCTTGCGGGCGTCGGAGCGGGCGCTGTCGGCGGCGGCGCGCTGCTGGTCGTAGAGCTTGACCTGCAGGGCCTTCATGGCCCGCGCGCGGTTCTGGTGCTGCGACTTCTCCGACGAGGTCACCACGATGCCGCTGGGCAGGTGGGTGATGCGCACGGCCGAGTCGGTCTTGTTGACGTGCTGGCCGCCGGCGCCGGACGAGCGGTAGGTGTCGATCCTGAGGTCCTGGTCGCGGATCTCGATGTCGATCTCCTCGGGCTCGGGCAGGACCGCGACGGTGGCGGCCGAGGTGTGGATGCGTCCCTGCGCCTCGGTATCGGGCACCCGCTGCACGCGGTGGACGCCGCTCTCGAACTTCAGCCGGCCGAACACCCCGTCGCCGTTGATCGAGGCGATGACCTCCTTGTAGCCGCCCATCTCGCCCTCGGAGGCGCTCTCGATCTCCACGCGCCAGCCGTGCAGCTGGGCGTAGCGCTGGTACATGCGGAACAGGTCGCCGGCGAACAGGGCGGCCTCGTCGCCGCCGGTGCCGGCGCGCACCTCCAGGATCGCAGACGCGTTCTCGTCGCGATCCTTGGGGGCCAGCAGCAGGGCGACCTGGCGCTCCAGCTCCGGCAGGCGGTCCTTGACGCCCTCCAGCTCGTCGCGGGCCAGCGCCGCCATCTCGGCGTCGCCGGCGGCGGCCATCTCCTCCAGCTCCGGCAGCTCGCCGCGCACCCGCTCCAGCCCCAGCACCGCCTCGGCCACCGGGCGCAGCTCGGCATGCTCCTTCGACAGGCGCACGATCTCGGCGCCGTCGGTGGCGGCGGACATGCGCGCCTCGACTTCGCGGAAGCGGTCGAGCACCTGGTCGAGCCTGGCCTGGGGAAGTCGCAAAGGGGCCTGCCGGTGGGGTTACGGGGAGCTTCCTCTAGCGCCCCAAGGGGCCGGCGCCAACGCGCCTGCGGGCCGCCGCAACAGGCTTGGCCCTGGGAACGCGGCCAACTTCCCACGGGTTACGGCGTAGGTGACACTAGGAGACCAACCTATGGCTACCGAACGAGTGACCGAACGCCCTGACGGCTCGACCGAGCGCGTCGTCGAGCGCGACAGCGGCACGACCTATGTCGACCGCGGCGGCTCCGGCATGGGCGGGGTGATCATCGGCATCGCCGTGCTGGCGCTGGTGGCGATCGTCGCCTTCTTCCTGATGACCCAGAACCGCAACGACGCCCTGCGGACCAGCGCCGTGACCGGGGCTGCGTCCAGCGTGGCGAACTCCGCCTCGCGGGCCGCCGACAACGTCGGCAACGCGGCGGGCAACGCCGCCAACGCGGCCAACCCCAGCAAGTAACGTCCTTTCCCGCGCCGCGGGGAGGTGGGAATCAAGAAGGCCCGCTCCGTCGCCGGAGCGGGCCTTCTGTTGCGCCGGATCGGGCGCCGAAGGCTTAGGCGCGCTCGCCGGAGAGCGGCGCGTTGCCGAACATGCCCAGCTTGACGTTGCCGGTCATCTTGTCGCCGTCGACCTTGGCTTCGAACTCCAGGGTCATCGGCATCGGCGAGGTGATGTCGGCGCTCCAGGTCAGGGTGTCGCCGTTGACCTTGCCGCTCACGTCCTGCTTGCCCATCTGGCCTTCGGTCGTGCCAGTGAAGGTGTCCCCGCTGGTGGTGATGGCCGCATTCACCGTCTGCGCGCCCATCGGGGTGTTGATGGTGATCTTCCAGTTGCCGTCCGCGGACATCTCGTCCCTCCCGGGGTGCTTGGGCGCTCACCTAACCGCAATCGCCCAGGCTGTACAAGAGTGACGCGGGCGTCATTTTTGAGACGCCGCCGGCCGGCGTCAGCGGGTCCGCTGGTACACCGACAGCTGGTCGGCGCAGCGCGGGAACTGTGGGATCGCCAGCGCGCCCAGAAGTTGGAAGCGGGTCTCCAGGAAGTGGTGCAGGCCCGGCGTGCCGGTGATCCCGCCGCGCGGTTCGCCGATCAGGGCCAGGCGCCGGCCGACCGGCATGGCGCGCACCGCCGCCAGCGCCCAGGGCGAGCCCTCGGTGGGCCAGGCGCAGAACACGTCGCGCTCAGGATGGGCGCGCACCGCGGCGTGGCCCGACAGCGGCTCGACGGGGCAGAACCGGCCGGCCTCGAAACCGTAGCCGATGTTGCCCGTGGCGGCGGCGTCGGTGGCGATGGCGTCGAGACCGGCGTGGCGCAGCAGGGCGGTCCAGTAGCCGGAGCCGGCGCCGATCTCCACCAGCGGGCCCAGCCGCGACAGCACCCCGATCGCCTCGGCGCAGGGGATGGAGAAGCCCCAGGTGCGCACGAACACCTTGCGCGCCAGCCGCAGCTCGCGGACCCGCTCCGGGTCGGTGGACCGGGTGGTCAAGCCCGCGGCCCGCAGGCTCTCGGCGGTGGGCGCCTGGCCGGCGGCGATCCAGTCGGCGATGCGGGCGACGGGGCTGCGCTGGAAAGCGGCCTGCAGCCGCCCGGCGTAGACGGCGCGGGCCAGCCGCAGGGTCTCTTCGGAGGGTTGCTGGGCGCCGGCGGCCAGCGCCGTCACTCCGCCGCGATGGCGGCGATCTTGGCGGCTTCCAGCTCGGCGGCCTTGGCTTCGACCAGCTCGACGATGTGGTCGACCATCTGCTCGTTGTCCATCTTGTGGTCGGCGCGGCCGGCCACATAGACCATGCCCGCGCCCTTGCCGCCGCCGGTGAAGCCGAGATCGGTCATCAGCGCCTCGCCCGGGCCGTTCACCACGCAGCCGATGATCGACAGGCTCATGGGCGTGGAGACATGGGCCAGCCGGGCTTCCAGGGCCTCGACGGTCTTGATCACGTTGAACCCCTGCCGGGCGCAGGAGGGGCAGGCGATGATGTTCACGCCGCGGTGCCTCAGCCCCAGCGACTTCAGCATGTCGAAGCCGACCTTGATCTCCTCCACCGGGTCGGCGGCGAGGCTCACGCGGATGGTGTCGCCGATGCCGGCCCACAGCAGGGCGCCCATGCCGATGGAGGATTTCACCGTGCCGGTGCGCAGGGCCCCGGCCTCGGTGACGCCCAGGTGCAGCGGGCAGTCGATGGCCTCGGCCAGCATCTGGTAGGCGGCCACGGTCATGAAGATGTCCGAGGCCTTCACGCTGATCTTGAACTCGTGGAAGTCGTGGTCCTGCAGGATGCGGGCGTGGGAGAGCGCGCTCTCGACCATGGCGTCGGGGCAGGGCTCGCCGTATTTTTCCAAGAGGTCGCGCTCCAGGCTGCCGGCGTTGACGCCGATGCGCATGGAGCAGCCGTGGTCGCGGGCCGCCTGGATCACCTCGCGCACCCGGTCGGGCGAGCCGATGTTGCCGGGATTGATGCGCAGGCAGGCGGCGCCCGCCTGGGCCGCCTCGATGGCGCGCTTGTAGTGGAAGTGGATGTCCGCCACGAGCGGGACCTTCGAGGCCTTGGCGATGGTCCGGAAGGCCGCGGTGGAGGCCTCGTCGGGGCAGGAGACGCGGACGATGTCGGCGCCGGCCTCCTCCAGCTGGCGGATCTGGTCGATGGTCGCCGCGGCGTCGGCGGTCAGGGTGTTGGTCATCGACTGGACGGTGATCGGGGCGTCGCCGCCGACCTCCACGTCGCCGACGCGGATCTTGCGGCTCGGCCGGCGCTGGATGGCGCGCCAGGGGCGATGGTGGGCGGCGTCTTGAGCGGTCATGACCCTGCGAAAATAGGCGGTCTGCGGCGAAAGCCCAAGCCGGGTTTCGCGCGCCCGGCCGTGGCCGGGCGACGCGGCCTAGAACGGCGGGTCGGTCTTCTCGGCGTCGGCCTGGGGGGCGTCCGCCTTGGCCTTGGGCTGGAGCGGCGTGGGTTTGGCGGTCTTCGGCCTGGCCGCGGCGGTGGCCGGCTTCGAGGTGGCCGTCGCGGGTTTGGCGGCCACAGGCTTCGGCGTTGCGGCGGCGGCCGTCGGCTGAGGTGCGACAGGCTTCGGGGCGACGGGCGGCGCGGCGGCGGGCGGGGCGGCCACCGGGATTACCAGCTTGGCGATGGGGGTCAGGGGCTGCGGCAGGACGCCCTTGGACTGGCCGCCGGAGAAGGCCTGGAAGGCCTCCGGCTCGGAGACGTCGACGGTGAGGCCGGCGATGTTCGGGGCGCGGTAGGCCTCGCCGGCGTTGAGCTGGCGGGCGAAGTAGATCGAGCCGTCGGCGCCGTGGATCACCAGGAAGGCGGGCTTCAGGGCCTGCAGGGTGACGCTCGCCTGGCTGGCGGAGACGCCATAGACCGTGCCTTGCGGGGTGAACACAGCCGGCAGGGTGACGCCGGGCGGCGGCGCGGCGGCGGCCTGCGGCGCCATCAGCGGTTGGCCCTCGGCGTTGACCGCCTTGGAGAGGCCGGGCGTCTCGTAGGGCGGCGGGGTGGTGGATTCCACCGGCGCCGGCAGCGGCGCGCCCAGCGCCACGGGACCTGCGGTGGTGTTGGCCAGCGCCCTGGCGGAGGAGGTGTCCGACGCGGTCGGCGAGGCCGGCGCGGTCTCGGTCATGATCCGCTGGACCACGTTCCAGGCGACGATGGCGACGACGATCACCACGGCGGCGGCGATGATGGCGGCCAGGCGCGGATCGCGGTCGTCGCCCATGCCCACCGGCTCGGGCAGGGGCTCGTCGAGCACCGGCTCTTCGGCCTTGAAGCGGTTCACCGCCTGCTCGGCGTCGGCGCCCAGCGCCTGGGCGTAGGCGCGGATGTAGCCGATCACGAAGGGCCGCGACGGCAGCTGGTCGAGGCGCATGGCCTCGATGGCCGCCAGATAGCTGGAGCGGACGCGGGTGATCTCGGCGAGGGATGCCAGCGTCAGGCCCTTGTACTCGCGCATGGCGCGCAGGGCCTCGCCGATGTCGGTCCCGGAATGGATGGTCGGCGCGTAGCTTTCCACGAGCCTCGGCTCCCCGCCGCCGGCCTCGCCTTGCACATCGTTCAGTCCGCCACTGTCGAGCGGCATAGCCACCCCCGAACGCGCGCCGCGGGCCACCCGCCGCGCAGGACCCTAGAACTTATGCGAAGTCTTGGGTTGAACTTCGCGTAACACGCGCCCCGGTAGTGCTCAATGCGGTGAACGGTCACTGTTCGAAGCACGGGTTGAGCACTTGGGCCGAAGCAAATCAGATCAGACCGCCAGGTAGATTTTGCGCGCGAGGGTTTCGATTTCGTTTCGCACCGAGCCGGCGCTGCTTTTCAGCAGGGCGGAAACCCCGCGGCGGGCCGCCTCGCGGTCGCAGGACAGCACCATCCGCTTCACCGGCCCGACGCCGGCGGGCGGCATGGACAGCGCCTCGAAGCCCAGCGCCACCAGGGTGAAGGCCTCCAGCGGCCGGCCGGCCATCTCGCCGCAGACGCTGACCGGGGTGCCGGTCTCGGCGCAGGCCCGCTGGATCTGCTCAAGGGCCCTGAGCGCCGGCGGCGACAGCGGGTCGTAGCGGTCGCTGACCCGCGGGTTCCCGCGGTCGGCGGCGAACAGGTACTGCATCAGGTCGTTGGTGCCGACCGACACGAAGTCGGTCATCGGCAGGAGGGCGTCCAGGTGCCAGATCAGCGAGGGCGCCTCGATCATGGCGCCGACGTCGAGGCGGGACGGAGCCGGGCGACCGCGGCGCTGGGCCCAGGCGACCTCGTGGTCCACCAGGGCGCGGGCGGTGCGGAACTCGTCCACATTGGCCACCAGCGGGAACATGATCTTCAGCGGCCGGCCCTGCGCGGCGGAGATCAGGGCGCGCAGCTGCATGCGCAGCAGAGCCGGCCGGTCGAGGCCCATGCGGATGGCCCGCCAGCCGAGCGCCGGATTGTCCTCCCGCTCGGCCTCCAGATAGGGCAGCACCTTGTCGCCGCCCAGGTCGAGGGTGCGGAAGGTCACCGGCAGGTCGCCCGCCGCCTCCATCACCCGGCTGTAGAGCGCGGTCTGGGCGTTCAGCCGCGGCATCTCCTCGGCGACCATGAACTGGAACTCGGTGCGGAACAGGCCGATGCCCTCCGCGCCCGTCTCGACCAGGATGTCGAGGTCGACGTCGAGGCCGGCGTTCATCAACAGGCTGATCTTCGCCCCGTCGCGGGTGAAGGCCGGGGTGTCGCGCAGCTTGTCGAACTCGGCGCGGCGCTGGCGGCGCACGTCGATGCGCGCCTGGATGGCCTTCACCACATCCGGGCGCGGGCGCAGGTAGGCCTCGCCAGTCTCGGCGTCGACGATCACCATGTCGCCTTCCGACACGCGGTCGCGCAGGCCGGGCAGGCGGCCGACGCAGGGGATGTCCAGCGAGCGGGCGATGATCGCGGCGTGGCTGGCCGCCGAGCCTTCCTCCAGCAGCAGGCCGCGCAGCTTCTTGCGGTCGTATTCCAAGAGGTCGGCGGGCCCGAGGTTGCGGGCGATCAGGATGGCGTTGTCCGGCAGCTCGCGGGCCACGTGGCCGTCGCCGGCCAGGTGGCGCAGCAGCCGGTCGTTGAGGTCCTCGAGGTCGTGCAGCCGCTCGCGCAGGTAGGGGTCGCGGGCCTGGCCCAGGCGGGCGCGGTGTTCGGAGCGGACCCGCTCGACGGCGGCCTCGGCGGTGAGGCCGTTGCGCACGGCGTCCTCGAGGCTGCGGTTCCAGCCGCGGTCGTGGGCGAACATGCGGTAGGTGTCGAGCACCTCGTAGGAGGCCTCCACCAGGCCCGCCTGGCCCTCCAGCATGGTGTCGATCTGGGTCTGCAG
>JAQGIV010000105.1 GCA_028290945.1 Phenylobacterium sp. | reverse complement strand
GCGCTGGCCGGCGGCGGCTGCAGCGGCGGCGCGGGCTCGGCCTCGGCCGTCGGCCGCGGCTCGCGCGCCTCGGCGGTCCCCTCTTCGGAGGTCCCGAAATCCATCGGCGGACCACGCCTGTTGCTTCTCATGCGCCACTTCCGACACGGCGCGCGCGTCGAGCTTCAGGAGCCCCCGCCCGCACCCTTCCAGAAGGTCACCTTACGACAGATCAGGCGCGCGAACACCCGGCTCGCGCCAAGCGTGCGTCGGCCGGCCGGAACGTCGCGGAAGGATCAGGTGTGGTCGATGTGCGAGCGGGCCAGCCGCTCGGGGCAGTCGGCGGCCACCTTGGCCGCGTGGCTACGGGCCACCACGCGTTCGGCGGCGGGCCGGTCCATGTGCATGGGCTCCAGCGTCAGGCCGAAATGCGAAAAGGCGGCGGCGGAGGAATGCACCACCACGGAAGCGACGAAACCGGTCAATGTCGTCATGTCGCTCCCCGTCCAGATCGAATCCGTCGAGCAACGTTATACGACACGCTCCCGCTTGCGGCGATGGGCCGCTCGATGAAATTTTGGCAATGTTGCCGAAGCCAGACCGGCTCAGGGCCGCGCGGGCGCCGGCGGGGTCGGCGCGGCCTTTCGCGCTTCGTGCTTGGCCGGCTTGGCGTCCGCCTTGCCGGGCTCGATGAACAGCGAATCCCGCTTCGAACAGGCGCTGAGCGCCATGGCCGTCAGCAGCATCGCCAAGAGAACCCGCCCCCGCATCCTCCGTCCCTCCTCCAATCCTAAGTGGTCATGCCAAGCCTGCGACCCGTCGGCGTCTTCCAGACGCGCGGGTCGAGGAATCCCAGGAAGTGCGGCGCCCGGATCACCGGGGCCTTGGCGCCGGCGTCGGCCGCCATCTCGCGCCGCAGCGCCGCCATCCGCGTCCAGTGCTGCTTCGGCCGATAGTGGTGCTCGCCGTGGTAGCCGTTGTTGAGGAACAGCAGGTTGTAGACGGGCCCGTAGGTCGACACCCCCGTGGCCCGCGGGTCCTCGGGCTCCCCGCCCAGGTGCTCGTAATAGGCGATCAGGAACGAGAGCGACTGGCCGAGATAGTAGAAGGGCGCCAGCACCAGCACGAACTCCCAGCGGATCGCCAGCAGCCCGGCATAGACCGCCACCATCACCCAGAATTCCTCCAGCGCGCGGCGCGCCTCGGCCGGCCGCTTGGCGCGGATCTGGCGGGCCACCTCGAAGGGGCTGTCGTCGCGCCAGAAGCCCATGAAGACATAGGCCAGCATCGGTTCGGCCTTGCCGTCGGCGCCGTGCCGATAGATCGAGATCGGGTCGAGGGTCTCGCCCTTGGCGTCGGGACGGTCGGAGTTGCCGGCGTGATGACGCATGTGCACCCAGCGGTACATGGTCTGCGGCACGCCGTTCTCAAGGGTCAGGGCGAACTCGGTGATGCGGTTCGCGAGGCCCGAGGTGAAGAACGGGTTGTGGATGAAGTTGTGGCTGACCGAGTCCTGGTTCCAGCCGATGGCGAAGGCGTAGAGCCCCGCGCCCGCCAGCCGCGCCGCCCACGACAGCTGCGGCCAGGCCAGGAAGAAGGCGATGAGCGCCGCCAGGTGCGCATAGACCAGCAGCGCCGGGACCGCATCCCAGGCGCTGTAGCGGAAGACCCGCTTCCTGGCCGGGGGTCTGCTCATGCGGCGAAGGCCATGGACACGTTGAGGCCCCCGAAGGCGAAGGCGTTGACCAGGGCGTGGCGCGCCCTGATCGGCCGCACCTGGCCGATCACCACATCCACGTCGCACTCGGGATCGGGTTCGTTGTAGTTCAGCACCGGCGGGGCGAGGCCCGCCTTCAGCGCCTGCAGGGCGATCACCGCCTGCAGGGCCGCCGAGCCGCCGATCAGGTGGCCGTGGGCGCTCTTGGTGGCGATCACCGGATGGCGCTTGGCCCGCTCGCCGAACACCGCGTGGATCGAGGCGGCCTCGTTCTTGTCGTTGAGCGGCGTGCCGGTGCCGTGGGCGGAGATCAGCACCTCCTCGGCGTCGGCGAGGCCGCCGTTGGCCACCGCCTGGCGCATGGCCGTGCTGGTGCCCTCCAGCGACGGCTGGGTGATGTGGAAGGCGTCCGAGGTCATGCCCGCCCCCAGGTATTCGCCGAGGATCTCCGCGCCGCGCGCCCGGGCGTGGTCCATGTCCTCGAGGATCAGCACCGCCCCGCCGTCGCCCATGACCATGCCGTCGCGGTCTTTGGAGAACGGCCGGCAGGTGACGTCGGCCAACGCCTGGATCGCCTGCCAGCCGGACATGCAGCCGGGCGTGGCGATGGCCTCCGAGCCGCCGACGATGGCGATGTCGGCGAGGCCGGTCTGGATCAGGCCGGCGCCCTGCACGATCGCATGCGCCGAGGAGGCGCAGGCCGAGGAGGTGGCGAAGGTCGGGCCGTGCACGCCGAACTGCATGGCCACCGCGCTGACCCCGCCGGAGACCATGATCTTCGGCACGCTGGCCGGATGCATGCGCTGCGACTTCAGGCCGTAGTAGCGCTCGTAGCACTTCTCCAGCGTCTCCTGACCGCCCTGGCCGTGGCCGAGCACGATGGCGGTGCGCTGGCTGAGCGCCGGATGGTCGATCAGGCCGGCCTGCTCCAGCGCCTCGAACGCCGCGCAGAGGCCGAGCATGGCGAAGCGGTCGATGCCGGCCGAAACCTTGCGTCCGAAGCGGTCTTCCAGCCCGGCGCCGAACCCGTCGGCGGTCAGGGCGGCGGGCAGGGTCACCGGCTCCGGCCCATGCTGGCCGCCGTCGAACAGGTGCTGGACGATGCCGGAGCGGCCCTCGCGCGCGGCGTCCCAGTTGGCCTGGGCGCCGAAGCCCAGCGAGGAGACCGCGCCCAGACCCGTGATGGCGATGCGTCGGACCATCAGGCGGCCGCCTCGTCGTTGATCCGCGACAGCAGGAAATCGACCATCTCGCCCAGGGTGGTCATCGGCGGCATGTCGCCTTCCTCGATGACCACGCCGTATTTCTCCTCCAGCTCGAACAGCATGGAGATCACGTCCAGCGAGGAGATGCCGAGGTCCTCCAGGGTCGCCTCGCGGGTGAGCTTCTCGCGGTCGATGATCGCCTCCTGGGCGATCAGGTCGAGCAGCTCGGATTCGGTGGCTTTCATCGGCGGCGTCCTGGGGTCCCGTGGGACCGGGTGGAAGTCATATGGCGTCTCGACATGGCCGGCGCGAGCGGGGCGTGGATCATGATTTGGCCTCGCCGTCGCCCAGCATCCAGACCCCGGCCAGGATCGCCACGCCGCCGACGATCTCGGCCAGCGTCACGGGCTCGCTGAACAGGGTCCAGCCCATGCCGATCACCAGCACATAGCCCAGCGCCGTCATCGGGAAGGCGGCGCTCAAGGTGAGGTTCGACAGCACGACCATCCAGATGGCCAGCGTCACGATCTCGCAGCCGATCCAGGCCTGCACCCAGGGCGCGCGGATCGCCGCGGCCAGCCAGTCCAGCCCGAACGGCCGACCGGCCAGCACCTGCGCCGTGCGCACGGCCAGGTACTGGTTGGCCAGGGCCATCAGCGGCATGGCCAGCCAGACCAGCGGCCGGGCGGCGCGAGCGCGGCTGAACACGGCGGCGGTCACGCGGCCCCCCGCTCAGGCACGGGATCGTCGGCCAGCAGCGGGGCCGCCCACTGCAGCGCGCGGTTCACCAGCGGCCGGCGATGGCGGAAGTACATGTCGGCGCCGATCAGCCGGCTGCCGAGCCTGAGCTTGTTCTCATAGGCCGCCTGGCCGCTCTGGTAGCGGCTCAGGCCGCGCTCCAGGCAGAGCCGCACATTGGTGAACCAGCTGACGAAATAGAGGTTGAGCGCGGGCCCCCGCAGGCTCTCCATGCAGAAGAACTTGTCGAGCAGGGTCGTCCCGTCCTGGAGCAGCAGATTGAAGCCGATGAGCTCGTCCCCCGCCCAGTAGACGACGCAGAGCGCGCGGCCCCGCATCTGCGTCAGCACGCCGGTGAAATAGGCGGCGGTCAGGTCCTCGAACTGCAGGTCGGAGCGTTCGCGGGTCTGGCGGTAGAGATCGAGGATGCGCGGCTCGAGGCCCGCCAGGTCGTCGACCACCTCGATGCGCAGGTCGCAGAGCGCCTTCAGCTTGCGGCGCATGTCCTTGCGGGTGGCGTGGCTGAGGCTGGCGAAATAGCCGTCCAGGTCGGCGAAATCGATGGCCAGCTCGGCGCTCGGCATGCCGGCGGTGCGCTGGTAGCCGCTGGCCCGGGTGGCGTCGGCCCACACCGCGCGGTCCCGCTCCGGCGCGTCCTTGATGGCCATCAGCCAGCAGCCCGCCTGGGCCGCGGCGGTCTCGAAAGCCTCCAGCAGCGCCGTCAGCACCGCCGCCCGTCGCGCCACGGGCAGATCGGCTGCGAAGCCCAGCCCGACATCCTCGGTGCACGGCGAGCCGAGGCAGGCCATCCGCACCGTGAAGGCCCGCGGCGCCAGCCGGCGCGTCGCCGCCACCAGCCGCCGGCCGAGGGCGGTCAGCGTGGTGTCCAGCGAATAGTCGGTGAAGAAGCCGGGCGCCGCGGCGACGATCCGGCCGCCCTCCTCCGCCACCGCATAGCGCCAGTCGAAGCCGGCGAGTCCCGCCGCCTCCACCGCCGCCAGGTAGTCATAGCCCTCCAGCGCGCCCGGGAAGCAGGCGTCCCAGGCCTCGCGGCCGATCTCGCCGATCGAGCGGACGACGCGGGCTTCAGGCATCGGCCGGCTCCGCGACCCGCCGCGGTTCCGGCGCCGGGGCCGGCGGCGCGCCGCAGAAATCGGCTGTCAGGTCGCCCACCAGGTCCCTTTGCCGGTCCACGTGGATCATGTGGTAGCAGTCGTCCAGCAGGTGCAGCTCGACGGGTCCGCCCAGCGCCTTCTTGAGCCGGTAGGCGTTGCGCGGATGGCTCATGTCGTCGTCCTGGGCGTGCAGGATCAGCGTCGGCTGGTGGATCAGCCGGCCCACCACGTCCAGGTGGTCCGACAGCCGGTGCATCTCGGCCATGGCCCCCAGCGGCACGCGGTCGAGGGCGCCGGGGATCACCGCGCCCTGCGTCGCCGCCATGCCGTCGCGCAGCCGCTCGTCCTTCAGCCCGAAGGGATAGGGCTCGACGAAGCTCAGCTTGCGGATCAGCGGCAGGCCGGCGAACGGCTCGGCGTAGGGCGCGACGGCCGAGTACCAGCGCTTCATGTTCCAGCCGTCGTAGCGGTAGGTCATGGAATAGACCGCCGTCCCCGCCACCGACGGATCCTCCGCCGCCAGCGCCAGGCCCAGCGCCCCGCCGACGCAGATGCCGGCCAGATAGACCTCGTCGTGGTCGCAGCGCAGCGCGCGATAGGCCTCGCGCACCGAGCCCAGCCAGTCTTGCCAGGTCGTCTTGAGCAGGTTCTCCTCGTCGACCCCGTGGCCGGCCAGCAGCGGGGCCGCCACCGACAGCCCGCGCCGGTGCAGGCGCTTGGCCAGGAACTTCATCTCGCCGGGCGCGCCGGTCATGCCGTGGATCAGCAGCACGGCCTTGCCGCTGGTTCCCCGCAGGCGGAAGGTCAGGTCGCGTTTCGGCAGCAGGTAGTGGGTCATGCGCCGGCCACCGCCACCATCAGCACGCCCACGAAGATCAGCGACGCGCCCATCACCTGGCGCGTGGTCATCCGCTCGCGCAGCAGCACCAGGCCGGCCACCGGCACGGTGGCGTAGCTGAGCGTCATCACCGGATAGGCCATGCTGATCGGCGCCTTCTGCAGCACCAGCACCCAGGCGATGCTCTCCACCACCCAGAGCGCGATGCCGATCCACAGCAGCGGCTGGCCGAGGATGGCGCGCACGAAGCCCGCCTGGCCCTCGGCGCGGGCCGAGCCGACCTTGAAGCTGAGCTGCTGGGCGGTCTCCGCCACGATGCAGAAGGCGAGCAGGGCGAGCGCCGCCGGGACCAGGGTGGCGGTCATGCCGCAAGCCCTTCGAACATCTCCAGCAGCCGCAGGTTCACCGCCTCGTTGACCTGGCCCGCGTCGGCCGGCTCCGGCCGGCTCCAGGGCTGGTCGAGCATGGCCTCGCCGAGCTTCAGCAGGCCCGCGCCGCCGCCGCCGCCATAGACCGGCTTCGACCAGTCGCCGACCACGTCGGCCCCGACGATCCGCCGGCTCTCGGCCAGCCGGCGCACCGCCGCCATCACGAAGTCCAGGCTGGCGCGCCCCTGGTCCCAGTTGGTCACCGCGTCCTCGGCGCGCAGCACGTCCTTGTCGAGGGTCACATAGACCGCGCCGGTGGGGACCGCCGCCTCCAACAGGTCGAGGAAGGCCGCCTCGCCGAGCGCGGCGATGGTCGGCCAGGCGCGGCCCTCCAGCACCACCTCCTCGCCGCCGTCCGGCGCGTCCCAGGCGAACAGGTCCAGCCGGTCCTCGGCGATCAGCGCCAGGTCGCCCTGGCGCGAGCGGGCGCGGCCGATGTCGGGGCTGGTCACCCCGATGGTGATCACCCGGCCGACGCCGTCCAGCCGCGCGGCGCGTCCCACCCAGGAGCCGCAGTGCCGGCCGGGCGCATGGCGCACCCAGTCCGGATGGTTGTCGAAGTGGATCAGGGTGACCGGCTCGCCGGCCGCGGCGATCGCCCGCTCCAGCAAGAGCGGCGTCACGTGGTGGAAGTCGCCGGAGCCGGCGAACACCACCTCGGCCTCGCCGCGCATCGGCAGGCAGCCCGCCAGGCGGCGCTTCAGCTCGTCCAGCGTCGAGGCCCGGCTCCACAGGCGGAGCGGCGGCCCGAGATCGCGCGCCGCCAGCACCCGGCCGCCGCGCGACAACACCGCCCGCCCGAGGGCCGGTTGCCGCTCGAAGGCGTCGTCCAACTGCAGGATTACCGGACGCATATGGATCAGCCGCGGGTGCAGCGCCTCAGGAGCTGGTCGATCAGCTTCAGGCCCAGGTCGATCTCGTCCTTCGAGATGTGCAGCGAGGGCGCCAGCGTGATGACGTTCTTGTGGTAGCCGCCGACGTCGAGGATCAGGCCGTGGCGCTGGCCGTCGCCGACGTCCAGGTCGCCGTTCATGCCTTCCTCGGCCATCAGGTCGAGCAGCGCCTTGTTGGGCGTCCAGCCGTCCGCCTCGCAGATCTCGGCGCGCAGCGCCAGGCCCAGGCCGTCCACGTCGCCGATCTGCGGCCAGCGGGTCTGCAGCTCCCTCAGGCCCTCGAGGAAATAGGCGCCCTTCTCGGCGACCTCCCGCTCATAGTCGCCCTCGGCCAGCATGCGCATGACCTCGAGGCCCACCGCCGTGCCCATCGGATTGGAGTTGAAGGTCGAATGCGTCGAGCCCGGCGGGAAGATGGTCGGGTTGATCAGCTCTTCCTTGGCCCACAGGCCCGACAGCGGGTTCAGCCCGTTGGTCAGCGCCTTGCCGAACACCAGCACGTCCGGCTCCACGCCGAAGTGCTCGATCGACCACAGCTTGCCGGTCCGGAAGAAGCCCATCTGGATCTCGTCGACCACCAGCAGGATGCCGTAGCGGTCGAGCACCTTCTTGAGCTCGATGAAGAAGTTCTTCGGCGGCACGACATAGCCGCCGGTGCCCTGGATCGGCTCCACGTAGAAGGCGGCGAACTCGGCCTGGCCGGTCTTGGTGTCGAGCACGCCGTTGTATTCGGTCTCGAACAGCCGGGCGAACCGCTGCACGCACAGCTCGCCGTACTCCTCCTTGCTCATGCCCTTGGGGCCGCGGAAGTGGTACGGGAACTCGATGAACTGGGCCCGCTCGCCGAAGTGGCCGTAGCGGCGGCGATAGCGGTACGACGAGGTGATCGCCGAGGCCCCGAGCGTCCGGCCGTGATAGCCGCCTTCGAAGGCGAACATCAGGCTCTTCCCGCCCGACGCATTGCGCACGATCTTCAGGCTGTCCTCGACCGCCTGGGCGCCGCCGACGTTGAAGTGCACCCGGCCCTTCTTGCCGAACTTCTTCTCGGCGTCCTGGCCGATCATGGCGGCCAGCTCGACCTTCTCGCGGTGCAGGTACTGCGAGGCGACCTGCGGCAGGGTGTCGAGCTGGCGGGCGGCGACGGCGTTCAGGCGCGGGTTGCGGTAGCCGAAGTTGACCGCCGAGTACCACATCTGCAGATCGAGGAAGTTGCGGCCCTCGGCGTCGTACATGAACGAGCCTTCGCAGCCGGTGAAGAACTTGGGGTCCGGCAGGTAGTGGACCGTGTCGCCATAGGAGCAGTACTCGCTCTCCAGGCGGCGAAGCTCGGCCTCGTCCAGCGGGGTGCTGAGCGGCGCGTCGTACATGGCTAGAACTCCTTAGAGCGCGGTCGCGCGACGGGCCTCGACCAGGGGGGCCAGCATCGCGGTGATGTCGTGGAAGGTCTCGAAGCGCTCATGCGCCTCGCCGCGGCCGGCCGCGTAGGTCGCCAGCGCATCCTTGGCGAACAGGATGTCGGCGCGGTGCGAGACGCAGAAGTCCGAGCGCCCGTCACCCACATAGACCAGGGACTTGGCCGGGCTGTGCCGCGCGGCGGCCACCTCGCACTTGCAGACCCCGGCGCCGGCCGCGCAGCCGTCGCGGCGGTGCGGCTGGGACAGCGCCCGGGCCCCGGCCTCGCCCATCAGGCGGTTGGAGACGATCGGCAGGTCTTCCAGCCCGTGGCGGGCCAGGATCCGGCGGATGAAATAGTCGACGCCGTCGGAGACGATGGTCAGCGGAATGGCGTGGTCGGCGCACCAGGCGGCGAAGGCCGGGAAGCCGGGATCGAGCTCGACCTCGTCGAGCACTGCGTCCAGCTCGGCGTCGGAGCCTTCGATGAGGGCGATCTGGCCGCGCATGCAGGCCGCCGCATCGATGCGCCCGGCGATCCAATCGGCCTCCAGGGCCTCCCATTGCGGCCCGGCCAGGCGGCTGAGGACGCGGTCGGTGGTGTCGACGACCGAGATCGTCCCGTCGAAATCGCAGAACACTTGCATCGCTACACCACTGCCCCTCGTCCCGGGACGCGGCTTAGAGGCCCAACCTGATGCGAAGCTGACGAAATCTAGGCGCTGGCGGGGCGCGGCTCCGGCAGCTCGACCACCGCGCACAGTCCGCGCGTCCCGTCGGCCCGGTCGCGCAGCTCCAGCTTGCCGCCCAGCAGCCGCACCGCCTCGCCGACGATCGACAGGCCGAGCCCCGATCCCTTCGGCGCCGCGCCGGCGCCGCGGTAGAACCGCTCCAGCACCTTGGCCCGCTCGGCGGGCGGAATCCCCGGCCCGGCGTCGGTGACGCTCAGCCGGTGCGCGCCCTGCGCCGTCGACAGCCGCACCGCCACCTCGGAGCCCTCCGGCGCGTGGTTGATGGCGTTCTCCACCAGGTTGGCCGCGATCAGCCGCAGCAGCACCGGATCGCCGCCGGGGTAGGTCCCGGCGCCCTCGAAGGACAGCTCCACCGCGCGCCGCGCGGCGACCGGGGCGAGGTCGGCCAGCGCCGCCACCGTCTCGGCGCGCAGGTCGCCGGCCGCCGCCCCCACCGCGCGGCGGGCTTCCAGCCGGGCCAGGGTCAGCAGGCTGTCGGTCAGCGCCGAGGCGCGGTCGACGCTCTCCACCAGTTGCGACGTCATCAGCTGGCGCTCGGCCGCATCACCCTCGCCGCCGATCAGCTGCGCCTGCAGCTTCACCGCCGCCAGCGGGGTGCGCAGCTGGTGCGCCGCATCGTCCAGGAACCGCCGCTCGTTCTGCAGCGAGCGGTCGATGCGCTCGAACAGCCGGTTGATCGAGCGGACCAGCGGATGCAGGTCGCGCGGCCACGGATCCAGCGGCAGGGGCGAGAGGTCGCGCATGGTCCGGCGGCCGATCTCGGAGATCAAGGTGCGCAGCGCCTGCAGCCCGTCCGACAGGGTCAGCCAGATCAGCACCCCGCCGATCGGGATCAGCAGCAGCAGCGGCAGCGCCAGGCCCAGCGCGATCCCCTGCACCAGCACCAGGCGGATGTCGCTGCGCTCGCCGATCTGCACCGTCACGTCGCCGTGCGGCACGTGCAGGGTGTAGATGCGCCAGCTGTCCTGCGGCCCGGCGACCTCGGAGAAGCCGTTCTGCGCCGCCGGCGGGGTCAGCGGCGGCCCGGTGTCGGAGCGCAGCACCACCTTGCCGCCCTGCCAGATGCGGAACATCCGCCAGTCGGCGTAATCGTCGAACGCCTGGCGGTCCTCCGGCGCGAGGATGTCGCTGTCCACCGTCAGCGGACCCTGCGCCCCGGTCGCCGCCGCCTCCTTCAGCTCGTCGGAGGTCAGGGCGAGCAGGACGTTGGCGCCGATGATCAGCTGGCCGTCATAGATCTCGTTGATCCGCCGCTGGGCCGTGAAGAAGGCGACCAGCCCCACCACCAGCACGATGACCAGGAACAGCACGCCCACGCGCCCGAACAGCGCCACCAGCAGCGAGGTCGGGCGGGCCAGCGGCCGGCGGCCGGCCACCTCAGGCGTCCTTCGGGATGGTGTAGCCGAGCCCGCGGGCGGTGACGATCAAGCCCGAACCCAGCTTGCGGCGCAGGCCGTAGACCGCCACCTCGATGGTGTTGCTCTCCACCTCGGCGGTGTCGTCGTAGAGCGCGCCCTCCAGCTCCTCCTTGGCGACGAACTGGCCCATGCGGCGCATCAGCGTGGCCAGCACCTTGAACTCCTTGGCGGTCACCGCCACCGCCTCGCCGGCCACGGTCACCGTGCGGGCCGCCAGGTCGACGCTGACGCCGTGGGCGGAGAGCGCGTCGCTGGTCCGCTGCTCGCCGCGGCGGATGTGCGCCCGGATGCGGGCCAGCAGCTCATCCAGGTCGAAGGGCTTGACCACATAGTCGTCGGCCCCGGCGTCGAGGCCCTCGACCTTCTGCTCGGGCCGGTCGCGGGCGGTGACGATGATCACCGGCGTGGCGTCCCGGCGGCCGCGCAGCGCCTTCAGCGCCTCGATCCCCGAGATGTTGGGCAGGCCGAGGTCCAGCAGGATCAGCTCATAGGCCTGCGCCCGGGTGGCGGCCATGGCCTCGTCGCCGGTGACCGCCAGGTCCACCGTGTAGCCCGCCCGCTGCAGCGCGCGGCGCAGGCCGGCCCCCAGCATCGGATCGTCCTCGGCGATGAGCAGGCGCATGCCGGTAGCTAGAGCGTCCCCGCGCCGGCCGCGCAAGGGCCGGCCGCAAAAGGAAAAGGCGCCCCGCGGCTGCGGAGCGCCTTCGCCTCGATCAGCCCCTTGGGGTCTAGAAGCGGTACTGCAGCTCGATGCCGTAGGTCCGCGGCGGGGTCAGCAGGAAGCTCTGCGCGATCGATCCCTGCCCCGGGGTGCCGGGCTCGAGGACCGGGATCGAGGCCAGCGCCGTGGCGCCGGTCTGACCCATGACATAGCCGGGCAGCAGGCCGCGGCGACGATCGGCGCCGGAGCCGCCTTCGTAGCCGAGGTCATCGAGAAGGTTCTTCACGAAGGCGATGACCGTGAACTTGTTGTCCTTGTCCTTGTAGGTGATGCGGGCGTCCCACTGGCTGTAGGCCGGCGCCTGGTAGTAGCTGCGGTCGAACAGCGAGCCGTACTGCTTGTCGCGCCAGATGTAGTTCACCGATCCGGTGATCGAACCGGGCTCGAACTGCCAGGTGTAGTTGACGTTGACCGCGACCTTGTTGGTGGGCGCGTTCGGCAGGTGGTTGCCGACGATGCTCTGCGGCCGCTGGAAGCCGCCGTTGCCCGCGCCGATCACGCTCGACACCGGCACGAAGGGACCGCCCACCGTCTGCTGGATGAACGCGCCCGAGCCGGTGAAGACGTCGGTGGTGCAGGTCGCGCCCGCCACGAGGCACTGGGCGAAGGCGAAGTCGGGCTTGGCCCCGACCGCAAGGGCGGCCGGGTCGGCCGGGTCGACGACCCCGTCGCCCTTGGTCACCTTGGCGTCGAGGTAGGAGTAGTTGAACAGGATCTGCAGGTGGTCGATCGGTTGCCAGATCGACTCCATCTCGAAGCCGACGTTCCGCGCCTCGGGCACGTTGTAGAAGATGTTTTGGGTCTGGCCGAGGCCGCCGGAGGTCTGGGCGACCGTCAGCGGGATCTGGTCGTTCTTGTAGTTGTAGTAGAACGCCGCGGCATTGACCTGGAAGGTCCGTCCGAAATCCTTCTTCAGGCCGATCTCGAAGGCGTCCAGGTGCTC
Source organism: Phenylobacterium sp. (assembly GCA_028290945.1). GTDB lineage: Bacteria > Pseudomonadota > Alphaproteobacteria > Caulobacterales > Caulobacteraceae > Phenylobacterium. The sequence goes on along the minus strand of JAQGIV010000105.1, from coordinate 8,124 downwards.
AGGATCGGTGCTCGGGAACGACTGGATGGTCGTGTCGATGCCGATCCGGAAGCCGCCCGCCTTGAAGCCGCGGCTGTAGTTGAAATAGGCCATGGTCCCCGGTTCGGGGTCCCACTGCAGGCCGAAGGTGCCGGTGGTGGCCGACCACTTGGCGTCATAGCGACGAGTGGCGAAGCCGGTGGCCGGATCGACCGTGGTCAGCGAGGCGATGCCGGGCGTGCCGGGCGCGCCGGGCGCGCCGGGCACCAGGCCCGCGATGACCGTCGGCAACTGGGTCAGCTCGAGGTGGAAGTTGCCGCCGAGCAGTTCCGGCGCCACGCCGCAGGCCACCAGGTCGAAGCAGAGCAGCCGCAGCTGTTCCTGACCCTTCTTGTGGTCCTGGGTGTAGCGGAGGCCGACGGTGGTCTTCCAGTGCTCGTTGAACTGCCAGTCGATCTGGCCGAAGCCGGCCTTGGACTTGGTGTTCAGCGACGGCCGGTCGTCGTAGAGCCGGTTGTTGCCGGGCAGCACCGGGCACGTGCCGCCGGTGAAGGCGCAGACCGCGTTCGACAGGTTGACGCCGAGGTCGGGCTGGTCGTTGAGGGTCGTGTAGACCGGCTGGACGTAGTCCTCGTCATAATAATAGAGGCCGGCGATCCACTGCAGCGGCCCCTTGTCGGTGGACGCCAGGTTGATCTCGTTGCTGATCCAGTTCAGCGCCTCGTGGTAGTTGAAGGCGTAGCGCGGACGGACCACCGGGCCGCCGCCCGGGATGATCACCGTGGGCGAGCCCGCGCCGAGCGTGCCCGCCGGCAGCACCCGCGGCAGCTGGAACGAGATGATCGGCGCCTGGTCGACCGGCGTCGGGCCGGTCAGCGCATAGTTATAGTGCGTGCCGCCGACGATGTACTTCAGGTCCATGCCGGTGAAGTGGTAGTTCCACTCGCTGGCGAAGATCATCGTGCCGGTGAGCTTCACCTGGTAGGGCACGTCCGAGGTGATCTTGCGCGGATCGGTCAGCGCGGCGTTGGTGCAGGCCTGGGCCAGCGTCAAGCCGCCGCCGGGGATGACGTTGGTGATTTGCGTCGGGTTGGGCGCGCCGGCGAGACACGGATAGCCGGGCGTCAGCGCGATGCCGGTCGGCGTCTGGTAGGTCGGGAACGGCGCCGGGGTCCAGGTGTTGCGCGACCCGGGCCCGCCGCCGTCGTTGTGCCAGTCCTGCCAGGCCAGCTTCATCCAGGCGTCGAAGTTGTCGTTGAAGTGGAACTTCAGCTGACCTTCGACATATTTGGTGTCGATGATGTTGCCTTCGTCCGGTTCGCCCGGGACGGTGTTCTTGAACCAGCCCTCGCTCTGCTTCGTCCAGTTGAAGCCGGCGCGGAACTGCACGCCGGGGATCGAGGTCGGGCCTGAGGTCGCCGCCTCGATGATCCGCATGTCGTAGTTCTGATACTGGGCGCGGACCTCGGCGTACCAGTCCTCGGTCGGGCGCTTGGAGATGATGTTGATCGCGCCGCCGATGGAGTTGCGGCCGTAGAGCGTGCCCTGCGGGCCGCGCAGGATCTCCAGGCGATCCACGAACAGCGGCGTCTTGCCCGCTTCCGTCGTCGAGGAGGTGTAGATGCCGTCCGAGTACTGGGCGACCGAGCCGTCGGCCGCGTGGACGTTGGTGTTCCGGCCGACGCCGCGCAGGGTGTTGCGGTCGTTCTGGGCGTTGTATTCGAGGCCGGGCGTGAAGTTCGTCAGGTCGGCGATGGTGTTGACGCCGATCAGGTCGCGCTTCTCCGAGGTGAAGGCCGACACCGCGACGGGCACGTCCTGCAGACTCTGCTCGCGCTTCTGGGCCGTGACGACCAGTTCTTCGATGGTGTTGGTCGATGCCGCCGTCGTGCTGCTGCGCGTCTGCGCCTGGGCGGTCGCGCCCACCATGGCGGCCATGACCGCGCCGGACGCCAAAAGGTAGCCCTTGAAGTGCATTTGAATCGGCCTCCCCAGATAGACGAGCGCTATTTATTTCTGCGCTTCGGCTGGAAGCTGTAGCACGCGGCAGAGATGGTCAACAATCATCTACATGATCGGCGATAAGTCCCAATATCTATTACAAGTTGTGCGGCATACCGCTTGGCGGCTTACTGTCGATGCCAACATTTACAGCGATAACTTATCGCCGTTCTGAGAGACCATCGCCACCGATACCGGCCGGGTTTGCCGGTGGCGTAAGCCTTTCTGTATTCGGCGGGCCAATATTTCCAGGCCGAACGGTCGGTATGGCCGGCTGCTTGACGATCGCGGCCACAACTCATCGCCGGTCCTGCCCGATGGGCAATTACTAGGCGCCGTTCGCACCTTGTAGTTGAACTCGCCGAGCGCCCGCGCCTGTGGCCCGCCGGACACGCCGGACGGAAGCCTCACGCCGGCGCCGGCCCCTTGCAACCACCGGTGTCAAGGTTGTGCTTTGCCACTATCGCGGTGGCGCGGGGTCCGGCGGCCCCCAAAATCACATAACGAGGTTATGCCTGCGGCCGGACGCCGCAGGTTTTGCTCTAAACCCCAAATTGAGTAGGTGACGACTTCAACCCAGGGCCAGCTTCGCCGTAGTCACAGAACATCGTCGCCGAACGTCGACACGAAGAGCTCGCCAAAACGGGCCGCACGCTTCGGGCGGGGTGAAACTTGGAGCCTGTGTTGCCATGATCGGAACCCCCCACACGCAGTTCACGACCGGCGAGCTGATCCCGGCCAGCGCTGACGAGACCGCCGGCGGCCCGCATCCTGTGGACCGGCACGTCGGCCTGCACATCCGCATGCGGCGCAAGGCGCTGGGCGTCAGCCAGGAGAAGCTGGCCGAACAGCTCGGCCTCACCTTCCAGCAGGTCCAGAAGTACGAGCGCGGCGCGAATCGCGTCAGCGCCTCCAAGCTGTGGGAGATCGCCCGCGCCCTGAAGACCAACGTGGCCTATTTCTACGAGGGCCTCGAGGACGAGATGGACGGCGCCTCGCGCGGCTTCATGGGCGCCAACGCCCAGGAGTTCCTGCTGACGCCGGAAGGCCTGGAGCTGGCCGACATCTTCCCGCGCGTCCGCCGCCCCGGCCTGCGCCGCAAGGTGCTGGACCTGGTGCGCGCCATGGCCGAGATGGAAGCCGAGGGCGCCGCGGGGGCCCTGCTCAGGTCCTGATCCCGCCGCTCAGGCGGCGAGCTGCGCCTTGAAGCTCGCCCCCTCATGACCCAGCAGCCACTGCTTGCGCGGTAGGCCGCCGCCGTAGCCGGTCAGGGCCCCGTTGGTCCCGATCACCCGGTGGCAGGGCACCAGCACGCTGATCGGATTGGCGCCGTTGGCAAGGCCAACCGCCCGCACCGCGCGCGGCCGCCCGATCCGCTCGGCCAGCCCCGCATAGCTCAGGGTCTCGCCCACCGGAATGGTGCACAGCGCCGCCCAGACCGCGAGCTGGAACGGCGTGCCGGACGCGCGCCAGGCGAGCCCGTCCAGGGCCCGCGGCTCGCCGCCGAAATAGCGCACGAACGCCTCGTGCACGGCCGCCGCCGAGCGCCCCTCGCGCATCGGCGTGCGCGGATAGTGGCGGCCGAGCCAGGCCAGCATGCGGTCCTCGTAGTCGGTCCAGTTGAAGGCGCGCAGCACGCCTTCCTGGTCGGTGACGATCAGGGCTTCGCCGATCGGCGTCGCCATGCGCTCCAGGGTGAGCGCGCTAGGCCGCGCGTCGGTCATCGGTCTTGGTCCTCTTCTGGATGGGCTGGGCCGCGTCGGCGGCCCAGAGATGCTGCGCCGCGTAGGCGCGCCAGGGCCGCCAGCCTTGGCTGGTTTCGAGCAGCGCCTCGGCGCTCGGCCTGACGCCGTGCGCATCGGCCATGGCCCGCAGCAGGCCGATGTCGGCGTGGGGGAAGGCGTCGGGCTCGCGCAGTTCGCGCAGGGCGATGTACTGCGCCGTCCAGGCGCCGATCCCCGGCAGGGCCGAAAGCGCCGCGATGGCGCTCTCCAGGTCGGCGCGCGGGGTGAAGATCGTCGGGTCTGCCGCCACGGTGCGGGCCAGGGCCTCCAGGGAGGCGCCGCGGGCCCTGGGCATGCCGAGCGCCGCGATATCGGCGCCGACCAGCCGCTGCGGCGTCGGGAAGATCCGCGTCAGGCCGAGCTTCGCCGCCGACGGATCGTCGATCGGCTGGCCATAGGTCGCCACCAGCTTGGCTGCGAGGTTCACCGCCGCGGTCACCGTGATCTGCTGGCCGAGGATGGCGCGCACCGCCATCTCGAAGCCGTCCCAGGCGCCCGGCGCCCGCAGGCCCGGCCGCGCGGCCACCAGCGGCGCGAGCCGCGGATCCTGCGACAGGTGCGCCCCGATCAAGGTCGGGTCGGCGGTCAGGTCGAACACCCGGCGGATGCGGGCGATCACCGCCGGCAGCGCCTTCAGCTTCGGGAAGCGGATCTCGGCCACCAGGAAATCGCCGTCGCCCGGGGTCACCACCACCACGCCGGTGGCGCCGTCCACCGACAGGGTCCGGGCGTAGCGCTTCGCCGAGACGCTCTCGACGCCAGGGATCGCGCGGGCCGTCAGGAAACCGATCATCGCCGCCCAGTCGTAGGGCGGCTTGTAGGGCAGGCGGACGGTGACGCCGGCGGCCGCCGCCGTGGCCTCGCCGCGCAGCCGGCGCAGGGCGCCGGGCGGCCGTCCGAACAGGTCCTGGAAGGTCTCGTTGAAGCGCCGCACGCTGCCGAAACCCGAGGCCAGCGCCACCTCAGCCATCGGCAGGCGGGTCTCCTGGATCAGCTGCTTGGCGAGCAGCACGCGGCGGGTCTGGGCCACCGTGATCGGCGCCGCGCCCAGGTGCTGGCGGAACAGCCGGCGCAGCTGGCGCTCGCCGACGCCGAGCCGCGCGGCCAGGCCGTCAACGTCGCCGCCGTCCAGCGCGCCGGCCTCGATCAGGGCCAGCGCCCGCGACACGGTGTTCGACGTGCCGCGCCAGGCGCCGAGGTCCGGCGAGGCCTCCGGCCGACAGCGCAGGCAGGGCCGGTAGCCCGCCTCCTGCGCCGCCGCGGCGCTCGGATAGAAGGTCATGTTCTCCGCCTTCGGCGTCCGGGCCGGGCAGATCGGGCGGCAATAGATGCCGGTGGTCTTGACGGCCCCGAACACGCGCCCGTCGAAACGGGCGTCGCGGGTCACGAAGGCGCGTCGGCAGGCTTCGAAATCCATGTCCATGGCGCCAAGGTGGGCCTCACCGCGTGAGAAGTCTCGCGGTTTTCGGACATGGATCGTGGAAGCTAGGGGATCAGCGCGGCCAGCCGCTTGTCGCGGCCGATCGAGGCCGAGGCGGCGAGGTGCGCGACCACCGTCAGCACCACGATCGGGATCAGCGCCGCGAAGCCGATCGCCAGGGAGTTCTTGCCGTACTGCAGGTCCATCATGTCGGCGATCCGCCCCACATAGACCGGGCCGACGCCCAGCCCCACCAGGTTCAGCACGAAGAGCAACAGCGCGCCCGCGATGGTCCGCATCCCCGGCGGGACGGCGTTCTGCACGACGGTCAGGGCCGGGGCCAGGTACATGTTGTTGAGCAGCATCGGACCGCAGAGGAACACCATCGCCAGCTGCCACGTCGGCGCCCAGATGAGTCCGATCCAGAAGGGAATGCTCAGCGCGAAGGCGATCGCCGGCACCCAGGCGAACCATCGCCGGTCGCGGCGGCTCAACCGGTCCACCACCCAGCCGGCGCCGAAGGTCCCGATGATGCCGCTGACGCCGAGCGCGATCGAATAGTAGTCGGCGACCTGCGTCTTGCTCATCCCCTTCACGTTCTCAAGGAACTGCGGGTTCCAGAGCAGCCCCGCATAGCCCACGAAGGCCGACATCGCGCTGGAGACGGCGACCAGCACCAGTGTGCGGTTGCCCACAAAGCTCTTGATGGCGTCCATCAGCGGCGGGGCCGGCGGGTGTTCGGCGCCGCCGTCCAGGACCACGTCCAGCCCGCCCCGCTTCGGCTCGCGGACGATCAGCAGCATCAGCAGCGCCAGGACGACGCCTGGGATGCCCACCGCATAGAAGGCGACCCGCCAGTTGTAGGCGGCCGCGATCCGGCCGCCGGCGAAGGCGCCCAGCATCGAGCCCACGGGCACGCCGAGAGAATAGATCGCGAGACCCACGCCGCGGTTGGAGGCGGGGAAGTAATCCGAAATCAGACTGTAGGAGGGCGGCGATCCGCCGGCCTCACCCACGCCGACCCCCATCCGGAAGAGCATCAGCTGGACGAAGCCGGTCGCGGTGCCGCAGAGCGCGGTGAACAGGCTCCACAGCGCGCACGCCCCGGAGATGATCCAGACCCTGCGACCGCGGTCGGAGAACCAGGCCACGGGTATGCCGCAGACCGTATAGAACAGCGCGAACGCAGTCCCGCCCATCAACCCGAACTCGGTCTTGGTCAGGTGCAGCTCTGTGACGATATCCTTGCCGAGGATTCCGATGATCTGCCGGTCAAGGAAGTTGAACGTGTAAATGACGAACAGAACCCAAGCGACCAGGTAGCTGTAGCCGGGCGTTTTCTGATCTGCGGCCGCTGCGGCGGTCATCGATTGTTTCCCCTGTGGCGGCTCGGCCAGTTTCCCTGGCTCGCACGCGTTCGTTTCGTTGCGCGTCATCTTGCATGGGCGGCATCGCCCGCCAAGCCGCCCCGGCCACGAAGCCTCTCACCACCTGCAGATTTCCTGGGGGGCCCCGCGCCTTGTCCGAGCCGGGCCGTACCTCTAAGTCAGCAACCGGGCCGAGCGTCCGTCGATCATCCGGCGGGCGGCTTTCACCGTAAGTGTTGTAAGGTCCTCTTGAATGGACGCTCGCGTCGCGCCCACCTCCGCTGTGCAAAAAGGCGCCGTCTCGCCCGCAATGCTCACTCACCTGCAGCGCCTCGAGGCCGAGAGCATCCACATCATGCGCGAGGTCGTCGCCGAGTGCGAACGCCCGGTGATGCTCTATTCCATCGGCAAGGATTCGGCCGTCATGCTGCACCTGGCGGCCAAGGCCTTCTATCCGTCCAAGCCGCCGTTCCCGCTGCTGCACGTCGACACCACCTGGAAGTTCCGGGCCATGTACGAGATGCGCGAGCGCATGGCCGCCGAGCTCGGCTTCGAGCTGCTGGTGCACAAGAACCCGGAAGCCGTCGCCAGGAACATCAACCCCTTCGACCACGGCTCGGCCCTGCACACCGACATCTGGAAGACCGAGGGGCTCAAGCAGGCGCTCGACAAATACGGCTTCGACGCGGCCTTCGGCGGGGCGCGCCGCGACGAGGAAAAGAGCCGCGCCAAGGAGCGCATCTTCTCCTTCCGCTCGGCCCAGCACCGCTGGGATCCGAAGAACCAGCGCCCCGAGCTCTGGCGGCTCTACAACGCCCGCAAGAACCCCGGCGAGAGCATCCGCGTCTTCCCGATCTCCAACTGGACCGAGCTCGACATCTGGCAATACATCCACCTGGAGAACATCCCCATCGTGCCGCTCTACTACGCCGCCGAGCGGCCAGTGGTGGAGCGCGACGGGGCCCTGATCATGGTCGACGACGACCGCATGCCGCTCGCCCCCGGCGAGACGCCGATGATGAAGTCGGTCCGCTTCCGAACTCTGGGCTGCTACCCGCTGACCGGCGCGGTCGAGAGCACGGCCACGACGCTCCCTGAGATCATCCAGGAGATGCTGCTCACCACCACCTCCGAGCGCCAGGGCCGCAAGATCGACCACGACCAGGCCGCCTCCATGGAGAAGAAGAAGCAGGAGGGCTATTTCTGATGGCCCACCAGTCCGCGCTGATCGCCGAGGACATCGACGCCTACCTCAAGGCCCACGAGGTGAAGAGCCTGCTGCGCTTCCTCACCTGCGGCTCGGTGGACGACGGCAAGTCGACCCTGATCGGGCGGCTGCTCTACGACTCCAAGATGATCTTCGAGGACCAACTGGCGGCCCTCGAAGCCGACTCCAAGCGGATCGGCACCCAGGGCGGCGAGATCGACTTCGCCCTGCTGGTCGACGGCCTCGCCGCCGAGCGCGAGCAGGGCATCACCATCGACGTCGCCTACCGGTTCTTCTCCACCGACAAGCGCAAGTTCATCGTCGCCGACACCCCCGGCCACGAGCAGTACACCCGCAACATGGTCA
>JAQGIV010000102.1 GCA_028290945.1 Phenylobacterium sp. | reverse complement strand
GCCGCGGACGGACTGAATTTGACCGCGAGCCAGACACTCTCGGGCGGATCGTGGGGGTGGGCGCCAAAGAGCCGCCCTGTAGCCTGGGCTATCAGCTCCATTCCCTGACCGCCGCGCGGACCTGCGCCATCGATGATCATCCTGCGAACGAGATCGGGCGCCTGCAAGGTGATTTCCTGCACGACCAAGCCGCCGATCGAGAAACCAAATACGTCGACTTGCTTCAGGCCCAGCGCCTTGATGAAGGCGATGGCGTTGGCGGCCATCTCTTCAAATGTGGTCGGGACCACGCCGGAGCTGCTGGAGACGCCCGCATTGACGACCAGGATCACCACGCGGACGCGGGCCAAGCCAACGGACACCGCCGGGTCCCAGTAGTCCATGGTGCCGAGGTAGTGCTGGTTGAAGACGAGCGGCACGCCGCCGGCCTCGCCGAAGCGGCGATAGGCGAAGCGGATTCCGTTAGCCTCAACGAACTCTGTCGGCGCGGTCTGGTGGCTGTGCTGGTTCATCGGGGTTCCTTTCTCGTTGGTTGCTCAAGCTGACTTGCGAAACGGTCGAAGCGGGCAGCTTCCGCGCCCGCCAGGATCAGTTGGCGCTGTGTCCGCCGTCGACGTTGAGGACGTGACCCGTGATAAACCTGGCTTCGTCCGACGCAATGAAGACGATACCGTCGGCGACCTCCTCGGAGAGGCCGAGTCGACCCAGCGGAACCTGCGTCGCCAGGGCCGCCTTGTTCTCCGCCGTACCAGTGAAGCGGGTCAGCATGCCGGTGTCCGTAGGGCCAGGCGCGACGGCATTCACTCGAATTCCCGACTTGGCGATTTCGAGCGCCACCGACTTGGTGATGCCTTCGACGGCGTGCTTGGCGCCGACGTAGATCGAGGCCCCGGCCGCGCCCTCGTGCCCATAGGTCGAGGAGATGTTGATGATCGCGCCGCTGCCTTGGGCCTGCATGGCGCGCACCTCATGCTTCATGCTGAGGACCACGCCCAGGACGTTGGTGTCGAAGGTCGTGGCGAAGCTTTCGGCGGTCTGGTCGGTGATCGGGCCGACCGCGCCTTCGGTGGCGGCGTTGTTGACCGCCACATCGAGACGGCCGAACCGCGCGACGGTGGCATCGACCAGGGCGCGGAGGTCGTCCTCCTTGCGGACGTCGGCGTTGATGAACTCGGCTTCCGAACCGAAGGACCGCAGCTCTTCGGCGAGCGCGTGGCCGGCGTCGTCGCGACGACCGGACACCACGACCTTGGCGCCCTGCTTGGCGAACGCGATGGCGGCGGCCCGGCCGATGCCGGTCAGGGCGCCGGTGATCAGGACAACTTGAGTGCTCATTCTACGATCCCTCGTTGGGCCGCCGGAAGCCCGGGCGGCGTTTCGCAGGAGCTGAGTTGTCTATTCCACAACGGGGGTAGAAGGCGCCGAACGGGATATGGCCTATTCCAGATTGGCGACAAATCATCGGCCGGGCGCGGCCTCAGCGCGGGGCGGCGGCGAAGCGGTCCAGCACGTTGCGGGTGATGCGGTCGACGAAGGGGTCGCGCGCCGCGAGGCCATGGGCCCATTCGGTGGTCCCGGCGTTGAACACCTCGCCCCGGCCGCGGCGGAAGCTGGCCATCACCGCGTGGCCGCGCAGGATGCGGGCCTGGGCCTGCGGGCTGTCGTCGCCGAGCGCGATCTGGGCCACCACGCCCAGCTGTTCCGGCGGGATCAGCGGACGGTAGGGGCTGGGGGATTCGGCGAAGGCGGCCGGGGCCATGGCGATGATCTCGAGGTCGGCCGGCACGCCGAGGGTCGGGCGCGGGGCCGGCCGACCGTCGTCGCCGAAGGCGATCTGGCAGCCGTCGTTCTCGTAGCCCAGCAGCGGCACCTGGTCGCCGAACACATCGCCCCAGTAGAGGTCGGCGCCTTCCAGGGCCCAATGCTCCGGCCGGTAGACCGTGTAGCCGCCGGCCCCGCGCGCGGCGCAGAGGCCCAGCCGGTGGTAACCGCCGAAGATGAAGCTGAGGCCGGTGATCTGGGCCTCCGGGCGGCCGAACACCGGATGCGACCAGAGGTGGGTGGCGTCGGCGGCGGGCGCGGCTTCGGCGGTCTCGCCCTTCCACTTGTGGCAGACCAGGGTGCGGCCCTCGCCCTCCCAGCGGACCTTCCAGAAGGCGGTGTTGCCGGAGAAGATCGCCAGGCGCCCGCCGGCGTCGACGAAGGCCTCGATGCGGTCGCGCTGCGGCCCCGACCAGTATTCGCTGTGCCCGACCAGCAGGACCGTGTCGTAGGGGGCGAGGGCCTGCGGATCGGCGTCGAGGTCGTGGTCGGTGAGGTAGTCGAAGTCGTAGCCGGCGGCCTCTGCCCAGCGGACGAAGTGGTGCTCCCACTTGTTGAGGTAGCCGGCCGAGCCGTCGTAGGGCGACTGGCCATGCGCGCGCGACCAGGCCGGATCGGCGCCGGCCCAGGGCTTCTGCTGGAAGCCGCGCTTCTCGAGATTGACCAGCCGCGGCATGTCCGGCGGCGCGGCCAGCAGCAGCGGCGGGAACGGCCGTTGGGTGGAGAGCACGCCGATGGCGCCGGCCATGGCCTCGGGCAGGGCGGCGCGGCGCGACATCAGGGCCTCGACGTCGCAATAGGCGCTGGCCCCGCCCCAGTAGTTGTAGGCGTGCCAGGTGTTGGTGCTGAGCACCAGCACCATGCGGCGGCGGCGGGCAGGCGCGGCCTTCACGCAGATGAAGTGGTGGGCGGTGTCGCCGGCGGCGTCGGTGAGGGTGAGGTCGTAGTAGCCGCTGGCCCAGTCGGCCCCGACCTCGACCTCCAGGGCGGCGGGCCAACCGCAGCCATTGCGGTCGGCGTCGGCGGGCGTCGGATGGGCGCCGATGGCGAGGTCCTCGCGCACCAGCACGGTGTCGCGCCCGGCGCCGACGCGGGCCAGCTCCAGCCGGCAGGGGCCGTGCTCGGCGGCGGCGTGCAGGGTGAAGCGTTCGCCGGGGCAGAGGGAGGTGCGGTCGGCGTAGGCCGCGATCATCGCACCGGCGCCGGGTCGCGCCACATGGCCCAGCAGGTCGGCCCGTCGGCGCCCGGCCGGTATTCGGCGATCACCTGGAAGCCGAAGCGCTGGTAGAGCGGCACGTTGCGCGGGGTGGCGGTCTCCAGGAAGCCGGCGCGGTTGCGGGCGTCGAGCTCGCTCGTGTGGGCCTGCAGCAGGCGCGAGCCCACGCCGTGGCCCTGGGCGGCCGGGGTGACGCCGAGGAACCAGAGGTAGTCGTGCGGCCGCGCCATGGGGTGGGTGGCGTCCATCGCCTTGCGCAGCGCCAGCAGGCGGCCGAAGCGGCCGGCGCCGGTGGCGTTGAACAGCATGGGCAGGGCCCGCAGCTCGCGGTGCAGGGGCTGGCCGGTCAGGTTCTCGGAGTCGATCCAGACGGCGGCCGCGCCGCCGCCGGCCGGCCGGCGGATGCGACCGTCGGGGAAGGCGGCCTCCTTGAGGATCACCTTGAAGAACCGCTCGCGGGCGGCGGTGCGCCGCGCGTCGTCGCGCATGAACCAGTTGAACAGCGGGTCGTCGACGAAGGCCGCGGCGAGGTCGAGGGCGGCGGCCTCCACCTGGGCGGCGGTGGCGGTCTCGGGGGCCTCGGCCTCGCGCCTCAGGGCTTCGATGTCCATGGCCGTCCTCAGCCCGCCAGGGTTTCGCCGAAGCGCACCGGTTCGCCGCGGTGGGCGGCCACCACCTCGTCGTCGCGCATCACCACCTGGCCGCGGATGATGGTGGCCATGGGCCAGCCCTTGGCCTGCATGCCGACGAAGGGGGTCCAACCCGCGCGGCTGGCCATCTGTTCGTGCTGGAAGGTGCGCCGCGCCTTGAGGTCAACGATGGTCAGGTCGGCGTCGAAGCCCTTGGCCAGGCGGCCCTTGTCGGCCAGGCCGAACAGGCGGTTGGCGCCGTGGCTGGTCATGTCGACCAGGCGCTCCAGGGTCAGGCGGCCCTCGGCCACGTGGGTCAGCATCACCGGCAGCAGGGTCTGCACGCCGGGCATGCCGGAGGGCGAGGCGGGGTAGGGCCGCGCCTTCTCCTCCGAGGTGTGCGGGGCGTGGTCGGAGCCCAGCACGTCGGCGACGCCGGCGGCCAGGCCCGCCCAGAGCGCCTGGCGGTGCTCGGCCTCGCGGATCGGCGGGTTCATCTGGGCGTAGCCCTTCAGCCGCTCATAGGCCTCGGGGCCTTCCAGGGTGAGGTGCTGCGGGGTCAGCTCGACGGAGGCGATATCCTTGTGGGCGGCGAGGTACTCGATCTCCTGCCGCGTGGTGACGTGCAGGACGTGGATGCGCTTGCCCAACTCGCGGGCGATGCGCACCAGCCGCTCGGTGGACTGGATGGCGGCCTGGGCGTCACGCACCTCCGGGTGGCTGGTCCAGTCGCCGGTGCGGGCCAGGGGGCGGCGCTCGACCAGCCGGTACTCGTCCTCGGAGTGGAAGGCGGCGCGGCGGTTGATGTGGCGCAGCACCTGCTCGATGCCCGCGTCGTCCTGCACCAGCAGGGAGCCGGTGGAGGCGCCCATGAACACCTTCACCCCGCAGCAGCCGGGCAGGCGCTCCAGCTCGCCCAGGAAGCGGGCGTTCTCGTGGGTGCCGCCCATGTAGAAGGCGTGGTCGCAGTGCATGCGGCCCTTGGCGCGGACGAGCTTGTCGGCCAGCGCATCGGCGTCGGTGGTGGTGGGCTCGGTGTTGGGCATCTCGAACACGGCGACGACGCCGCCCAGCACGGCCGCCTTGGAGCCGCTCTCCAGGTCTTCCTTCCACTCCAGGCCGGGCTCGCGGAAGTGCACCTGGGTGTCGATGACGCCGGGCATGACGGTGAGGCCTGTGGCGTCGAAGGTCTCGCCGGCCGAGGCCTGGGCAAGATCGCCGATGGCCGCGATCTTGCCGCCGCGCACGCCGATGTCGGCCAGCCCGCGGCCGGCGTGGTTGATCACCTCGCCGCCGCGCACGATCAGATCGAAGGTCTCAGGCATCAGCTGTCTCGGTGTCCGTCAGGAGCTGCTCGGCCGTGCGGAGCACCGGCTCCACGCCGAGGTCCATCATGTGGCACATTTCCTGGTTGAGGCGAGGGTCGAGCTGCTGGATCTGCTCGAAGCTCTTGGTCCCGCGCACCGTACGGGCGGCCGCGCCCCAGGGACCGTAGAGCCGTTCGTCGGAGGGGCCGAACAGGCCGAGCGTCGGGATGCCGGCGGCGGCGGCCAGGTGCATGGTCCCGGAATCGTTGCCGATGAACAGCCGCGCGCGCTTGAGGCAGGCGTAGGCGGTGAGCAGGTCGACCTTGCCGGCGATGTCGATCAGCTGGCCGCGGCGGACGACTTCCTTGAGGTCGCGGCCGAGGTTGGCCTCGCCGCGGCCGCCCAGCACCATGAGGCGGCCGTTCTCAAGCGACGCGCCGCGGTCGCGCAGCAGCCGGATGGCCACCTGGCTGAAGCGCTCCAGCGGCCAGGTCTTGCCGACCCAGTTGGCGGCCGGCGCCAGGGCCAGGATCGGGCCGCTGCCGGCGGTCAGCTCGTCGGCATAGGCCTCGATGGTGGGCGAGGTGAAGATGTGCGGCGGGGCGGGATCGTCCTCGATGCGCAGCACGCGGGCGGCTTCCAGCACCTTGTGGGCCGGGGCGCCGGAGCCGCGGTGGTAGATGGCGCGGCGCTTGGCCGACAGGAAGCGCGAGACGCCGGAGCCGCGCATGTCGACCACCAGGCCCCAGTGCCGCTTGCGCACCCGCCGCCAGAGGTCGAACCAGTGGCGGCCGTCCTTGGCCTTGGCGAAGACGATGACCTCGTCGAGGTTGGGGACCTCGGAGAACAGCGGGGCGGCCACGGGGCCGGCGACGATGGTGAAGCTCGCCTGCGGGATCTCGTCGTGCAGCCGCTTGATCAGGCCCGACGACAGGACAGCGTCGCCGATCCGCGTCGCGGTGATGAACAGGATTGGGAAGGACCCGGGCGCCATGGGCGCCTGTATAGGGCGCTTCGGCGCTGGCGCTCCACCCTTGCCTCCCCCATTTTGCAGCGATGAGCGCCGCCATGATCCAAGTCCCGCTGACCGACCGCGCCCTGATCGCCGTGGGCGGGGCCGACTGGCGCGATTTCCTGCAGAACCTGCTGACCCAGAGCGTCGAGGAGCTGGCGCCCGGCGAGGCGCGGTTCGCGGCGCTGCTGACGCCGCAGGGGCGGCTGCTCTACGACCTGTTCGTGGTGGGGCGTGACGACGGCTGCTGGCTGGACGTGGCGGCCGAGCATCGGGCGGCGATCGTGCAGCGGCTGACGATCTACCGGCTGCGGGCGAAGGTGGAGATCGCGGCGGACGAGACGGCGGTGGCGGCGTGTTTCGGCGCGGGCGAGCCTGGGCCGGGATGGGTGCGCGATCCGCGGCTGCCGGCGCTCGGCTGGCGGGGCTATGGCGTTGAAGCGCAGGGCGACCCTGGCGCCTACGACGCCCACCGGCTGGCGCTGGGCGTGCCGGGGCCGGCCGACTGGGGGTCGGACAGCACCTATCCCATCGAGGCCAACTTCGACCTCTTGAACGGCATCGATTTCCAGAAGGGCTGTTTCGTCGGCCAGGAGACCACCTCGCGGATGAAGCGGCGCGGGCAGGTGAAGAGCCGCATGCTGCCGATGGTGTTCGAGGGCGCGGCGCCGGCGGCGGGGTCGGAGGTGCTGGCCGGGACGCTTCGGGCCGGCGAGGTCAAGTCGGGGATCGACGGCCGGGCCATGGCGCTGATGCGGCTGGATCGGATCGCCGGCGCCGAGCTTACGGTGGACGGGCGGCCGGTGCGGGTGGAGCGGCCGAGCTGGTTCCTGGAGGCGGTCGGCGAAGTTGCTGCGACAACGCCGCCCGGATAAGGCCGCTTGTCCTGCGGCCCCGGCTGCGCTGAAAGTCGGCCCCGATGGACACCCAGCGTTGCACCTGGCGCGGCATGGCCGGCGACCCGCTCTACGAGACCTACCACGACACGGAGTGGGGCGTGCCGGAGTACGATGCGCGGGCGCTGTGGGAGAAGCTGGTGCTGGACGGCTTCCAGGCCGGGCTCGCCTGGATCACCATCCTGCGCAAGCGCGAGGCGTTCCGGGCGGCCTTCGACGGCTTCGACCCGGAGAAGGTGGCGGCCTATGGCGCGGCGGATCGGGCGCGGCTGATGGCCGACGCCGGGATCATCCGGTCGAACGCCAAGATCGACGCGGCCATTTCCGGCGCCAAGATCTACCTGGCCATGCGCGACCGCGGCGAGGACTTCTCCGAGTTCTGCTGGAGCTTCACCGGCGGCAAGCCGATCCAGAACAGCTGGACGGTGGATAGTGGCGTACCGGCCCAGACGCCGCTGGCCGTCGAGGTGGCGGCGGCGCTGAAGGCCAAGGGCTTCAAGTTCGTGGGCCCGGTGATCGTCTATGCCTGGATGCAGGCGGTGGGCATGGTCAACGACCACCTGACCTGCTGCTACCGCCACGACCAGGTGAAGGGGATGGCGCGATGAGGCTGGTCCTGACCCTGGTCGCCTGCGCCCTGCTGGCCGGCTGCGACCATCTCTACGGCGGCGTCGACGGCGGCGGGCGGCATGACCGGAGCCTGGCGCCCGCGGCCCACAGCACGGCGATCGCCGCGCCGGTTCCGGCCTAGGCGGATGGCGCGCGGACCCACCCTGATGCTGGAGCGGGCGTTCATCGGCGGGCTGGTGTGCGGCGTCGACGAAGCCGGCCGCGGGCCGTGGGCGGGGCCGGTGAGCGCGGGGGCGGTGATCCTCGACGCCAATCCGCGGCGGATTCCGAAGGGCCTCGACGACTCCAAGAAGCTGTCGGCCAAGGTCCGCGAGAGCCTGGAGATCGAGATCAAGGCCAAGGCGGTGGCCTGGGGCGTCGGCTTTGCGTCGGTGGAGGAGATCGCCGCGCTGAACATCCTGCACGCCACGGGCCTGGCCATGTGCCGGGCGATCGAGGCCATGGCGGTCAAGCCGGCCTTCGCCCTGGTCGACGGAAACTACCGCTTCAAGTTGCCCTGCGAGGTGACCACGGTGGTGGGCGGCGACGGCAAGTCCAAGTCGATCGCCGCGGCCTCGATCCTGGCCAAGGTGGCCCGCGACCGGCTGATGGGGGAGATGGACGGGCGCTACCCCGGCTCCGGCTTCGCCAGCCACAAGGGCTACCGCGCGCCGATCCACGCCGAGGCGCTGCTGTCGCTCGGCCCCTGCGAGATCCACCGGCTGAGCTGGGGCCCGGTGAAGCTGGCCTTGATGGGCAAGGACCCGCTGCTGGTGTTCGCCGACCAGGATGAGGCGGCGTTCGGCGTTGCGGAGTAGGCGCCGCTGACCGCAGGAGCAGTCGCTTAACCACTTCCGTTTACCGTGCCGGTTCCTCCGCCGCTCGGAAACAGCCTCATGTTCGCCGTCCTGACCTGCATCGTGCAGGGCCACGACCTGCGCCTGGTCGCCGTGGCCGCCGTGATCTGCGCGGTCGCCTGTGCAGCCGGCTTCGGCTTCCATCGGCGCAGCCAGCGCACCGCCGACACCACGCGCTGGGCGTGGGCCTGGTTGACCGGCCTGGTGGTCGGCTGCGGCGTCTGGGCGACCCATTTCACGGCCATGCTGGCCTACCAGCCGAGCCTCTCCATCCAGTACGAGGTCTGGGCGACGGCGGCGTCGCTGGCCATGGCGGTGATCGGCACCGGCGTCGGCTTCGCCATCCCGGTGCGCGAGCCGAGCGCCCGCGGCGCCCTGGTGGGCGGGGCGTTCACCGGCCTCAGCATCGCCGCCATGCACTACACCGGCATCGCCGCGGTGCGGGCGCAGGCGCATATCCTTTGGGACCTCCCCTATGTCGCCGCCTCCCTGGTGCTGGGCGTGGCCGGCGGCATGGCGGCGTTCACCGTCCATCGGCGGCTGAAGGGCTGGAAGGCCGCCGCCGCGGCGCCGGCGCTGCTGGTGCTGGGCATCGTCGGCCTGCACTTCACGGCCATGACGGCGGTGATCCTGCGGCCCGATCCGGCGCTGGTCATCCCCGGCGAAGCCATCGGCCGGGGCGTGCTGGCGGCGGCCACCATCGGCTTGGCCAGCCTGATCCTCGCGGCGGCGGTGAGCCTGATCTGGATGGAGCGGCTCGGCCGGCGCTCGACCTTCAGCAACCTGCGCGGCGCCCTCGACGTGGTGCCGGCGGGCCTGGCCTTCTACGATTCCGCGAGCCGGCTGATCGCCTGGAACGAAGCCTTCGCCGTGCTGATGACCGGCTGCGGCGTCACCACCACGGCGGGCCTGCATCGCCGGACCTTCATCCTCGCCGCACATCGCGCCGGCTGGTTCGACAGCGACCCCGACGGCGCCGATCACCGGATGACCGAGATCGAGGCGCGGCGCTCCGGTTCCTCCGAGATGCAGCTGCCGGACGGCCGCTGGCTGCGCCATGAATCCTTCCTCACCGCCGACGGCGGCGCCGTCACCGTGTTCAACGACGTGACCGAGCAGAGGGAAGCCGCGGCCAAGCTCGCCGCCGCCCGCGACAGCGCCGAGGCGGCCAACCGCGCCAAGAGCGAGTTCCTGGCCAATATGAGCCACGAGATCCGCACGCCGCTGAACGGCGTGCTGGGCGTCGCCGACCTGCTGGGCCGCACGCGGCTGTCGGCCCGGCAGCATGAGCTGGTGAGCGTCATCCGCCAGTCGGGCAGCCTGCTCAACGGCCTGCTGGCCGACCTGCTGGACCTGGCCCGGGTGGAAGCCGGCGTCGCCGAGCTGCGCCCGGAGCGGAGCAATATCGGCGAGCTGACCACCGCGGTCCGCAACCTGTTCGCCGGCTCGGCGGAGGCCAAGGGCCTGACGCTCACCGCGCGCATCGCGCCGGGGGCCGAGAGCGACGTCATCTGCGATCCGCTGCGCCTGCGCCAGGTGCTGGGCAACCTGGTCAGCAACGCGGTGAAGTTCACCGAGACCGGCGAGGTCGTGCTGTCGGTGGCGCGCGACGGCGAGGCCCTGCGCTTCGAGGTCAGCGACACCGGGCCGGGCTTCGCCGAGGACCTGAAGGCGACCCTGTTCCAGCGCTTCCGCCAGGGCGACGCAACCTCCACCCGCCGCCACGGCGGGACCGGCCTGGGGCTGGCCATCTGCGATGAATATGTCGGGCTGATGGGCTCGGAGCTGACCTGCGCCAGCGCGCCGGGCTGCGGCGCGACCTTCGGCTTCAGCCTGCAGGCGCCGGCCCTGGCGGCCAAGCGCAGCCGGGCGAAGGCGGCCCCCGCGCCGTTCCCGGCCGGCGGCGGTTTCCGCGTGCTGGTGGTCGACGACAACGCGGTGAACCGCCAGGTGCTGCAGCTGGTGCTGGAGAGCGCCGAGATCGAGCACGCCAGCGCCGAGGACGGCGCCCAGGCGGTCGACGCCATGATGAGCGGCGCCTTCGACGCCGTCCTGATGGACATCCAGATGCCGGTCATGGACGGCCTGGAGGCCACCCGCCGCATCCGCGCCTGGGAACGGCAGGCCGTCCGGCCCCGCGCCCCGATCTACATCGTCTCCGCCAACTGCCTGAAGGAGCATGTCGAGGCCGGCCGCGCGGCGGGCGCCGACGGGCATCTCAACAAGCCGGTGTCGGTGGCCGAGCTGCTGCAGACCCTGCAGCCGCACGTGGCGGCCGGGCGGATCGCGGCATAGCGGACGCGGCGGCCTTAACTTCCCGTTGACCATGTCGGCTAACCGGGCCTTCACCATAAGCCGGTCAGGATTCAATCTCTTGGTTCAAGGGATTTCCGGTGATGGGCGTAGGCGTCGACACGATCATCCAGGGCGAATGCCTGGCGGAGCTGAGGAAGCTGCCGGACGCGTCGGTTGACCTGGTGTTCGCCGATCCGCCCTACAACCTGCAGCTCGGCGGCGACCTGCTGCGCCCGGACAATTCCAAGGTCGACGCGGTCGACGACCACTGGGACCAGTTCGAGAGCTTCGAGACCTATGACACCTTCACCCGCGCCTGGCTGAAGGAATGCCACCGGGTGCTGAAGCCCAACGGCGCCATCTGGGTGATCGGCAGCTACCACAACATCTTCCGGGTCGGCGCGGCGATCCAGGACCTGGGGTTCTGGATCCTCAACGACATCGTCTGTCGCAAGTCGAACCCGATGCCGAACTTCAAGGGCACGCGATTCACCAACGCTCATGAAACCCTGATCTGGGCCGCAAAGGGCCGCGGACCCAAGCGCTACACCTTCAACTACTACGCCATGAAGATGGCCAACGACGAACTGCAGATGCGCTCCGACTGGACGCTGCCGCTATGCACCGGCGAGGAGCGGCTGAAGGACGCGGCGGGGGTGAAGGCCCACCCGACCCAGAAGCCGGAGGCCCTGCTTTGCCGGGTGATCCTGGCGTCCACGAA
>JAQGIV010000067.1 GCA_028290945.1 Phenylobacterium sp. | reverse complement strand
CGGCCGCGCCGTGCGCGCCGGCCGCACCGGCGCCCTGGCCGGGCCCGGCGGTGGGGCCGGCCGGCTGGAAGAGCGCGGTGTTGAGCGAGGGCGCGGACATCGGGGCCTTGTGCGGTGACCAAAGGCGCCTGCTGCGCCGGGCTTATTCGACAGGCCCCGAGCAACCTTCACGCCACGCGCACAAGTCCATGTTATCGCTCAAGAACATGGGTCCGGCCCGAGGTCCCCGCTGCCCCCGCAGGGGCGGAAATTGCCGGGCCGTTCGGGGTCGGGTGGGGCGTTCCCTGCCGGCCCGGCCGAGCTCCGATGACCCGCCGGGCCAACTGGCGCCGGACTTGCGGCTCTCATTGCGAGGTCGATCGGACCCGAAGAGAGACTATGTTGAATTCGCAGGCTTTTTTCCGGACCCTCGCGGGGGCGTACACCATAGGGTGGGCAGAATCCGCCCAGTCGCGTGTCAGCCTTTGCCGGGCGGAGGGTTAAGCCATGTCGCTCAGCGTCGCCCTGCAGACCGCCACCTCGGGCCTGATGGCCGCCCAGACCGGGCTGCGCGCGGTCTCCGACAACATCTCCAACGTCAACACGCCCGGCTACGTCCGCAAGACGGTCGATCAGCAGCAGCTGACCGTCAACGGCATGGGCATGGGCGTGCAGGTCACCGGCGTCCGCCGGGTCACCGACCAGTACCTGCAGCTGGCCAGCCTCACCGCCGGCTCGGACAGCGGCCGCTGGGGCGCCTTCTCGCAGTACCTCGACAACGCCCAGTCGCTGTTCGGCGACCCGGCCAGCAACACCTTCTTCTTCAACCGGCTGGACACCAGCTACGCCGCCTTCTCCGCGGCCGCCAACGACCCGTCCAACAACCTGCTGCGTAGCCAGGCGATCGCCACCGTCCAGGACTTCGTCAACGAGTCCAGCCGGGTGAACACCCAGCTCTCCGAGCTCGGCCGCACGGTCGACACCCGCCTGCTGTCCGACGTCGACCAGTCCAATTCGCTGCTGTCGCAGATCAGCCGGCTGAACTCCGACATCAGCCGCGCCAAGCTGGTCAACGCCGACTCATCCGGCGCCGAGAACATCCAGAGCCAGCTGCTCGACCAGCTGGGCGGCATGATCAGCATCAAGGTCTCCCTGCGCGACGGCGGCGGCGTCGACGTGCGCTCCCCCGAGGGCGTGCTGTTGGCCGGCGATACGGCCGCCAAGCTGACCTACAACAAGACCGGCTCCACGCCGGGCTACATCACCGCCACCGGCTCCGGCGGCTCCTCCACCACCCAGGCCATCAAGGTCGACAGCGGCGAGATCCGCGGCCTCCTCGACCTGCGCAACGACAAGCTGCCGGGCATCTCCGACCAGCTCGGCGAGTTCGTCACCCGCGCGGTCAACCAGATGAACGCCGCCCACAACGCGGGCAGCGCGGTGCCCGCGCCGGCCAGCCTCACCGGGCGCAACACCGGCCTCGACCTGCCGACCGCGGTCAGCGGCTTTACGGGCGCCAACACGGTGGCCATCGTCGACGCCAACGGCGTGGTGCAGCGCCGCGTGGACATCGACTTCACCGCCCAGACCATGAGCGTCGACGGCGGCGCGCCCTCGGCCACCAGCCCGGCCACCTTCCTGAGCGACCTCAACGGCGCGCTCGGCGGCTTCGGCTCGGCGACCTACACCGCCTCGAACCAGCTCTCGATCAGCGCCACGGGGACCAACGGCGTGGCCCTCGACGAGGGGACCTCGGCCAAGACCGGCCGCGGCTTCTCCGCCTTCTTCGGGCTCAACGACCTGGTCCGCACCAACGGCTTCAGCACCTACGAGACCGGCCTGCAGCCCGCCGATCCGCACGGCTTCACGCCGGGCCAGCAGATCACCTTCCGGCTGTCGCAGCCCGACGGCAAGCCGATCAAGGACATCACCGTCACCGTGCCGGCCCTGCCGGCCATGAGCGACCTGCTGAATTCGCTGAACAACAACGTCAGCGGCGTCGGCCTCTACGGTCAGTTCAATCTGGACGCCAACGGGGTCCTGGCCTTCAGCGGCGCGCAGCCGTTGAACGCCAGCATGTCGGTGGTCACCGACGCCACCCAGCGCGGCGTCGGCGGGCCCTCGATCAGCCAGCTGTTCGGCCTGGGGGTGGTGGAGCGCGACGCCCGCGCCAGCCGCTTCTCGCTGGACCCGACCATCGTCGCCGATCCCACCAAGCTGGCGCTCGCCAAGCTCGACCTGACGGTGGCCGCGGGCCAGCCGTCGCTGCGGCCCGGCGACGGCTCGGGCGCCACGACCATCGCGCAGTCCGGCGACCAGACCCTGCTTTTCCAGGCGGCCGGCTCGCTGGGCCAGGTCTCGATGACCGTGCAGCGCTACGCCGCGGAGTTCGGCGGCGCCGTCGGCCGCGAGGCCGCCGCGGCCGGGACCCAGAAATCCTCCGCCGACGCGGTCCAGACCGAGGCCGACAACCGCCGCCAGTCGGTGGAAAGCGTCAATCTCGACGAGGAAATGGTCCGTCTGCAGACCTATCAACAGGCCTTCAATGCTTCCGCCCGCATGATCCAGGCGACGAAGGACCTGTTCACCACCCTGCTGCAGATGGTGGCGTGAGAGGATGAGCTAGATGGTCACCCGCGTCTCGACAGTCGGCAACTACGCCACGGTCCTCGCCAACCTGATGGCCGCCCAGCAACGCCAGCTCGACGCCGGCGAGCGGGTCTCCACCCAGAAGAACGGCCACGACCTGAAGGCCTTCTCGCGCAACGACGAGCTGCTCACAGCCATGCGCTCGGTGCAGACCCGGCTGGCCGGCTTCCAGGACCAGAACAGCCTGGTGGCCGACAAGCTGACCACCCAGGACACGGCCTTGAACCAGGTCGCCGACGCCGCCCAGTCGGCTCGCCAGGCGATCGCCGACGCGCTGGCCTCCGGCAACGGCGCCACCCTGATGAGCGAGCTGCAGGGCCAGATGAACAAGGCCGTGGGGGCCATGAACACCCGCTACAACGGCACCTATCTGTTCGCCGGCGGGGCCATCAACACCCAGCCGGCCACCGCCAACCTGCTCAGCGACCTCACCGCGGGTCCTCCAATCAGTTCTTTTTTCCAAAACGATCAGTTCAAGGCCCAGGCCCAGGTGGACGACGCCACCAAGGTGACCACCGGCGTGCTGGCCGACGCGGTGGGCACGCCGATCCTGACCGCCTTCCAGACCATGGAGGCCTTCGACCAGTCCGGCTCCGGCCCGCTGAACGGCGTGCTGACACCCGCCCAGCGCACCTTCCTGGAGAACCAGCTGGCCACCTGGGACACGGTGCATACCGGCGTCATCAACCTCGCCGCCCAGAACGGCATGGTCCAGCAGCGCCTGACCTCGGTGACCAACGACCTGACCAGCCGCCAAAACACCCTCGACGGCATGATGGGCAACATCACCAACGCCGACATGGCCAAGGCCTCCAGCGACCTGCAGCTCGCCAACCTGTCCTTCCAGGCCGCCGCCCAGGTGTTCCAGACCCTGAAGAACTCCTCCCTCCTGAGCCTGCTGCAGATTCAGTAAGCCGCGTCGTTCCTCCCCTTCGGGGGAGGTGGTCCGAAGGACCGGAGGGGGCTTCCGCTCAGACCGCCCCGCTGCGACGTCGCGGCGGAAGCCCCCTCCACCGCTTCGCGGTCCCCCTCCCCCAAAAGGGGAGGAATGGTTATGTAGGCCCCCATGAACGCGCCCTTCACCGCGCCCGAGCTCTCCAGCGGCCTCATCGAGGCGGCGCGCGAGGCCGTGCGCCTGCCGGCCGGCAGCCGGGTGGTGGCCGCCATGTCGGGGGGCGTCGACTCGACGGTCACGGCGGCCCTGCTGGCCAAGGCCGGCTACGACGTGGTGGGCGTGACCCTGCAGCTCTACGACCACGGCGCGGCGATCCAGAAGAAGGGCGCCTGCTGCGCCGGCCAGGACATCCATGACGCCCGCATGGCGGCCGAAAGCCTGGGCGTGCCGCACTACGTCCTCGACTACGAGAGCCGCTTCAAGCAGCAGGTCATCGAGGATTTCGCTGACAGCTACCTGCGCGGCGAGACGCCGGTCCCCTGCATCCGCTGCAACCAGACGGTGAAGTTCCGCGACCTGCTGGACGTGGCCCGCGACCTGGGCGCGGCGGCCATGGCCACCGGCCACTATGTGCGCCGCGCGGAAGGCCCCGCCGGACCCGAGCTGCACCGGGCGGCCGATGCGGCGCGCGACCAAAGCTACTTCCTGTTCGCCACCACGCCGGCGCAGCTGGATTACCTGCGCTTCCCGCTGGGCGGCCTGCCCAAGCCCGCCGTGCGCGCCGCCGCCGCCGAGCTCGGCCTCAGCGTGGCCGACAAGCCGGACAGCCAGGACATCTGCTTCGTGCCGGAGGGTCGCTACACCACCATCATCGACCGCCTGCGCCCGCACGGCGCGGAGCCTGGCGACATCGTCCACCTCGACGGCCGCGTGCTCGGCCGCCACGAGGGCGTCACCCGCTACACCATCGGCCAGCGGCGGGGGCTCAACGTGGCGGTGGGCGATCCGCTGTTCGTGGTGCGCATCGACGCGGGCACCCGCCAGGTGATCGTCGGCCCGCGCGAGGCGCTGCTGACCCACGCCCTGACGCTGAAGGAAACCAACTGGATCGGCGACGGCCTGTCCATCGAAGCCGCCTGCGAGGCCGCCCGCCCGGTGCTGGCCCGCGTCCGCTCCACCCGCGAGCCGGCGCCCGGCCGCCTGGCCCTGGTCGACGGCCAGCCGGGCGTGGTCTTCGAACAGCCGGAAGAAGGCGTCGCCCCGGGCCAGGCCTGCGTGCTCTACGCCCCGGAAAGCCCCAGCCGCGTGCTCGGCGGCGGCTTCATCGCGGGAACCGTGCCCTCCCTCCCTTAATGGGGAGGGACAGCTCGCCAACGGCGAGCAGGGTGGGGAAGTCACGATCAAGCAGGGCGGCTGCAGATAGGCCAAACACCCACCTCCCAGCTTGAGCCGCACCTCCCCACCCCGACCGGCTGACGCCGGTCTGCCCCTCCCCATGAAGGGGAGGGAACGCTATATCCCGCCCATGAGCACCTCCGACCCCGTCGTCATCGCCAGCTACGCCCGCACGCCCATGGGCGGCTTCCAGGGCGTGTTCGCCCCCGTGAAGGCCACCGAGCTCGGGGCCGCCGCCGTGCGCGCCGCGGTCGAGCGTTCGGGCGCGCAAGCCCAGGACATAGAGCAGATCGTCATGGGCTGCGTCCTGCCCGCCGGCCTCGGCCAGGCGCCGG
>JAQGIV010000045.1 GCA_028290945.1 Phenylobacterium sp. | reverse complement strand
AAATCCGCTGCCGGATGATCAGCCGCGCGCCCTTGATGGCGTCATAGGTGGTCCGCACGGTCAGCGCGTCGTCGATCCGCGCGGCGCGTTTGAACTCGACGGTGATCTTGGTGACGGTGAAGGCGGCGGGATCGGGCAGCGCCAGCAGCGCCTGGTGGCTTACCCCCGCCAGCCGCAGGAAGTCCGACCGGCCGCGCTCGAAATAGCGCAGGTAGTTGGCGTGATAGACCACCCCGGTGAAGTCGGTGTCCTCATAGTAGATGCGCACCGGCAGCACGTGCTCGCGGCCGTCCAGCCAACCGGCGGAAGGTTCGGTGTTCATTCCTCGAACAACCCCGCCTGGCCGGGCTTGGGGGTGGGCGGTGGCGCGGTCAGGCCGAGGTGCTCGTAGGCCCGCGCCGTCGCCATGCGGCCGCGCGGCGTCCGCTGGATGAAGCCCTGCTGCATCAGGAACGGCTCGATGACGTCCTCCACCGCGTCGCGCGCCTCGGCGATCGCATAGGCCAAGGTCTCCACCCCGGCCGGGCCCCCGGCGTAGTTCTCGATCAGGGCGCGCAGGTACTTGCGGTCCAGCGCATCGAGGCCGTGCTCGTCGACGTCGAGGCGGGCCAGGGCCGAGGCGGCGGCCGCCCGGTCGATCAGCTCGCAGGCGTCGGCGGCGGCGAAGTCGCGCACCCGGCGCAGCAGCCGGCCGGCCACCCTGGGCGTGCCGCGCGAGCGCTTGGCGATCTCCGCGGCGCCTTCCGGATGCAGGGCGAGACCCATCTTGCCGGCCACCTGGTTGAGCACGATCTGCAGCTCGGCGGGCGTATAGAACTCCAGCCTGAGCGGAATGCCGAACCGGTCACGCAGCGGCGTCGCCAGCAATCCCGCCCGGGTGGTCGCGGCGACCAGGGTGAAGGGCGCCAGGTCGATGCGGATCGAGCGCGCCGAAGGGCCCTCGCCGATCATCAGGTCCAGCACATGGTCTTCCATGGCCGGATAGAGGATCTCCTCGACGTTGGCCGGCAACCGATGGATCTCGTCGATGAACAGCACGTCGCGCGGCTCGAGGTTGGTGAGGATCGCCGCCAGGTCGCCGGCCTTGGCCAGCACCGGGCCGGAGGTGGCGCGGAAGTTCACCCCCAGCTCGCGCGCCACGATCTGCGCCAGCGTCGTCTTGCCCAGCCCCGGGGGGCCGAACAGCAGCACGTGATCAAGCGCCTCGGCGCGGGCCTTGGCGGCCTCGATGAACACCCGCAGATTGCCCTTGGCCTGCTCCTGGCCGACGAATTCGCTGAGCGTCTGCGGCCGCATGGCGCGGTCCTGCGGCTCGAAGGCCTCCGGTTCGCCGGACACCAGGCGCGGCCCGCCGCTCACCGGCCCAGTTCCTGCAGCGCCGCCTTGATCAGCGCCGGCGCCGCGGCCTCATCGCCCAGCCGCGCCGCCGCCTGCTCGACCACCCGGCGCGCCGCCACCTCGGCCACGCCCAGGCCCATCAGCGCCGCCACCGCCTCGCCGGTCAGCGAGGGCTTGGCGGGCTCGGCCGCCGGGATGGACGCATGCAACGCCGCCACCGGCCCGTCGCCCAGCGGCTTGCCCTTCAGCTCGGTGACGATGCGCAGCGCCAGCTTCGGCCCGACGCCTTGCGCGCGAGCCACCGCCGCCTTGTCCTCGCGCGCCACCGCGGCGGTCAGCTCCGCCGGCGGCAGCACGTCGAGCACGCTGAGCGCCGCCTTCGGCCCGACGCCCTGGATGGTCTTCAGGGTCACGAAGGCGTGGCGGTCGTCGCGCGACAGGAAGCCGTAGAGCACCATGCCGGTCTGCTCGCCCCACTGGGTCTCCACATGCAGCGTCGCGTCGTGGCCGATCTCCGGCAGCCGGCCCAGGGTGCGCGAGCCGCAGCGCACCACATAGCCGACGCCCATCACGTCGATCAGCGCCTCCTCCTCGCCCACCTCGGCGACCACGCCGTGCAGCCGGCCGATCATCTGGGGCTCATCCCGGCCCGGCCTGCGCGGCTTCGTCGCTCCGTTGGCACGGGATGACGGCCGATATGGAGAATCAAGTTCAGCATCTGTTCCAGCATGCCGTAAAGCGGGCTGAATCGCTTGATCAATCGTGAAGTCCCAGCGGAGACAGCCATGCGCAAGACCCTGATCCTCGCCGCCGCCCTGTCGCTGATCGGCGCCGTCCAGGCCGACGCCCACGCCCGCCTGCTGAAGTCCGACCCCAAGGCCGGCGCCACCGTCGCCGCGCCCAAGGTGCTGCGGCTCTCCTACAGCGAGACCATCGTGCCCGGGAACTCCAGCGTCAGCGTCACCGGGCCGGACAAGGCGCCGGTCGCCACCGGCCCCATCGCCCTCGACGCCAAGGACAAGCGCACGGTCCTCGCCCCGGTGACCGGCAAGCTCGCGCCCGGCGCCTACAAGCTCGACTGGTCCATGACCTCCGCCGACGGCCACACCATGACCGGCGCCTTCGTCTTCAAGGTGAAATAGCCGCGGTATCCAGTCGCCGGAATCCGCGCTTAACTGCCCGCCAGTGGCGGGGAGCTTGGCATGACGGATCACACGCCGGCGCGGCGTTCGCCGCATCCCATCCTGTGGCTGCTTCTCTACCTGCCCTACGGCGCCGCCACCGGCTATGTGACGGTCACCCTGGCCTGGCTGCTCAGCCATGCGGGCGCCAGCGTCGCGGCCGTCGCCACCCTCGCCAGCCTCGGCCTCGCACCCAACACCTGGAAGGTGCTGTGGGCGCCGATCGTCGACACCACGCTGACCGCCAAGCGCTGGTTCGTGCTGGCCAACCTCGCCAACGCCGCGAGCCTGCTGGCCTTCGCGCTGCTGCCGCTGAAGATCGAATTCCTGGCGGCGTTCGGCTGGCTGGTGGTGGTCAACAGCGTGGCCGGCACGGTCACCGCCATCGCCGTCGACCGGATGATGGCGTACGACACCGGCGACGACGAGAAGGGCAAGGCCGGCGGCTGGAGCCAGGCCGGCAACCTGGGCGGCGTGGGCCTGGGCGGCGGGGCCGGCCTCTGGCTCGCCCAGCACACCGGCCATCCGTGGATCGCCGCCGCCGTGGTGGCGCTGGCCGCCCTGGCCTGCACCGCGGCCCTGCTGAAGCTGGCCGACCCGCTCCCCGTCGCCGACGGACCGAGCTATGTCACCGTACTCATCGAGACCGGCCGCGATGTCTGGAGCCTGGTCCAGCGGCGCATCGGCCTCTTGGCCATGCTGATCTGCACCCTGCCGATCGGCGCCGGCGCGGCCCAGAACCTGTGGGCGGCGGTCGCCAAGGACTGGAGCGCCTCGGCCGACATCGTGGCCCTGGTCGGCGGCCTGCTGTCCGGGATCGCCGGCATCGCCGGCTGCATCGCCTCGGGCTACATCTGCGACCGCATGGACCGCAAGAAGGCCTACCTTCTGTTCGGCCTGGTCATGGCCGCCACCTCGGCGGCCATGGCGCTGGGCCCCAAGACCCCGGCCATGTTCGTGATCTTCGCCACCCTCTACAACGCCGCCGTCGGCCTCTCCTACGGGGCCTATTCGGCTGTCACCCTGGAGGCCATCGGCCGGGGCGCGGCGGGCACCAAGTTCAACCTGATCTCCTCGCTCTCCAACGTGCCGATCCTGGTGGTGGTGCTGATCGACGGCTGGGCCCAGACCCGCTGGGGCTCCGGCCCCATGCTGCTGGTGGAGAGCGCGTTGGGCGTCGCAGGCGTCACGATCTACATCGTGCTGGCCTGGGGCACCCGCGGTCTGACCTGGCGCGGCGTGTTCGGCCGGTGGGTCCCCGCGACAAACCAAATCTGACCGTCATGGCCGGGCTTGTCCCGGCCACCCAGAAGCACCGAGCTCTCAGGACAATCCGCAACGCCTGCGCTTCTGGGTCCCCGGCACAAGGCCGGGGATGACGATCAAAAGGGTTAGGCCGCGCCGCGCAACACCCGCGCCCGCCGCGCATGGGCATGCGCGATGGCGACGGCCAGCGCATCGGCGGCGTCGGCGGTGGTCTCGCCGGCCGTGGGCAGCAGGCGGCGGATCATGAAGCTCACCTGGGCCTTGTCGGCGGCGCCGGTGCCGACCACCGCCTTCTTGACCACGGTCGCGGCGTATTCCGCCACCGGTAGCCCGGCCCGGGCCGGGGCGATCAGGCAGGCCGCCCGCGCATGGCCGAGCTTCAGGGTGGACGAGGCGTTGGAGTTGACGAAGGTCTCTTCCACCGCCGCCTCGTCGGGACTGTGCGTGGCGATCACCTCGCAGATGCCCTCGAACAGGGTCAGCAGGCGGATGGCGAAATCGGCGCTCTCGTCGGGCTTGATCACCCCGTGCGCCACATGGCCCAGCCGCGCGCCGTCGATGGTCACCACCCCCCAGCCGGTGCGGCGGAGGCCAGGGTCGAGGCCGAGGATGCGGACGGGGCGATTCGGGGTCATGGCGTCACGGGCGAGGATGCCCCAAATGCCGCGAAGCGGCGAATTGAACCGCAGAAAACGCAGAACAGCGCCGAAAGCCGCCGCCTGCTCCGCGCTTCTGCGTCCATCTGCGTTTTCCGCGGTGTTCTTCTTCCCAGCCTCAGCGCCAGAAGTGGAAGTTGGAATAGCCGATCTGGATCGCCTCCAGCGGCACGCCGAGGTTGGCGGTCAGCCGCATGCCGGCGCCGAACAAGAGCCCGCCGCCCACCGGCGTCACGAACAGCAGCACGAACAGGACGACCATCGCCAGGCCCTCGTATTTGCGTAAGGACGGCGTCCATCCGAGGGGCAAGAAGGGCCGGATCGCCCCGAACCCGTCGAGGCCCGGGATCGGCAGCAGGTTGAGGATCAGCGCCGTCGCCTGCAGGAAGGCCAGGAACGCCAGCGCCGGGAAGAGCGCGCTGTCGGTGCCCACGCTCATCCAGGTCCGCAGCACGATGGCCAGGCCCAGCAGCACCAACAGCGTCCCCATGGGTCCGGCCAAGGCGGCGGCGGCCCGCCAGACCGGCCCGCGCATCAGGTCGTTGCGCAGATAGACCGCCCCGCCGGGAAATCCGATCCCGCCCAGCGCCAGGAAGATCAGCGGCAAGACCAGGCTGGTCCCCAGGTCGCCGTACTTGCGCGGATCGAAGGCCAGATAGCCCTTGGCCCGCACGGTCACGTCGCCGGCCATGTAGCCGGTGAGCGCGTGGCTGAACTCATGGGCCATCACCGACAGGGTCCAGCCCAGCATCACGAAGGCGAAGGTCAGTGGCTTGACCGCCGCGCCATGCAGCAGCCCATACCCCGTGGCGATGAAGGCCACGAGCACCGCCAGCCCCACCAGGTTGTTCGGCGGCGACGGCGGCCGCGGCGCGATCGGCTCGGAAGCCGCCGGCGGGGCCGTGGGCGTCGGGGGGACGGCGGTCACCCGACCACCACCCGCTCCTCGCCCCACCACAGCGGCGACTTGGGCAGGTCGATGAACTTGCGCTCGTCCTCCAGCAGCAGGGCGCCGGCCGCCTGGGCCTCCGGGCGCTGGCCGTTGGCGATCACCGCCTCCAGGCTGTCGAACCACAGCTCGGCCACCCCGTCGAACTCCGGCGGCGCTTCGCGGCTGGCGCGGATGGCGGCATTCGCCGCCGCCGGCTGGGAATGGGTCTGCACGTAGCGGCGGATCTGCAAGGTCTTCGCCACGCTGGCCACCAGCGGCGCGTGCGTCTTGAACCAGTAATCCTGGAACGCCGCGCGGGTCAGGTGCGGCAGCCGCACCAGGCAGAAGGTGAGCTTGATCATCGGTCCTCCACGCCCACCAGTTGCAGGAAGCTCACCGCCGGCACGCCGCGGGCCAGCGGCGACGGCGGCTTGGCTTCGATCCACAGCGGGATGATCACCCAGGCCTTGGGGAAGGGCTTCAGCGTCCGGTCCGCCATGCCGCCCAGGTGCGGGCAGCGGGCCAGCGAGGCGTCGGCGCAGGCGCGGTGCAGCGGCGCGATGGCGCCGCAGTTGAGCAAGGGCTGGTCGTCGGCCATCTCGGCCGGCAGGGCCGGGCCGAAGCCGCGGGTCCGCAGCTCGCCGGCCGTGGTCGCCGTCGCCGTCTGGCTCCAGCGGTCGCCCTGCGCGGTCGGCTTGCCGCACATCGGGCAGAGCATCTCGCGCACCGACTTGCGCTGGCGGAACAGGTGGTTGCGGGAATAGAGCGGCCGGCCGACGCCGGGCTTCGTCGCCTGGCCGACGGCCAGCTCGCCGTCGACGCTGGGGCAGGGGGCGACGCCCAGCTGCGCCTCCTCCGACCAGCTGGTCACCCAGGGCACGTCGACGCCGACTTTCAGCCGGGAGGCGATGCTCATTGCGGCGAGGCCGCGGCGGATGGCGACGGCGTCACATAGGTCGGCGGCGGCCGGGGCGCCGGGACCTCCGCCGGCCGGGTGCGCGGGGCGGGCGTCGCCACCTCGCCGGCCGCGATCCGCCGCACGGTGAGGATCGGTATGGGACGCGCCAGCATCTCGCCCTTCATCACGCCGACGCCCTTGGTCGGATCGCGCGGCGCGGCCAGCAGGGTCTTGACCACCTCCATGCCCTCGACCACCCGGCCGAAGGCGGCGTAGCCGGGATTGGCCTTGGGGTCCTTGGGGTCGGCGTCGAGATAGATCTGGTCGCCGACGCAGATCGAGAAGTCGGCCGCCGCGGTGCCCGGCGCATAGCGGGTCATGGAGATCGTGCCGTTGGTGTGCGTGAGCCCGGTCTTGGCCGTGCTCTCGTGGGCGATCGGCGGATAGACCTTCTTGGGGTCGCTCTGCAGCCCGCCCTGCAGGATGCCGTAGGTGAAGCTCCTGTCCCCCGGCGGCGTCGACGAGCGGTAGAAGTGCGCGCCGTCCAGCCGCCTGGTGTCCACGTAGTGCAGGAAGTTGCGCACCGTGACCGGCGCCTTGTCGGCATAGAGCTCGAGCACGATGTCGCCCTGCGCCGTGTGCAGCTTCACGAACGGATTGGCGGACGGCGGGGGCGGCGCTTGCGCGAAAGCGGGCAGGGCGGCGAGGCTTAGCGCGAGCGCCAGGAGGGTGCGTTTGGTCAGCATGGCCGCCACTTAAGCCCAGTCCGCGGCCAAAGTCAGCGGCAGGGCGCCAGCGTGTCCGTCTGGCCCTTGGAGCGCAGGCCCGCGCGGGTCAGCACCACCGTCTGTACGGTCTCGGCGCAGATGTGGCGCCTGCGGCCGGGCGAGGTGATCACCGCGTCCTCGTGGGCCTCGATGCGGGCGCTCCGGCCGTCGGGCGCGATCCGCACCATGCGCAGGGTGATGGTCTCGCGGGTGCGGGACTTGGCGAAGAAGCGGCTCGCCTGGGCGCGCGCCTGGGCCAGGTTGCTGGTCCCGTAGGGCACAACGCGGCCGTCCTTGGCGCGGGCCTGGTCGGCGTAGCTGGCGTCGGGCGTCGCCAGCCCGAAGAAGCCGGCCACGTCGCCGGCGTTCCAGGCCTTCTCCTGCCGCGCCACGAAGGCCCGCACCTCGGCCTCCGTCAGGCGCGCAGGCGCGGCCTGGGCGGTGGTCGCGAGCGAGCCGAAGAGTGCGATCAGGACGGCGAAGCGGCGCATGCTGCGAACTTAACGCAGCGCGCGCGCCTGGCGATCACATCGGCGGCTTGGCGCCGTTCTCTCCGACCGAGACCGAACCGGCGGCCAGGGTCCCGTCGGGGTTCTTGCGCACCACCATGAACACCGGCGTGCCGACCTTCACCAGCTCGCGGGTCCCGCCGGTGATCTGCACCACCGGCACGCTGGCCGGCACCACGATGTGGCGCATGCCGGTGCCGTTGTAGGCGACGTCCAGCTCGCGGCTGCCCTTCTTGCCGGCCACCACCTTGCCGACCGTGCCGTTGGTCATCATCGAGCCGGGCTTCAGGTCCCAGCCGTAGTGGCCCTCGCCCATCTTCACGCCGGGCGGGAAGACGTGGACCTCCAGGCTGGTGCCCACCCCGTCGCCCTTCGGCATGTTGCTGGTGCCGATGAAGCTGCCGGGCTGGATGGCGTCGATGGCCACCGGCTTCATCACCGCCACGCTCCAGGTGGGCGCGAGGCTCACCTTCTGCGGCGCGCCCTTGTCGGGCTGCACGGTGACGGAGTCTGCGGCCAGGGCGGTGACCTTGCCGCGCACCACGGTGGGGGCGGCGGGCGCCGGGGCCTGGGCCCAGGCGCCTGAGGTGGCGGCGAGGGTCAAGAGGGCGGCGGCGCCGAAGGCGGCGGTGATCCTGGTCATGGCGTTTTTCCCGAATGCGAGGCGCGGGCGCCTGTTGGTCGGCGCTCTGAACGGCGATCACATAGCGAGGTTATCCGCCGGCGGTCAAACGGGGAGCAATCCAAAGCCTCTCCCCATCAAGGGGAGGGGAGGCGCCACGCCTAGCCCTTCGCGCCGGCCAGCTTGGCCTGCAGCTTCTTGGCCATGTCGGCGTGCATCTGCACGGTCGGCACGGCCTTGCCGGCCGCGGCCTTCAGCCCGGGGTCGGAGCCGTCCTTGGCGTAGCCCTGCATCAGGGTCAGGGCCTCGTCGTGGGCGGCGACCTGCTGGTCCACATAGGTCTCGTGGAAGGAGGCCGCGTCGGCCGCCTTCAGGTTTTCCAGGAAGCCCTTGCGGCGCTGGTCGAGATCGGCCGGCGGCGTCTGGCCCGCGGCCTTGATCAGCGGCGTCATCTGCTTGGTCAGCGCGGTGTGGTCCTTGATCATCCGCCGGGCGAAGGCCTTCACGTCGGGATTCTTCGACATCTGCAGGGCGATCTGGCCGGCCTGGATCTCGTACATGTCGCTCTGGGCGGCGTTGGAGACGAAGGCGCCGGTGTCGTGCGAGCCCAGCGTCGCGGCCGAGGTCGCGCCGACCGCGGCGCCGGTGACGTCCTGGGCCTTGTTGACCGCGGTCTCCGCGGAATTGGTCACCGACTGGGTCGCGTTGCTCGCGGAATCGGCAACGTTCGAGGCGGTGTTCGAGGCCTGGTTCTTGTTGCAGGCGGCCAGCGACAGGGCGGCCGCCGCGGCGGCGCAAAGCAGCAATGTGCGGGTCATGTTGGAAGCTCCCTCTGGACCAATTTCGCGAAACCGAGAGCAGCAAAGCTTGGTTCCTCGGGGTCTCATTTGAGGACGGCCCCGCACGGTCGAGCTTGCTCCGCCGCTGCGATCCGCGGAATGGTGTCGGCGATGACCAATCCCCCGCCGACCCCCGAAGACCGCGAAGCCCGCCGCCGCAAGCTGACCGGCCGCGCCATCGTCGTGGGCTTCGGCCTGCTGGTGCTGATCTACATCCTGGCGACCTTCGTCCGGTGAGTTGGCCGCAATGAGCTGGCCCCGATGAGCTGGATGGTCGGCGTGATGCTGGAGCTGCCCGACGAGGCGGCCCCGGTGCGCCACTTCTACGCTGTCGGCCACGAGGACCGCAGCCGCGCGGAATGGGCGGCCATCGACCAGGCGGTCACCGTCGGCCACGTGGCGACGAGCCCGTTCGGCGGCGTCGAACCCGTCGAGGCCTTCGCCCGCCTCTCGCCCAGGGTGATCAAGCGCATGGCGCTGGCCCCCGGCCGCGTCCACCCGCTGGGCCGCGTCTGGCCCCGGCGCTGGCTGACCTAGGCTGCGCGAAGCGCAACAAGGCAAACCACGGATTCCACCGATTTCACGGATACGCCGAGGCCACCCGTGTCCATCCGTGAAATCCGTGGTTGGAGTCTTCTGCGGTCTTCGACCGCTACTTGGCCTCGGCGATGGCCTTCATGGTGGTGATCACCCGGGTGAACATCGTCGTGCGGTTGGCCACGTCCTTGGTCTTGTCGGCGCCGGCCGGCAGGCCCGCGGCGTCGTAGACCAGGGTGTAGAGCAGCTTCGACTTGCCCTTGCCGTCGGGGCGGATCTCCACCGTGCCGTGGTAGTCGATCGGCGATTTCGGCTGGGCGTAGCTGTAGGACCAGGCGGTGCGCGCCACCTGCACCTCGTCCACCCGGTCGGCGATGCGGCGCACCGCGCCCACCTCGTCGGCCTTGCCCGAGGTGATGACGCAGGTGGTCTTCATCCAGGTCCCGATGTCGCAGAAGCCGCTGATCTTCTTCCAGGCCACGTCGGCCGGGGCGTTGACGCTGACCTCCAGCGGCACGGTGACGTAGTCGGTGGCGGCCCGCGCGGTCCCGGCGATCGCGGTCGCGGCCAGCGCAATGGCGCAGAGTTGCAGCTTCATGGTGTCTTCCCCCCAAACGGTTGTTGGGCGGAGTTGAGCCTATTGCGCCGCCTGCGCCAAGCCTTCCCTGGCGGCGCCCTAGATGCGGCCCTGCAGGTAGGCCATGGCCGCCAGGATCAGCACCGCCACCACCAGGAACACCCCGGCGTTGCGCCGCCCGCCGAGCAGCGGCTCGTTGGCGGGCCGGGGCGGCTTCCGCGCCGCGCGGCTCGCCCGCTCCCGCTCGCGCCGATAGCGGCGCAGGTCGGTGACGCGGGGATCTTGCTGCGGGCGGCGGGCCATGGGTCCCTCCTGGGGGGTGGTCCGGCTAGGAGGCCAGCCGTTCGAGCTCGTCGGCCGCGATGTCCTCGTTGGAATAGAGGTTCTGCACGTCGTCGTCGTCGTCCAGGGCGTCGAGCAGCTTGATCAGGCTGGCCGCCGCGTCGCCGGTGATCGGCGTCTGCGACTTGGGCCGCCAGACGATGGCGGTCGACTTGGCCGCGCCCAGCGCCCTCTCCAGCGCCGCCGCCACCTCGGAGAGCTGCTCGAAGGCGGTGTAGATGGTGTGGCCGTCCTCGTCGGAGGCCACGTCCTCGGCGCCGGCCTCGATGGCCGCCTCCATGACCTGGTCCTCGGAGCCGGCGGCCGGCGCATAGACGATCTGGCCCACCCGGTCGAACATGAAGGCGACGCTGCCGGTCTCGCCGAGGTTGCCGCCGTGCTTGGAGAAGGTGGAGCGCACGTTGGCGGCGGCGCGGTTGCGGTTGTCGGTCAGCACCTCGACGATGACGCCCACCCCGCCCGGCCCGAAGCCCTCGTAGCGGATCTCCTCATAGGTCTCCGCATCGCCGCCGGACCCCTTCTTGATGGCCCGCTCGATGACGTCCTTGGGCATGGACTCGGCCTTGGCGTTGGCCACCGCCAGCCGCAGCCGCGAGTTCATGTTGACGTCGGGCATGCCGGCCTTGGCCGCCACGGTGATCTCCCGCGAAAGCTTGGAGAACGCCTTGGAGCGGGCCGCGTCGGCGCGCCCCTTGCGGTGCTGGATGTTCTTGAACTTCGAGTGTCCGGCCATCGGGTCCGTATGCGGATCGTTGAACAGGGAGTTCGCGACTTCTACCCTGAGGCGCGGCTGTTGCGGAACCCCCGGGCCGCGCCGCGGGCCAAGGAACCGAGCGCATGGGCGGGGGTTGGAACGATAAGGGCTCCCGGACACGAACCCCGGGCGGAGGCTTTGCCATGACCGAGCGCATGTTCGACGAGATCGACGATGTCCTGCCGCCGGAGCCGAACGGCGATCTGGTGCAGTGGATGGAGCCCCGGCCGCTGACCGTCGGGCCGGCCGGCATCTCACTGGCCACCGCGGGGGCCTTTGCGCTGGGCGCGCTGGCCACCGTCGCCGTGCTGGCCGCCCTGCACTGGCTGGGTCCGCAGCGCCGGGCCGGCCTGCCCCGCTGGGTGCGCCGCCGCCGCTTCGAATAGCGCCCGAAACGAAAGGAGCCCCGGCGGCTGGGAGGGTCGCCGGGGCTCGGTCCGTGTGTGTGACGCCGATCGGGGTTGGGGGGTCGAGCCGGCGTCCCTGGTGTTTCACCGCCGAAATGTGGCGGCCTTTTGTCCAGCTTGTGGGGATGCCAAGGCCAGGCCGAATTTTCCGGCCCGCCGCTATCGCCGCCGCCGCACCACCGGGTGCGAGGACGACAGCCCCCCGTCCACGGCGATGAACTGGCCGTTGACGTAGCTGGCCTCGTCCGACGCCAGGAACAGCCCCATGTTGGCGATCTCGTGCGGTTCGCCGCCGCGCATCAGCGGATTCAGCTGGCCGATCTTGTCGTCGGTGCCGCGCTGGCGCGCTTGGTCGTAGATCGGCTGGGTCATGCCGGTCTCGATGAGGCCCGGGCAGATGGCGTTGACGCGCACGCCGGTGCCGTAGAGCTCGTTGGCGGCGGTCTGGGCCAGGCTGATGACGCCGGCCTTGGAGGCCGAATAGGGCATGCCGCCGGCCCCCGAGCGGATGCCGGCCACCGAGGCGGTCATGATGATCGAGCCCTTGCCCCGGGCGACCATGATCGGGCTGGCGTGCTTCAGGGCCAGGAAATGGCCGATCAGGTTGACGCGGACGATCTCGGCCCAGTGGGCGGCGTCCTGCTCGACCATCGGCGTCCAGCCGCCGGAGATGCCGGCGTTGGCCCAGACCACGTCCAGGCCGCCGTGCTCGTCCACCGCCCGCTTCACGTACTGCGCCACGAAGCCCTCGTCGGCCGCGTCGCCGGTCATGGCCACCGCCTGGCCGCCGGCCTCGACGATCGCCTTGGCGGTCTCCGCCACGGCCTCGGCCCGGTCGACGCAGACCACGCGCGCGCCCTCGGCGGCGAAGATCTTCGCGGCCGCGCGGCCGATGCCGCTGGCCGCCCCGGTGATCACCGCCGAGCGGCCTTCAAGACGTCCCATGGAGTTCCCCCTGTGGTGTGAAATCAGGCCGCGGTCTTGGCGCGCGCGGCGGCCGCGACGATGGCGTCGATGATGGTGTCGTAGAGCCCCGGCGGCAGGTCGTGGCCCATGCCTTCGATGATGCGCAGTTCGGCGCCCGGGATGGCCTTGGCGGTCATCTCGCCGCCGTAGGGCTTCAGCAGCGGATCGTCCGCGCCGTGCAGCACCACCGCCGGCACGTTCAGCTTCGAAAGCCGCGCGGTGCGGTCGCCGTCGGCGCGGATGGCGGCCATCTGCCGGCCCACGCCCGCCGGGTTGAAGGCCCGCCTGTACTCGGCGATCACCCGCTCGCGCAGCGCCGCCTCGTCCCACGGATAGCCGGGGCTGCCGATGGTCCGCGCGTTCTTCATGCCGTGCGCCACGAACACCTCGAAGTCGGCCTTGGGGTCCGGCGGCGGGACGTTGAGCACCGCGGCCGCCTCGGGCGTTGAGTCCATGGTCCCCGGCGCGCCGGTGGCCGACATGATCGAGGTGATCGAGAGCACGCGTTCCGGATGCTCGATGGCCACCGTCTGGGTGATCATCCCGCCCATGGAGACGCCGGCCACATGGGCCTTGCCCACGCCGGCCGCATCCAGCACGGCGATGACGTCGGCGGCCATGTCCTGGATCGAATAGCCCTGCCCCTCCAGCCAGCTCGACAGGCCCACGTCGCGGTTGTCGAAGCGGATGGCGCGGTAGCCCCTCGCCGCCAGCGTCTCGCAGAAGGCCACCGGCCAGCGGGTCATCTGCGAGCCCAGGCCGTTGATCAGGATCACCGTCTCGGGCCGGTCGTCGCCGAACGTCTGGTACTCGATCTCCACCTGGCCGTTCTTCGCACGCGGCATGAGGCGTCTCCCTAAAATTCCTCCCCTTCGGGGGAGGGGGACCGCGAAGCGGTGGAGGGGGCTTCCGCCGCGGCGTCTGAGCGGAAGCCCCCTCAGTCAGCTTCGCTGACAGCTCCCCCGAAGGGGAGCAATTTGAAACTCACGGAACCAGCAACACTCTCCCGACCGCCTGGCGGCTCTCGATGAAGCGGTGGGCGTCGGCGGCGTCGGCGAGCTTGAACTGCCGGTCGATGACCACCTTCAGCTCGCCCTTGGCCACGTCCTCGATCAGGCCCTGGATCAGGTTGTAGACCCGGTCGGTGCCGATCTCGGCGCCCAGGAAGACGCCCGACAGGCTGCGATTGCCGCCCATCATGGTGGAGACGTCGACCGTCATCGGCTCGCGGCCGGCCTGGCCGACCATCGAGACCCGGCCGCGGTAGGCCAGCGACAGGATCGAGGACTGCAGGATGGCGCCGCCGACCGGATCGACGATCACGTCGGCGCCCTTGTTGTCGGTGAGCCGCATCACCTCGGTGACCACGTCGTCGCGGTCGTAGTTGATGCCGTGGGTCAGGCCGAGGCCCTTCAGCTTCTCCAGCCGCTCATCCGACGAAGCGGTGGCCAGCACCATCGCGGCCCCGGCCCGGGCGGCGAGCT
>JAQGIV010000167.1 GCA_028290945.1 Phenylobacterium sp. | reverse complement strand
TGGTCGATCGTGAAGTTCAACGACATCATGGCCGTGGACTCCGACCACGAAAGGTTCTCGTCGGAGCCGACCATCGTCCTGCCGGACCCGGCGGAAGACTTCACCCTGCCGATGTTCAACGCCATGGACCCGCCCAAGCACGACGTGCAGCGCAAGACCGTCAGCCCGGTGGTCGCCGGCCCCAACCTCGCCAAGATGGAGCCGATCATCCGCGAGCGGGCGGCGGCGATCCTCGACGACCTGCCGATCGGCGAGGAGTTCGACTGGGTCGACAAGGTCTCCATCGAGCTGACCACCATGACGCTGGCCACCCTGTTCGACTTCCCCTGGGAGGACCGCCGCAAGCTGACCCGCTGGTCGG
Organism: Phenylobacterium sp.; assembly: GCA_028290945.1. Lineage (GTDB taxonomy): Bacteria > Pseudomonadota > Alphaproteobacteria > Caulobacterales > Caulobacteraceae > Phenylobacterium. The sequence continues at coordinate 3,723 of JAQGIV010000167.1, read as the reverse complement.
ACGTGGCCACCGCCGCGCCGGAGAGCGGCATCTTCTCGACCACCGACCCGGAGCTCGCCGAGCAGGAGCGCCGCACCGAGCTGTTCGAGTGCGTCGACTACTTCATGCGGCTGTGGAACGAGCGCATCGCCGCCCCGCCGAAGCCCGACCTGATCTCCATGCTGTGCCACGGCGAGTCCACGCGCGACATGGATCGCATGGAGTACCTCGGCAACCTGATCCTGCTGATCGTCGGCGGCAACGACACCACCCGCAACACCATCACCGGCTCGATCCTGGCGCTCAGCCAGAATCCCGACCAGGAGAAGCTGCTCAGGGCCAACCCCGAGCTGATCCCCGCCATGGTCTCCGAGACCATCCGCTGGCAGACGCCGCTGGCCTATATGCGCCGCCGGGCGCTGCAGGACTTCCAGCTCGGCGACAAGACCATCAAGGAAGGCGACAAGATCGCCATGTGGTACGTCTCGGGCAACCGCGACGAAGAGGTCATCGAGCGGCCCAACGACTACTGGATCGAGCGGCCCCGGGTGCGCCAGCACCTCTCCTTCGGCTTCGGCATCCACCGCTGCGTCGGCAACCGCCTGGCCGAGCTGCAGCTCAAGGTGATCTGGGAGGAGATCCTCGCCCGCTTCCCGACCATCAATGTGGTGGGGCCGCCGAAGCGGGTCTACTCCTCCTTCGTGCACGGCTACGAGCACCTGCCGGTGGTCATCCCGACCCGCAACTGAGCCGTGTGGCGTTGACGGCGCGGCGTTGAAGGTTCTCTGATCCTCCCAACAAAACTGGGAGGCATTCGATGACAATTTCCTTGAAGACTCTGGGCTTCGCGGCCGTGGTGGGACTCGGCCTCGCCGGGGCGGCCGCCGCTGCTGACGCTCCGAAGGGCGGCCGGCCGCTCACCGCCGCCATGACCGGCGCCAACGAGACCCCCGCGGCCGATCCCAAGGCGACCGGCACGGCCAGCATCCGCGTCAACGTCGGCCAGAACCAGGTGTGCTGGGAACTCACCGCGAAGGACCTCAGCGCCCCTGCGGTCGCCGCGCATATCCACAAGGGCGCCAAGGGCGCCTCTGGCCCGCCGGTGGTGCCGCTCACCCCGACGGACGCGACGGGCAAGAGCGCGGGCTGCGCGACGGTAGACGCGGCGGTCGCCAAGGACCTGATCCAGGATCCCGACGACTACTACGTCAACATCCACACCAAGGCGTTCCCGGGCGGCGCGATCCGCGGACAGCTCGGCAAGTAAAAGCCGCCGGGCAGGTGGCGAGGGCCAGCGCCATCCCCACATAGCGGGGATGGTTGCCCTCTCCGTCCTCGACCTGTCGCCCATCGTCCAGGGCGGCAGCCCCGGCCAGTCGCTGCGCGCCAGCCGCGAACTCGCCCAGGCCGCCGAGCGGCTCGGGTTCGCGCGCTACTGGCTGGCCGAGCACCACAACATGACCGGCATCGCCAGCGCCGCCACCGCAGTCGCGCTCGCCTATGCCGGCGAAGGCACCTCGACGATCCGGCTGGGCGCCGGCGGCGTCATGCTGCCCAACCACGCACCGCTGGTCATCGCCGAGCAGTTCGGCACGCTGGAGGCCATCTACCCCGGCCGCGTCGACCTCGGCGTCGGCCGCGCGCCCGGCACGGACCAGCTCACCATGCGGGCGCTGCGCCGCACCCTGGCCGGCAACGTCGACCAGTTCCCCGAGGACGTCATCGAGCTCCTGGCCCTCCTGAAGGAGCCCCAGCCCGGCCAGGCCATCCGCGCGGTGCCGGGATCGGGCTCGAACGTGCCGGTGTGGATCCTCGGGTCGAGCACCTTCGGCGCCCAACTGGCCGCCGCGCTCGGCCTGCCGTTCGCCTTCGCCTCGCACTTCGCGCCGCAGATGCTGGAGGAGGCCGCGGCCATCTACCGCCAGCGCTTCACGCCCTCGGAATTCCGCGACAGCCCCTACCTGATGCTCGGCCTGAACCTGGTGGCCGCCGACACCGACCAGGAGGCCCGCTTCCTGTTCAGCTCGCTGCAGCAGGCCTTCATCAACCTGCACCGCGGCCAGCCCGGCCGGCTGCCGCCGCCGGTCGAGGACCTCGACGGACAGCTGGCCGCCACCACCGCGCCCGGCTCGCCGCTGGCCAAGGCCGTGGTCGGCGGACCAGAGACCGTGCGCGCCGGCCTGCAGGCCTTCGTCGAGCGCCACCGGCCCGACGAGGTGATCATCACCGCCCAGATCTTCGATCAGGCCAGGCGCGTCCGTTCCCTGGAGATCGCCGCCCAGGCCCGCGACGCCCTGGCGCTCGCCGCCTAGAGGCCGAGCACCATCTTGGCCATGATATTGTGCTGGATCTCGTTGGACCCGGCATAGATCGAGGTCTTGCGGTAGTTGAAGTACTGGGGCGCCACGGTCGCGGCCCAGTCCGGCCCGGCGCGCGGCGTGTTGGTCCGCCCCTCGATCTCCGCCCAGCTGTCCTGCACGAAGGGCGCGGCGTAGACCCCGGCCGCCTCCAGGGCGAGCTCGGTCATGGTCTGCTGCATCTGTGAGCCCTCCAGCTTCAGCATTGAGGAGACCGCCCCCATCGCCTCGCCGTTGGCGCGCCCGGCGAACACCCTGAGCTCCGTGGCGTTCAGCGCCTCGGTCTTGATCTCCGCCTCGGCCAGCTTGCGCCGGAAGTCCGGGTCGTCCAGCACCCGCCCGCCGCGGCCGTCGCGCTCCACCGCGGCGATCTTCTTGACCTTGTTCAGCATGTTCTGGAGCCCCGGCGCATAGGCCGAGCCGCGCTCGAACTGCAGCAGGTACTTGGCGTAGGTCCAGCCCAGGCCCTCCTCGCCGATGCGGTTCGAAACCGGCACGCGGACATTGTCGAAGAACACCTGGTTGATCTCCTGGTCGCCCGGCCTGGGCCCATCCAGGGTGTAGATCGGCTGGATGCTGATGCCGGGGGTCTTCATGTCCAGCAGCAGGAAGGAGATGCCCTTCTGCTTGATGTCCTCCTGGCTGGTGCGCGCCAGGCAGAACATCCAGTCGGCCCACTGGCCATAGGTCGTCCAGGTCTTCGAGCCGTCCAGCACATAGTGGTCGCCATCGCGCTCAGCCTTCAGCGCCAGGGACGCCAGGTCCGACCCCGCGCCCGGCTCCGAATAGCCCTGGCACCACCAGACGTCGGTGGAGAGGATCTTCGGCAGGTGCTGGGCCTTCTGCGCGTCCGTGCCGAACGCCATGATCACCGGGGCGCACATCTTCAGACCCATGTTGGTGGTCGAGGGCGCCCCGGCCAGCGCCATCTCCATCTCGAAGATGTACTTCTGGGTCAGGCTCCAGTCCGCGCCGCCGTATTCGGCCGGCCAGTCGGGCGCCGCCCAGCCCTTCTCGTTGAGCCGCTTCAGCCAGCGGACCTGGCCCGCCTTGTCGATCGATGAGTTCTTCGACTGGGCGGCGTGCGCCCGCATGTCGGCGTCGAAGGCCTCGGCGATGAAGCCGCGGACCTCGTCGCGGAACGCCAGGTCCTCAGGTGAGAACGCCAGGTCCATGGCCGATCACCCCACGCCGTCGAGGTATTCGATCTCCGGCCGCCCGCCGAGCACCGCGCCGAACTTCGGGCCGGCCGCCTTGAAATAGTCGGTGCCGCCGTGATGGGTCAGGGCGTCCTGGTCCTTGTAGACCTCCAGCACCTTGTAGGTGTTGGGCTCGGTCCGGCTCTTGGTCAGCTGATAGGCGAGGTTGCCCGGCTCGTTGGCCCGCA
>JAQGIV010000146.1 GCA_028290945.1 Phenylobacterium sp. | reverse complement strand
GCGTCGGCGCCGGCCAGGCGGCCCAGCGCCGACCAGTCGAGCCGCTCGCCGCCATGGGCCATCAGGGTCAGGAACCGGTCGCGCAACAGGCTGGCGAGCGGCATCGGCACGCCCAGGTCCTCCGCCGCGGCGAGGGTCAGGCGGATGTCCTTCTGCCCGAGCGGCGCGGCGAAGGCGGCCGGCTCGAACCGCCCGTTGGCGATCATGCCGCCATAGATCCGGTAGGCCGGCACGTCGAACAGCGTCGAGGTCAGGATGTCGAGATACCGCCAGCGGTCGATGCCGCCCTTGGCGATCAGCGCCATGGCCTCGCCCAAGGACTCGATGACCGAGGCCAGCAGGAAGTTGCCGCTGAGCTTCACCAGGTTGGCGTTCGCCGGGATGTCGGAGACGATGGAGGTTTGGCGCCCGACCGCGTCCAGCAGCGGCGTCGCCGCCTCAATCGCACCGGCGGGGCCGGCGGCGATGACCATCAGCTGGCCCGCGGCGGCGACGTCGGGGCGGCCGAACACCGGCGCCGAGAGGAAGCGGCTGCCGTGCGCCGCGTGCGCCGCGGCCAGCCGCTCGGCCAGCTCGACGCTGATGGTGCTCGACGAGATGTGCAAGGCGCCGGCCGGCAGGCTGGCCAGCAGGCCCTCGTCGCCGAACACGATCTCTTCGACCGCCTGGTCGTTGGCCAGCATGGTCATCACGGCTGGGCCGCGGCAGGCCTCGGCGACGCTGTCGGCGACCTTGGCGCCTCGGGCGGCCAGCGCCGCGGCCTTGGCGGGCGTGCGGTTGTAGACGGTGACCTCATGGCCGGCCTTCAGGAGGTTCGCCGCCATGCCGCCGCCCATCCGGCCCAATCCGATAAAACCGACCTTCATGACGACGCCTCTTCAGCAAGCTACGGGACATGAGGACGACCTCCCGGCTTGAGCTGGGAAGCGGCCCTCGATCATGCTGATGAGACTGCGCAGCGATCCTTTCAGGCGAAGTTCGCCGCTCCTTACATTCCTGTCAGCCCCGCTGGAAAAGCGGGGCTGTTTTCGTGTCCGGACGTCATTTGTTATTGAGCGAAACGCACGCCGACGCTTCAGTCCGTCGGTTCAGCTGAGGGCGCGCCCATGAGCAGCTTCGCCGACCCGCTCCAGATCGCCGCCGCCTCGGCCGCCGTCGTCTGGCCGCTGGCCGCCGGCGTCACCCTCGTGCTGTGGACCAAGGCCCGGGCGGCCGAGCGCCGGCGCAGGCTGGCGCTGATCGACGGCGGCCTGCAGGGCCTGTTTCGCACTGTCGCCACCCAGCCGGTGCCGGAACATCTGGAGCTGGTGGTCGAGGCCCTCGAGGAGCACGCCGAGATCACCGCCGAGGTGGCGGCTGGCGGCCCGCGCAAGGCCGCGCCCGCCGCCTGAGGCGAGCCTCGCACACACCGGTCCTCTAGCCGCCGGCGGCGCGACCCTGACGCCGCGTCAGGCTTGCCACGGCCGCCCGCGGCGGGAACATGGCGCCAAGGGGAGGATCCATGCCTGAATTCCGCACCATCGACGTGGGCGAGGTGAGGCTGCGCTGCGCCGTGGAGGGCGCCGGCCCGCTGGTGATCCTGGTGCACGGCTTCCCCGAGAGCTGGTTCTCCTGGCGCCATCAGATCGGGCCGATCGCGGCGGCCGGCTTCACCGCCTGCGCCATCGACGTGCGCGGCTACGGCGGGTCCGACAGGCCGCAGCCGATCGAGGCCTATGCGATGCAGCATCTCACCGCCGACGTGGCGGGCGTCGCCGACGCCCTGCAGCCGGACCGCCCCGCGATCCTGATCGGCCACGACTGGGGCGCGCCGATCGTCTGGAACACCGCCCTGACGCGGCCCGACCGCATCGCTGCGGTGGCCGGCCTGTCGGTGCCCTACACCGGCGTGCCGAACCGGCCGTTCACCGAGATCTTCACCGAAGCCTTCACCAAGAAGGACCGGTTCTTCTACCAGGCCTGGTTCCAGAAGGTCGGACCGCCGGAGGCCGAGGCGGAGGCCGACGTCCGCGGCTTCCTGCGCAAGTTCTACTACGGCATCAGCGGCGATGCGCCGGACGGCAGCTGGCCGCAGAAGCCGGCGGACGCCACCCTGTTGGAGGGCATGGTCGATCCGGACCCGTTCCCCGCCTGGCTCAGCGAGGCCGAGCTCGACGACTACGTCGGCGAATTCGAGCGGTCGGGCTTCCGCGGCCCGATCAACCGCTACCGCAACCATGAGCGTGACTTCGCCTGGCTGCAGGCCTTCAAGGACCGCAAGATCGATCAGCCGTCGCTGCTGATCGGCGGCGACCGCGACCCGGCGTTCAACGGCTTCGGCCGCATCGCCGACCCGGCCGCCCTGATGCGCCAGCACGCCACCGACCTGCGCGGCGCCCACCTGCTGGCCGGCTGCGGCCACTGGACCCAGCAGGAACGGCCGGCGCAGACCACGGCCCTGCTGCTCGACTGGCTCAAGGGGCTGCGTTCATGATCCAGCTCTACCATTGCCCCGACGCCCGCTCGTTCCGCGCCCTGTGGGCCCTGGAGGAGCTGGGCGTTCCCTACGAGCTGCATCTGCTGGCCTTCCCGCCGCGCGCCAAGGCGCCGGAGTACCTGGAGATCAATCCGCTCGGCACCATCCCGGCGCTGATCGACGGGCCGACGCTGATGACGGAATCGGCGGCCATCGTGCAGTACCTGGCCGTCCGCCACGCGCCCAATGACCTGCTCGTGGAGACCGGCGATGCGGCCTACGGCGCCTGGCTGAACTGGCTCTATTTCGGCGAGGCGACGCTGACCTTTCCGCAGACCCTGGTGCTGCGCTACCGCACCCTGGAGCCCGGCCGCGCCGAGCACGTGGCCGACGACTACGCCCGCTGGTTCCTGTCGCGGCTGAAGCATGTTGACCGCGCGCTGGCGAAGGCCGACTGGCTCTGCGCCGGGCGGTTCACCGGGGCGGACATCTCGGTGGGCTATGCGCTGCTGCTCGCCAACCATCTGAAGCTGCTGGACGGGGTCTCGCCCGCGATCGCCGCCTATTGGCAGCGGCTGAAGGCGCGGCCGGCCTTCCAGGCGGCCAAGCGGCTGCAGAAGGTCGAACTGTCGGAGATCCTGCCGTGAGCCTGACCCTCTACGAGCATCCGCTCTCGCCCTACGCCCAGAAGGTCAAGATCGCCCTACGCGAGAAGGGGTTGGTCTTCGCGGCGACCCTGCCGCAGGGCATGGGCGCCGGCGGCGCGGCCGGCGCCTTCGTCGAGGCCAATCCGCGGGCCGAGGTGCCGGCGCTGGTCGACGGCGAGGTCCGTGTCTTCGATTCCACCATCATCCTCGAATACCTGGAGGACGCCTATCCGGCCGAGGCCATGCGGCCGCACGCGCCGGAGGAACGGGCCCGCGTGCGCATGCTCGAGGAGGTGATGGACACCCACTTCGAGGCGATCACCTGGGGCCTGTCGGAGCTCAGCTGGTTCAAGCGCGCGGAAGGCGCGCAGGCCGAGGCGATCCGCGCCGCGGCGGGCCGCCAGCTCGCCGGCTTCTACGCCTGGCTGGAGCGCCAGCTCGGCCACCGCACCTGGTTCAACGGCGAGGCCTTCGGCTGGGGCGACCTGGCTGTGATCCCCTTCGTCAACGGCGCCGTGGGGCAGGGCCATGCCCTGCCGGCCGGCTCACGGTTCGCCGAGTGGCACGCCCGCGCCAACGCCCGGCCCTCGGTCGCGGCGACCGTGGACGACATCCGCCAGTGGAGCCGCAGCGCCGGCATGGGCGACGTCGCCGACCTGGTCGCCAAGGGCTTGTTCAAGCGCGAATACCGCGACCATCGCCTCGAATGGATGATCAAGTCCGGCGGTCTGGACGTGGTGCTGAAGGGCCTCGAACGCGACAACATCCGCTTCGCCCCGGAGTTCGGCTGATGGCCGAGTTCATCCTGCACCATTACGACACCTCGCCCTTCTCCGAGAAGCCGCGGGTGATGTTCGGCGTGAAGGGCCTGGCCTGGCGTTCGGTGATCCAGCCGGTGATCATGCCGAAGCCGGAGCTCGTCCCCCTGACCGGCGGTTACCGGCGCATCCCGGTGATGCAGGTCGGCGCCGACATCTACTGCGACACCCAGGTGATCCTGGCGGAGATCGAGGCGCGCGCGCCCGCCCCGAAATTGGCCCGTGGCGGCGACTGGGCGGTCAACATCTGGGCCGACCGGCTGTTCTTCCAGGCGACGGTGGCCGTGGTGTTCGGGGTCATCGGCGACCAGGTGCCGAAGGCGTTTATCGCCGACCGCGAGAAGCTCTCTGGCCGCCCCTTCGACATGGCCGCCATGAAGGCCGCGGCCTTGCCGATGAAGGCGCAATGGCGGGTCCACGCGGGGTGGATTGAGGACGGGTTGGCGGACGGAGATTTCCTAGGCGGATCAACGCCGTCTCTCGCCGACATCGCAGCTTACATGAACGTCTGGTGGCTTTCGGCGGCGGCGCGCAGCCAGGCTGACGAACTGCTGGTGAGCTTCCCGCGCGTCGACGCCTGGCGCGGCCGGATGCGGGCCATCGGCCACGGCAAGCGCTCGGAGATGACCGGGGCCGAGGCGCTCAAGGTCGCCCGCGATTGCGAGCCCGCGCCGGGCCCCGCCCACGATGCGGCCGATCCGCTGGGCCTGTCGCCCGGCGACCTGGTCAGCGTCGCCGCCGACGACTACGGCCGCGACGCCATCGCCGGCCATCTGGTGGCGCTCACGCCGCAGCGGGTGGTGATCGCCCGCGACACCGAAGACCTCGGCCGCCTGCACGTCCACTTCCCCCGCGTCGGCTATCTGATCGCCCGCGTCTGATCCGGAGAAACAAGCCCATGAACGACCGCGTCACAGTCGATATCCAGGACGGCGTCGCCGTCGTGCGCCTGGTGCGGGCCGACAAGATGAACGCCCTCGACAACGCCATGTTCGCGGCCCTGGTGGAGACCGGCGAGCGGCTGAAATCGGAGGCGGGCCTGCGGGCCGTGGTGCTGTCCGGCGAGGGCCGCGCCTTCTGCGCCGGGCTCGACATGGGCAATTTCCAGCAGATGGCCTCCGGCGCGCGGCGGGGCGGCGAGGGCGCGACCGGCAACCTCGTCACCGCCAACCGCACGGCGGGCGGCTCCAACCACGCCCAGCATGCCTGCATGGTCTGGCGCGAGATCCCCGTGCCGGTGATCGGCGCGATCCACGGCGTGGCCTTGGGCGGCGGTTTCCAGTTGGCGCTGGGCTGCGACCTGCGCTTCGTCACCGCCGAGGTGCGCCTGGCGGTGCTGGAGATCAAATGGGGCCTGGTCCCGGACATGGCCGGCATGGTGCTGATGCGCGGCCTGGTGCGCGACGACGTGGCCCGCGAGCTCACCTGGACCGGCCGCGTCTTCAACGGCGAGGAGGCGGTGGCCATGGGCCTCGCCACCCGGGTCTGCGCCGATCCCTACGCCGAGGCGCTGGCGCTCGCCCGCGAGATCGCGGCCAAGAACCCGCACGCCATCCGCGCCGGCAAGCGGCTGCTCAATCTGATGGCCGAGGGCGACCAGCACGCCATCCTGCTCGAGGAGAGCCGCGAGCAGACGGCGCTGATCGGCTCGCCCAACCAGGTGGAGGCCGTGACGGCCAACCTCCAGAAGCGCGAGCCGAGTTTCGCCGACTAGGTCTCAGCGCTGGGCGTAGGCCGGGCCCGGCGAGCGGGCCAGCGCCGCGCGCACGGCGTGCTCGACGCAGGAGGCCTGGGCGTCGATCGGGAAGCTGGAGCCCGCGGTCTCACGCCAGCACAGCTTCTCGGCGGCCTTGGTGACCTCCGCCTTGAGCTGGACCGGGGTCTTGCCGATGGTGCTGATGCGGATGGATTGCGCGCTCGCCGAGGTGGCGAGCAGGGCGGCCGCGGCCGCCAGGAGGGTCATACGAAGCATTTTTTCAGGTCCGGAATTGAGGTTGCTGCCAACCCCTGTCCCGACGTTCCTCTCAGGCCTGGACCGGAAACTGACGCCCGATCTCGAAGCCTGGAATGACGAATCGCGCGAATCCCGGTGTGGCGCAACCCAATTCGCTGCGTCGCAGCACGGCAATATTGCATTGCAGCATGTCTGGGCGCCGGGCCCGGGATTTGGGCGCCCATCGCCCGCGGAATGGTCAAAGCACGGCCTCGTGACCCGCTCCGGGCGCCGTCACCATCAAATGAAAAAGCCCTGCTTTGCCGAGAGGTTAGGCTCCCCGTGCGGTCGGGGGACGCGCAGGAGACGTCGCCATGTCCACAGAGCTTCCGATGTCTGGACTATCTACGCGGCTCGCGGCCGGGGTCCCGATCGCCGGGCTGACCGCGGCCACCGCCCTGGCCAGCCGCCGCAGCCAGGCCATCGCCGACTATTGGGAGACCGCCTCGACGACCCAGCATCCGAGCCAGTTGCTGGGCCTGCAGCTCGGCTACTGGACCCAGATGCTCGACGACTACGCCCAGGCGCTCACCGAGAGCTTCGCGCCGTTCACCGCCGAGGCGACCGCGCCGGAGGGCCTCGTGCCGGCCGTGGTCGCCCCCAAGGTCCCCGAAGCGCCCGCCAAAGCGGCCTGATCCGCCTCAGCCGCGGCCGACGAACGGCATCTTGGTGGCCATCACGGTCATGAACTGCACATTGGCCTCCAGCGGCAGGCCGGCCATGTAGAGCACGGCGTCGGCCACCGCCTGGACCTCCATCACCGGCTCCGGCGCCACCGAGCCGTCCGCCTGCATCACGCCGCGGCTCATGGCCCGGGTCATTTCGGTGCCGGCGTTGCCGATGTCGATCTGGCCGCAGGCGATGTCGTAGGCGCGGCCGTCCAGCGACGCCTGCCGCGTCAGGCCGGTGATGGCGTGCTTGGTGGCGGTGTAGGCGACCGAGCGCGGACGCGGCGCATGGGCCGAGATCGAGCCGTTGTTGATGATCCGACCGCCGCGCGGATCCTGGTCCTTCATCACCCGGAACGCCGCCTGGGTGCACAGGAAGGCGCCCGTCAGGTTGATGTCGACGACGCGTTTCCAGTGGTCGAGGGAGAGCTCCTCCAGGGGGACGGGCGGCGCGCCGGTCCCGGCGTTGTTGAACACCAGGTCGAGCCGGCCGAAGCGGCCCCGCACCGCCTCGAACAGATGGTCGACCGAGGCCTTGTCGCTAACGTCGGTGATCACCGGCAGGGCGCGGCCCGGCGTCTCGGCCATGCCCGCGGTCTCTTCCAGCAGCTCGCCGCGGCGGCCGGCCAGGCCCACCGACCAGCCGGCGCTCAGCAGGGCCAGCGACACGGCGCGGCCGATGCCGCTTCCCGCGCCGGTGACGATTGCAACCTTGACCGCCAGCTCGCTCATGCCACCTAGGTAAAGCCGAACCGCGACCGCGGCCAGCGTCCGCACATCTGCGAAATATGTGCGCGACACGGCTCAGCTAGAAGCGCGGCCGAAGAGGGGGAATTCGATGCCGACTGCGCTGCCGCCGCCGGCCAATCAGGTCGAGGTCGTGGTGGTCTATCCGCCGAGGCTCGCGCCGCTGGGCGGCGAGGCGGCCTTCAGCGCCGTGCAGATCGGGCCGGAGATCCTCAAGACCACGCCGCGGCTCGACGAGGCGCTGAAGCGCGTGCCCGGCGTGTCGCTGTTCCGGCGCACCGGCAGCCTGGCGGCCAACCCTACGACTCAAGGCCTGTCGCTGCGCGCCATCGCCCCCTCGGGCGCCGGCCGGGCGCTGGTGACCCTGGACGGCGCGCCACAGAACGATCCGTTCGGCGGCTGGGTGATCTGGACGGCCCTGCCGCCGGAAGGCCTCGACGGCGCGACCGTGGTGCGCGGCGCAGGCGCCGGACCCTATGGCGCAGGCGCCCTGACCGGCGTGGTCGCCTTGCAGGAGCGCGGGGCGACCGACGGGCTGTCGGCCCTCGATGTGTCAGGCGGCGATCGCAAGACCTATCGGCTGGCCGCGGCCGGGGGCGCGCCGGGGCTGCTGGTGGTCGGCCAGGCCGAGACCAGCGCCGGCTACACGCCGGTCCGCGGCGCCGCGGCCGGCCGGGCGGACACCCCGCTCACCCTGCGCGACGAATCCCTGTCGTTCCGCGTGCAGCACGAGCTGGTGGACGGCGTCGTGGGCTCGGCGCGGCTGGGCGCCTATGAGGAACGCCGCGGCGCGGGCCTGCTCGGCGCCCGCTCCATCGCCTCCGGCGCGCACGCCACCTTCACCCTCGGCCGTACGCCCAGCCAGGGCGTCGGCGGCTGGCGGTTGCAGCTCTGGGTGCGCGGCAGCGACCTGCAGAACAGCTCCGTGGCGGTGGCGGCGGGCCGCGGCGCCACCACCCCGGCCAACGACGAATATTCCACCCCGGCCATCGGCTACGGCCTGAACGCGGCCTTGCAGGGCAAGGCCGGCGCGGTCTCCTGGGAGAGCGGCCTGGACGTGCGGTTCGCGCGCGGCACGGACTACGAGCGCTTCCGGCTGGCCAACGGGGTCTTCACCCGCGGCCGCGAGGCGGGCGGCGAGACCCTGGTGGGCGGGGCCTATCTGGAGGCGGCCTACGACCAGGCGCCGCTGATCCTGACCGGCGGGGTGCGCCTCGACGGCTGGTCGAACGCCGGCGCCAAGCGGCGGGAGTGGGACCTGGCGACCGGCCTCAACACCCTCAACCAGCACACCGCCGACGCCTCGGGCACGACGCCGACCGCCAGGTTGGGCGCCCGCTACAGCCTGACGCCGGCCGTCTGGCTGCGGGCCGCGGCCTATGCGGGCTTTCGGCCGCCGACCATCAACGAGCTGCATCGGCCGTTCCGGGTCGGCAACGACGTGACGGAATCCAATCCGCTGCTGAAACCCGAAACCCTGAGCGGGATCGAGGCGGGGATCGGCGGCGACGGTCCGGTCCGCTGGTCGGGCACGGCCTTCTACAACTGGCTGAAGGACCCGATCACCAACGTCACCATCGGCATCGGCCCGGGGACCTTCCCGACCGCCGGCTTCATCCCGGCCGGCGGCACGCTGCGCCAGCGGCAGAACGCCGGCGAGATCAAGGCCTATGGCTTCGAGGGCGAAGTGTCGGGCGACCTTTCCCAGGCGCTGAACTGGCGTGCGGCCGTCTCGGCGACCCACGCGCGGGTGGACGGCGGCTCCGTCGCGCCGCAGCTCACCGGCCTGCGCCCCGCCCAGACGCCGGAGCTGACGCTGACCGCCGGCCTCGACTGGCGGCCGAGCGACCGGCTGACGCTCAATGCCGACGTCCGCTACGAGAGCGCGCGGTTCGAGGACGACCTGAACAGCCGCAAGCTGCGCGCGGGGACACAGATCGACCTCCGCGCCGGCTGGCGCGCGGCGCCCAACTCGGAGGTCTATCTGGCGGTCGACAACCTGGCCGACGCCGAGATCGACGTGGGCCAGACCGCCGACGGGGTGACCAGCTTCTCGGCGCCCAGGACCGTCCGCGTGGGCTTCGCCTACCGCCGCTAGGCCGGAGTCGCGAACAGCGCCTGGTGACGCGCCGTGATCCGCGGCCACAGGCTCGCGGCCTCCGGCAGGTCGAGGTCGAACTCGCGGGCCAGGACGTCGACGAACTCCCCGGCCGAGCCGACCAGATGGTCCTCGAAACCGTCGGGGCGCACGCGTTTGAAGACCCGGCCGCGGAGGATCAGGATCTCGCCCGGACGGTGACGCTGGGCGGTGGCGTTCAGCACGAAAGGGCTCTCGGGCGAGCTCTGCAGCCAGGCGCATTGGCTGGCGAGCCGCGCCGGATCGGCGGCCTCCAGGCGGAAGTCGAAGTTCGGCGCGCCGCCGAAGGCGTGGTTGTGGAACCGCCACCAGCCGCCCTCGACGGCCTCCAGCCGGCACTCGAAGCCGCCGGCGCGCACCGGCCCGGCCTGCAGCGGGAAGGGTTCCAAGGCGCCGTCGCCGAAGCCCACGTCGGCGATCCAGGTCCGGTCGAGTTGCACCCCCAGCACTAGGTGGTTGCCCACCACGTCCTCGCCCAGCGCGCCCCGCATCACGCCGCCGGCCAGCCGCGTGACCTGGAAGCCGATGGTCTGCAGCGCCAGGCCGAACAGGCCGTTCATCTCGTAGCACCAGCCGCCGCGCCGCCGGGTGACGATCTTCTCGAAGGCGGCCTCCGGATCGGTGGTCGCCGCGCGGCCGAACTGCACGTCGAGGTTCTCGTAGGGGATGGCCAGCAGGTGGGCGCGGTGCAGGGCGATCAGGGTCGCGGGGTTGACGCGCGCCTCGCCGGTGAAACCGATGCGGCCGAAATAGGCCTGCAGATCCATCGCGACACCCCCGGAATCAGCTTCACAATTAGGGACGCCGCGCCCGGCCCGCTAGTCGGTCGTCTCGGGCTTCGTCGCCGGCGCCTGGCCGGTGATCAGGGCGACGATCTCGGGACGGATGTTCTCCACACCCTTTTCCTGGATGTGCTGGACGATGCGGGCCCCGACGGCGGCGCGCACCTGGGTGGTGAACTCCTCCTTGTTGCCGCGCACCCAGTCCATGGACGCCTGGCGGTTGACGTTCAGCGCCTGGAACTGCGGGAAGACGTAGCGCGCGGCAAGCTCGTAGGAGCGCTTCTTGGCGTCCCAGGGCGCCCAGTTGTGATCCATGAACAGGAAGGCGCCGAAGCCCGAGCTCTCCTCCACCAACTGCCGGATGCGGGCGGCTGCGTCGTCCGGCGTGCCGATCACCGCCATGCCGGTGTCGATCATCGCCTTCACCGGGTCGTCGCCGTCGGGCACCAGCGGCAGGTTGGCGATCTCGCGGAAGTAATAGATCCACTTGTCGAGGCCGAAGCGGACGTCGGCCATGGCCTGCTCGCGGGTCTCGGCGATGTGCATCGGCCCGACCAGCCGCCACGCATTGCGGTCCATGGTCTGGCCGTGCTCGGCGGCCTGCTCGGTGGCGATCGCCCAGTTCGACGCCAGCGCATTGAAGCCGGCGGTGGTGGTGGCGCCCAGCGACAGCAGGCCAAGCCCATGCTGACCCGCCGCCCTGGCCCCGGTCGGCGACACCTGGCTGGCCACCGCCATCTCGACGGAGGGCCGCGAATAGGGGGTCATCTGCAGGCGGGCGTTCTTCAGCTCGAACCAGTCCGACTGGTGGGTGACCTCCTCGCCGCGCAGCAGCTTCACCAGGACGCCCAGCGCCTCGTCCATGCGGTCGCGCTGCTTCTGCACCGGGATGCCCATCATCCAGGCGTCGGAGACCAGCGCCCCGGGGCCCGCCCCGAACATCACCCGCCCGCGGGTCATGTGGTCGAGCTGGTTGATCCGGTCGGCCAGCATCAGCGGGTGGTGGTAGGGCAGGGACGAGACGCCGGTGCCCAGCCGGATATGCTTGGTCCGCTCGGCGGCGGCGGCGATGAACACCTCGGGGCTGGCGATCAGCTCATAGGCGGCGGAGTGGTGCTCGCCGATCCAGGCCTCGTCGTAGCCCAGCTCGTCCAACAGCTGGACCAGCTCGAGGTCGCGCTGGATGGCCAGCGTCGGGTTCTCCTCGACGGGATGGAAGGGGGCGATGAAGGCGCCGAAGCGCAGACGCTGGGGCAGCACGGGCAGGTCTCCTGCGGCGCGACTCCCGCCGCGCGCGAGGCGGCATTTTAGGGGCGCGACGCGAGGGAAGGCTAGCGGGCCGCCGCGTGGGCCTCGTGGACCGCCGCGCGGGGTCGAGCCCTTGCCGGAGGCTTGGCCGGCGCCGCGGCCTCGTCGCGCGCCTCCTCCAGGAAGCGCAGCACGGCGAGCTCGAAGGCCCGGCCCTCGGTCGGGCCCTTGAACGGCAGCACGCCGTCGGCATAGGCCTGCAGCACCACCGGATGGATGTAGGCGCTGCGGCAGACCGCCGGGGTGTTGCCCAGCAGGCCCGCCACCGCCTTCACGCAGGTGTTGATGTTGCGTCTGGCCTCGGCCGCGCTGCCGCATTCCGGCGCCATGGCCAGCGCCCGCGCGGCGTTGACCGTGCCGGCCCAGGTGCGGAAGTCCTTGGCCGAGAAGTCCTCGCCCATGGCCTCGCGCAGGTAGGCGTTGACGTCGGCGGACTCCACCGCCCGCTGTTCGCCCTCGTCGTCGAGGTATTGGAACAGCCGCTGGCCCGGCAGGTCCTGGCACGCCTTGACGATGCGGGCGAGCCGGCGGTCGTGGAAGCCGGCCTTGTGCATCTTGCCGCTCTTGCCGCGGAACTCGAACACCGCCTGGGCGCCGCGGATCCTGGCATGCTGGTCGCGCAGGGTGGTCAGGCCGAAGCTCTTGTTGTGCTTGGCGTACTCCTCGTTGCCGACGCGGATCAGGGTGACCTCCATCAGCCGCACGACGGCGGCCAGCACCTTGTCGCGATGCAGGCCGCGCTGGCCGAGGTCCGTCTCCACCCGGGCCCGTAGCCGGGGCAGGGCGCGGCCGAAGGCGATCAGCCGGTGGTACTTGTTCTCGTCGCGCACCTGCCGCCAGCGGTCGTGGTAGCGGTACTGCTTGCGCCCCTTCTGGTCGCGGCCGGTGGCCTGGATGTGGCCGCGCGGATCGGGGCAGATCCAGACATCGGTCCAGGCGGGTGGGATGGCCAGGTGCCGGATGCGGTCCAGCGTCGGCTCGTCGATCTGGCCGCCGTCGGGCCTACGGTAGCTGAAGCCGGCGCCGGACCTGCGCCGCGTGACGCCCGGATCGTGGTCGGAGACATGGCGCAGGCCCGCGGCCCTCACCTCGTCCGGGGTCAGCTGGGCGGGGGTGCTGTCGAGGTGCGCCATGGCCCGCCGCCAACGTGCTATGCGGGGGCCGGTTCCTATGTCGAGTGAGCGCCCGTGAACTACCGCCACGCCTTCCACGCCGGTAATTTCGCCGACCTGGTGAAGCACGCCGCCCTGCTGCAGCTGCTCGACCGCCTGACCGCCCAGGGCGGACCGCTCACCGTCATCGACACCCACGCCGGGCGCGGCCTCTACGACCTGCAAGGCGCCGAGGCGCGCAAGTCCGGCGAGGCCGAGGCCGGAATCGTGCGGCTGATGGCGGCGAAGGACCCGCCGGAGGCCTTCGCGCCGCTGACGGCCGCGGTGGCGAAGCTCAATGGCGGCGGCGACCTGCGGCGCTATCCCGGTTCCCCGTGGCTGATCGCGCAGGCGCTGCGGGCCGCCGACCGCCACGTGGCCTGCGAGCTGAGGCCTGACGAGCACGCGGCGCTGCGCCAGGCGATGAAGGACCGGCGCAATGTCGAGACCCTGTGCGCCGACGGCTATGAGGCGGCGGAGGCGCGGACGCCGAAGGACGGCCGCGCGCTGGTGCTGATCGATCCGCCGTTCGAACGCGCCGACGACTACGCCCGCATCGTCGAGACCGCCGAGGCGGTGCGCCGCCGCAACCCCCGCGCCCAGCTGCTGATCTGGCTGCCGCTCAAGGACCTCGCCACCTTCGACGGCTTCCTGGCGGATTTCGAGGATGCCGTGGAGGCTCCGGCGCTGGTCGCCGAAACCCGCATCCGGCCGCTCACCGATCCGATGAAGATGAACGGTTGCGCCCTGGTCCTGCTGGGCGCGCCGGCCGAGCTCGCCGCGCCGCTGGAGGCGATCTGCCGCTGGACCGCCGAGACGCTGGGCGAGGCCGGCGAGGCGCGCGTCTACCAAGCTTGAGCGACGCGGGCTAAGACTGGCCGCGTGAAGCGCGCGGTGGACATCCTGGGGGGCCTCGCGGGCCTGATCCTGCTCTCGCCGGTGCTGCTGGCCATCGGCCTGGCGGTGCGGCTGGAGAGCCCCGGGCCGGCGCTGCACTGGTCGCAGCGGGTCGGCCGCTACAACCGCATCTTCGCCATGCCCAAGTTCCGCACCATGCGCACCGGCGCGCCGGACGTCGCCACCCACCTGCTCAGCGACCCCGACCAGTGGATCACCCCGCTCGGCCGGTATCTGCGCCGCACCAGCCTGGACGAGATCCCGCAGCTGTGGAGCGTGCTGAAGGGCGACATGAGTCTGGTCGGGCCCAGGCCCGCCCTGTTCAACCAGGACGACCTGGTGGCGCTGCGCACGGCGGCCGGCGTCGAGGCGCTCAGGCCCGGCCTCACCGGCTGGGCGCAGATCAACGGCCGCGACGAGCTGCCGATCCCGGACAAGGTGAAGCTCGACGCCGAGTACCTCGCGCGGCGCTCGCTCGCCTTCGATTTCCGCATCCTGGCCGGCACGGCCTGGGCCGCCGTCAGCGGCCGCGGCGTAAGCCACTAACATCGCACGGGGAACTCGACCGGACCGCCCGCGCGTTGAAAGGCCATTGCGGAGTTTTTCTTGTCCAGCGACACCGTCGACAAATCGAGCCCCCGCGCCTGGCTGAACGACCGCTGGGCGGCGTTCCACGGCTGGCAGGCGCGCCACCATGCCCGGGCCGAGCATCGCCCCGGCTCCGGCCGGCGCGCGGCCATCGTCACCGGCGCCCTGTTCCTGGCGCTCGCCCTGCTGGTCGCCTTCATCGCCGCGATCTGGGACTGGAACTGGTTCCGCGCCCCCATGGCCCGCTTCGCCTCGGCCCGCCTGCACCGCGAGGTGACCATCTCGGGCAACCTCGATGTCCATCCCTGGTCCTGGACTCCCACGGCGACTGTCGACGGCGTCCACGTGGCCAATCCCACCTGGGCCGGACGCGGCCCGATGGCCGACATCGGCCGGATCGCGGTGCGCATCCGCCTCGCGCCGCTGTTCACCGGCAACCTCGACCTGCGCCGGCTGGAGTTCGACGACCCGCAGGTCACCCTGTGGCGCGACAAGGCCGGACGGGCGACCTGGGACTTCTCCGACGGCAAGCAGGCCGGCGCGCCGTTGCGCCTGCCGCCGATCCGCAACTTCATCATCAACGCCGGCGACCTGAAGGTGCAGGACGACATCCGCAAGCTGGTCTTCACCGGCTCGATCAGCGCCCACGAGCGGCAAGGCGGCCAGATTCACGGCTTCCAGATGGATGGCCACGGCACGCTGAACACCCAGCCCTTCACCCTGCAGGTGACCGGCGGGCCGCTGCTCAACATCGATCGCAACAAGCCCTATCCGTTCGACGCCGACATCCGCGCCGGGGCCACCTACGTCACCGCCAAGGGCGCGGTGCCGAAGCCCTTCGACCTCGGCCATTTCTACATGGACGCCACCTCGCGCGGCCCGGACCTTGCCGATCTCTACAGCCTGACGGGCGTCGCCCTGCCCAACACCCCGCCCTACGACCTGCACGCCCGGCTGACCCGCAACGACCACATCTATCGGCTGGACAAGATCGGCGGCCGCGTCGGCTCCTCGGACCTCTCCGGCGAGATGGAGGTGGATTCCAGCCGGCCGCGAACCATGCTGCAGGCCGATCTGGTCACCCGCAACCTGAACTTCCCCGACCTTGGCGCCCTGTTCGGCGGCGGGCCCAAGCACGGGGTGGTGGCCTCACCCGCCCAGAAGGCGGTGGCCCAGAAGCTGGCGGCGGAAAACCGCATCTTCCCGGACTCGACGCTCGACACCCGCCGCATCCGCAGCATCGACGCCGACGTGACCTACAAGGCCGTCTCGATCCGCAACGCGCCGGTCAACCTGACCGCCGGCTCGACGCGGGTGAAGCTCAACGACGGCCTGCTGCGCGCCGAGCCGCTGAGCCTCGACCTGCCGCAGGGCCGCGTCGCCGGCTACATCCAGCTCGACGCCCGCAAGACGGCGCCGGTCACCCAGATCGACCTCAAGCTGTCCAACGCTCGCCTGGAAAGCCTCTTCCCGTTCAAGTTCCAGGGCGGCACGCCGATCGCCGGCACGGTGGTGGGCCGCGCCCAGCTGACCGGCACGGGCGACAGCGTGCACAAGGCCTTCGCCAACGCCGACGGCCGGATGATGATCGTCTCGCCGGGCGGCGAGATCCGCCAGTCGATCGCCGAACTGATGGGCGTGGACGTGATCAAGGGCCTCGGCCTGCTGAATTCCAAGAGCCAGCAGACCACGCCGATCCGCTGCGCGGTCGCCAACTTCCAGGCCAGGAACGGCGTGCTCACCGCCAGCCAGATGGTGTTCGACACCGGCCCGGTGCTGGTCACCGGCGGCGGCCAGGTCGACCTCGGCGCCGAGCGCCTGGCGTTCCGCGTCCAGGGCCATCCGAAGAAGTTCCAGCTGGTCCGCCTGATGGTGCCGGTGAACATCGAGGGACCGATCCGCAGCCCGAGCTTGCGCATCGAGAAGGGGCAGGCGGTGGCGCAGGGCGGCGTCGCGGTGGCGCTGGCCTCGGTGCTGTCGCCGCTGGCGGCCCTGCTGCCCTTCGTCGACCCGGGCCTGGCCAAGGACGCCAACTGCGCCGCGATGATCCACGAGGACGTGCAGAAGGGGACGCCGGTGAAGCCCTCCCAGGTCCGCACGGCCGCCCGCTAGGCCCGTTGACGCCAGCCCGCTCCGCCCGGCACAGTCCGCCCGATTTGCAGCGCGCCCATTTACGGCGTGCAGGTGCGCGTCTGAGGAGAAGACCAAACATGTTCGGGGATAAGAAATTCGCGGTGGCCATGGCCGTCGCCGTGGGGCTCGGCGTCGCCGCCGGCGGCGCCTTTGCGGCGGACGCGACCGGCCAGGCGGCCGCCACCAAGCGGCACGACAACTTCAAGGCCCAGGGCGCGGCCTTCAAGGGCCTGCTGGATGAGATCAAGAAGGAAACCCCGGACAAGGTGGTCATCGCCACCAACGCCGCCAAGCTGAAGGCGTCTTCGCTCGTCCTGCAGAGCTGGTTCGTGAAGGGCAGCGGTCCCGACGCCGGCGTGAAGACCGAAGCCAAGGCCGAGGCCTTCACCGACGCCGCCGGATTCGCCGCCGCGGCCGACAAGTTCAAGACCGAAGCCGCCAAGCTCGACGCCCTGGCCCAGGCCGGCGACATCGACGGGGTGAAGGGCCAGGTCCGCGCGGTCGGCGGCGCCTGCAAGGGCTGCCACGACAAGTACCGGGCGCCCGAGAAAAAGGGCTGAGCCTGAATGGCCGACCCGTCCGGCGTCCGCGCCCGTCTGTGGGACGGGTCGACGCGCATCGTGCACTGGGCGCTGGTCGTCCTGGTCGCCTTCGCCTGGTGGTCGGCGGAGGCGGGCAAGATGGATTGGCACCGGCTCTCCGGCTACGCCGTCGTGGGCCTCCTGGCGTTCCGGCTGATCTGGGGCTTCGCGGGTTCGGCCAGCGCCCGGTTCGCGAGCTTCGTGAGGGGGCCGGCGGCGACGCTGGCCTACCTCCGCAGCCTGCCGGGCCGGGCGCATGCCGACATGCCCGGCCACAATCCGCTGGGAGCGTGGAGCGTGCTGGCGCTGCTGGCCGTGCTGATCGCCCAGGTGGTCACCGGCCTGTTCGCGGTGGACATCGACGCCATCGAGGCGGGCCCGCTCTCCGACCGGGTCAGCTTTGACACCGGCCGCCTGCTCGCCAAGTGGCACCATTGGAGCTTCTCGGCGCTGCAGGTGCTGGTCGTGCTGCACCTGGCGGCGGTGGTCTTCTACCGGGTCCACAAGCGCGCCAACCTGGTCCGGGCGATGATCACCGGCCGGCAGGACTTCGCGCAGGACCCGAAGCTGACGTTCGCCCCGCTGTGGCGCGCGCTGGTCGTGGCGGCGGTCGCGGCCGCCGTCGCCTGGTGGACCGCGAAGGGCTTCCGGCCCTAGCTCGCCTTGGCGGCGTCGCGCAGGCAGCTCAGCCAGGCGTCCTCGCGGGCCTTCTCCGCATCGCGCAGCTTGGTCTCGGCGTCGCGGACGCCGGCGTCATGCTTGCGCCACTCGGCGACCGCGCCCTCGCGGGCCGCGCGGGCGGCTTCCAGGGTCGGGAAGCGCGCCAGCACCGCGCGCACCGAATAGCTGACCGGCGGGCCCACCGTCTCGCGGTCGGGATAGAAGCCGGTGATCGAATCGGCGCTTTCGGTCTCGATGTGGAAGACGTCCGCCCAGCCGGCGTGGTGGCGCATCAGGGCCCAGGGCCGTTCCACCCGTTCGCTCACCAGAAACCTCCTCGAACCCAGTCGTTGCCGAATCCGCCGCGGCGGTTCTCAGCGCAAGCTAGCAAGCCGCGACCGTGGCTCCAACGCCGGGCCGCCGATTTTGGACTTTCGCGGCCGCTTGGTTCCGTGGAAAACCCTCGTCCATTGATTTGATCATTGCCGAAGTGAGTCCTGGTTCTTGTCGAAAGTCGTGATCGGCCGCCAATTCTGCGGCCCGCCCAATTCCGGAAACGGCGGCTATGTCTGCGGCGTGCTGGCGAGGGACATCGAAGGTCCCGTCACCGCCGTTCTGCGCGCCCCAATCCCGCTCGACGCGCCGCTGAGCCTGACCCGGCTGGACGGCGCGGTGGTGCTGACCGGCGCCGAGGATCGGCTGATCGGCCAGGGCGCGGCTTCGGCCGGCGCCGAGCTGCCCGATCCGCCGCCGCCGCCCAGCCTGGAGGCGGCGCAGGCCGCCGGCCGCCGCTACCTGGGCCTGGCCACGCCCCTCCATCCGATCTGCTTCACCTGCGGCGCGGAGAGGGACGACGGCGACGGCCTGCGGGTGTTCGCGGGCCACCTGGCCGGCCGGCCAAAGGGCGTGGTGGCCGCCGTCTGGACGCCGCATGCCGCCTTTGCGGACCCGCAGGGCCTGATACCCAGCGAGATCGTCTGGGCGGCGTTGGACTGCCCCGGCTACTTCGCCTGGGTGGAGCAGGAGGGCCGCCACGGCGCGCTGCTCGGCACCATGACCGGCGAGGTCATCCGCCGTCCGAAGGCCGGCGAGGACTGCATCGTGCTCGCCTGGACGCTGGCCCGCGACGGCCGCAAGGAGACTGCCGGCGTGGCGCTCTACAGCGCTTCCGGCGAGCTGATGGCCCGGGCGCACCAGGTCTGGATCGTCATGGGCCCGCGGCCGCCGCAGCCCGCGGAGGCCGCCGCCGCCGTCTGAGGCCTGACGCGCCGTGCGGCGCTTGCTAGGGTTCGGCCCCGAGCACGAAAATTGGGGACGCGGGGAGGGGCTATGCGCGCGGCGTCGGTGTCGGACTATCGGGAGCTGGCGCGTCGGCGGCTGCCGAAGATCTTCTTCGAATATATCGACGGCGGCTCCTATGCCGAGGAGACCCTGCGCCGCAACGTCAGCGACCTGCAGGCGATCGCCCTGCGCCAGCGGGTGCTGCGCGACATGTCCAGCCTCGACATGAGCGTCGAGACCCTCGGCCAGACGCTCTCTATGCCGGTGGGCCTGGCCCCGGTGGGCATGGCCGGCATGTATGCGCGACGGGGCGAGGTGCAGGCCAGCCGCGCCGCCACCGCCGCGGGCGTGCCGTTCTGCCTGTCCACGGTGGGCGTCTGTTCCGTGGAGGAGGTGGCGAAGGGCTCCGTGGCCCCCTGGTTCCAGCTCTATATGCTGAAGGACCGCGGCTACATGAAGGACCTGCTGCGCCGCGCCAAGGACCTCGGCTGCCCGGTGCTGGTGTTCACCGTCGACCTGCCGACGCCGGGCGCCCGCTACCGCGACGTGCGCTCCGGCTTCACCGGCTCGAGCGGGATCACCGGCGCCCTGAACCAGGCCTGGGACGGCATCACCCATCCGGCCTGGATGTGGGATGTCTGGGCCCACGGCCGGCCGCATAGCCTGGGCTCGGTGGCCGGCGCCCTGGCCCAGCAGGGGACGCAGGGCCGCCGGGTGACCGATTTCCTGTCCTGGATCGCCCGCAACTTCGACCGCTCGGTCACCTGGAAGGACCTCGACTGGGTGCGCCAGCACTGGGACGGGCCGATCGTGCTCAAGGGCGTGCTGGACGTGGAGGACGCGCGCGAGGCCGTGCGCTGCGGCGCTGCGGGCCTGGTGGTCTCCAACCACGGCGGCCGGCAGCTGGACGGCGTGCGCTCGTCGATCTCGGCCCTGCCGCGCATCGCCGAGGCGGTCGGCGGCGATCTGGAGATCTACATGGACGGCGGCGTCCGCTCCGGCCTCGACGTGCTGAAGGCCCTGTCGCTGGGGGCCAAGGCCTGCTTCGTCGGCCGCCCCTGGGCCTGGGCGCTGGGCGCCGGCGGCGAGACGGCGGTGGCCCAGATGCTCGCCACCCTGCGCTCGGAGCTGGCGGTGGCCATGATCCTGACCGGCTGCACCGATCTCAACGCCGCCGGACGCGAGCTTCTCGACCTCGACTGAACGAACAGCAAGGGTCCGCGTTCTAGCCCGCAGGTGAAACAGCCGGGCGGGGCCATGACAGCGGCGCCAACAGTCAGCGTGATCATTCCGGCCTACAACGCCGAGGCGTTTGTCGCGCGCACCCTGGCCTCGGTCCGGGCCCAGACCTTCACCGACTTCGAAGCCATCGTGGTCGACGACGGGTCCAAGGATCGCACCGCCGAGATCGTCGCCGAAATTGTCAGGGCCGACCCGCGGTTCCGGCTGATCCGCCAGGCCAACGGCGGGGTCGCGGCGGCCCGCAACCGGGCGCTGGCGGCCGCCCGCGGACGCTATGTGGCCAACATCGATTCCGACGACCTGTGGCGGCCGCAGTTCCTGGAGCGCACCGTCCAGGCGCTCGAGACCGCGGGAGCATCCGCCGTCTTCGCCTTCGCCCGCACCCAGTGGATCGACGAGCACGACCGCCTGCTGCCGCAGATCGACATGCAGCTCGCCGCCATCGTCGACTACCGCGAACTGCTCACCCGCAATCCGGTCGGCAACGGCAGCGCCATGCTGATGCGCGCCGCGGCGGTGCGCGCGGTGGGCGGCTATGACGCCGGCCTGGTGCGCGATTTCGGCCAGACCGAGGACTGGCAGCTGCTGCTGCAGCTCTCCTGGCGCGGCGTGGTGGCGGCGGTCGACGAGCCGCTGGTGCTCTACCGGATCGTGCCGCAGAGCTCGTCCCACGCCCTGGAGCGCTCGGCCCGCGCCGCGCTGGAGGTGATCCGCCGCTGCGAGAGCCACGGGCCGCGGCTGCGCCGTCACGACTACTGGACCGCCCGCAGCCTGACCCTGCTGTGGCTGGCCCGCCGGGCCGTGCGCATGCGTCGCCCCAAGCTCGCCCTGCGGCTGGCCGGCAGCGCCTATTGGCACAATCCGCTGTGGTTCATGCTCAAGGAGCTGCGCCAGCCGGTGTTCAAGGCGCTGCTCTCGCCGCTGCGTTTCGGGCGCACGCCGCCACCCGCCGCACCGGCGGCCGGCGTCAGGGCTCCCGCCGCCTGAGGTCGCCTATGGTTTGGAAGCCGGCGCCGCCCCCGCCGGGATCGCCGCGCCTGGCCGCTTGGCCGCCATGCCGGTGCGGAACAGCTTCATCAGCGGCTTCTCGGCGAACTGATAGACCGCGAGACCCGCGACGACGCCCGCGATCACCGAGACCGTGAAGGCCGGGACCGGTCCGTCCACCAGGTTCCGCAGCAGGCGGAAGGCCGCCGAAATGGCCAGGCCGTGCACCAGATAAACCGAGTAGGAGGCGTCGCCCAGCGCGCGCAGCGGCCACCAGTGGGGCAGGGGGCCGGCGCGCTCCAGGCTGACCGCGCCGCTGACCAGCAACAGCGCCGGAAGGCCCCAGTAGAGCGGCCGGGCGGTTTCGATGTCGACGCCGGCCAGGGTGACGACCGCAAAGCCTGCGACGCCCGCCGCGATGAGGCTCCAGGCGGCGCCGCGGCCGGGAAGCCGGCCCTCCGACCAGGCCTTGCCCAGCCAGACTCCGGCCCCGAACTCCAAGAGCAGCGGATTGGTGTAGGTGGCCCACAGCGGGTTGTGCACGTCGCCCAGCGGCCGGATGGCGGCCAGGCCGACCAGCGCCGCGGTGAGCGCCCAGGGCCGCAAGCGGGCCGGCGCCATCAGCCCCGCCGCGAACAGCAGGTAGAAGAACATCTCGTAGTTCAGCGTCCAGCCCGGCACGATCAGCGGCGCGATCTGGCCGGTCTCCCCACGGTGCGGGACGAACAGCAGCGATTGGACCACATGGCCGAGCGTCGGCCGCATGGCCGGGAAGGCGGACGGGATGGCGATGGCCGCCGCGGCGGTGGCCAGGGTCAGGCCCCAGTAGAGCGGCACGATGCGCTGCACCCGGCGGAGCAGGAACTCGCCCGGCGAGGGCGTCCGGCGGCAGGTCACCACCCACATGATGAAGCCGGAGATGACGAAGAACACATCGACGCCCGCCGCGCCGAGGCCGAACACATAGCCCGCCCGGTCGGCGGCGTGGAACAGCAGCACGCCGAACGCCGCGACGCCGCGCAGGTACTGGATGGAGCGCACCTCACCCGGCGCCTTGGGCAGCGGTCCCAGCTCGACCGTCGCAGATGTCGCCGATGTTTGCGCCATGCCCCGCCCGCAGCGATCCCCAAGACGTCCTTGGCCTCCAAACGGCCCGTTGCGCGTTTGGCTCCTCGTAAACGCTCAAGCTGCGATCAAGGGGCGCCCGGCGGTGAAGCTGGCCTATTTCGTCCACGACCTGACCGATCCGGCCATCGCGCGCCGGGTGCGGATGCTGAAGGCCGGCGGCGCCGAGCCGGTGGTGCTGGGCTTCCGCCGCGAGGCGACCGCGCCGCCCAGCATCGAAGGCGTCCCGGCCATCGACCTCGGCCGGACCTATGACGCTCGGCTGCTGCACCGCGCGGCGATGGCCGGGCTGAACGCCCTGGGTTCCGCGCGCCTGCGGAGCCATCTGAAGGGTGCGCCGGTGATCATGGCCCGGACGCTCGAGATGCTGGCGGTGGCGCAGGCCGCGCGGCGGATGGCCGGCTCGGACGCCCGCCTTGTCTATGAGTGCCTGGACATCCACCGGCTGATGCTGGGCGACGGCGCCAAGAGCCGCGCCCTGCGCGCCGTGGAGCGGGCGCTGATGGCCCGCGCCGACCTGCTGATGGTCAGTTCGCCGGCCTTCCTGGAGCGCTATTTCGCGCCGATGCAGGGCGTCGGCCGCGATCTCGACATTGCGACATATCTCATTGAAAACAAACTACTGGAGCTGGAACCTGCCGCCGAAAGGCTATCCCCTGCCCCGCCGCCCGGGCCGCCTTGGAAGATCGGCTGGATGGGCGCCATCCGCTGCGCCAGGAGCCTGGCGATCCTCACTGACCTCGCCGCCCGCCGGCCGGACCTGGTGGCGGTGCGCATCCACGGCCGGCCAGCCTACGCCGAGGTCGCGGATTTCGACGCCCAGGTCGCGGCTCTGCCCAACCTCGGCTTCGGCGGCGGCTATGCGGCGGGCGACCTGCCGCGGCTCTACGGCGAGGTCCACTTCGCCTGGGCCATCGACTTCATGGAGGCGGGGCTGAACTCCGCCTGGCTGCTGCCCAACCGGCTCTATGAGGCGAGCCGGTACGGCGCGGTCCCGATCGCGCTGCAGGACGTGCAGACCGGCCGCTATCTCGCCGAGCACGGCTTCGGCCTGCGGCTGGCGAGCCCCGCCGAGCTGGAGGCGGCGCTGGATCGCCTGACCCCGGCTCGCTACGCGGCGCTGCGCCGCGAGGTCGCCGCCGTGCCGCGCGAAGCCCTCGTGGCCGACGCCGACGATTGCCGCCGGCTGGTCGCCGCCGTTGCCGGCCGCGAGGCGGCTGTTGGGGCGTCGTGTGCAACGACTGCACAGTCGCAAAAGCTTGCGGCGCAAGGCGGTTTTCCCTCGGAACATATTCCCGGCGCGGCTGTTTAGAGGCCGTCCCGACCAAAGCTGCGCTGGTGGGGACGCTTCCGAAGAGTCTGGACCGCACGCGTACCCATGCTGAACCCGAAGCCCCGCGCTGAGCTTCCTTTCCGACCTGACGACGCGCTGCCCAAGCATGGGCCGCGCACGGCCTCCGAGCCCCGTTCCTTCGCGCCCCGCGGCGAGGCCGCCAAGCGCTCGCCGGGAAGCGTCCAGGCGCCGTGGCCCCAGGCCTGGGCGAACCTCGATCCCGACGCCCTGATCCGCCTGCCGGCCGAGCTCGCCAACGCGCCCGCGCCGCTCGACGAGACGCAGCAACGCAGACGGGCGCTCATCGTCATCCCCTGCCTCAACGAAGCCCGCCTGATCGCCCAGGTGATCGGCCGCATCCTGGAGGACGACGGCCTGGTCGACCCGCTGGTGCTGGTGGCCGACGGCGGCTCCACGGACGGCTGCCGCGAGATCGTGGCCGAGATCGCCGCCTGCGATCCGCGGGTGCGGCTGATATCCAATCCGAGACGGCTGCAGGCCGCCGGCGTCAACCTGGCCGCTCGCACCCTCGACGAGGGCCGCCCCTGGCTGGTGCGCATCGACGCCCACGCCGACTATCCGGCGAACTATGTCTCGACCCTGATCGAGGAGGCCCGCCGGACCGGCGCCCACTCGGTGGTGGTCGCCATGGACACCCGCGGCGAGGACGCCTTCCAGCGCGCCGTGGCCGCCGCCCAGAACTCGCGGCTCGGCGCCGGCGGCGCGGCGCACCGGGTCGCCGCCCGGGCCGGCTGGGTCGACCACGGCCACCACGCCCTGTTCAACCGCGAGGCCTTCCAGGCGATCGGCGGCTACGACGAGAGCTTCAGCCACAACGAGGACGCCGAGCTCGACCTCAGGCTCACGCAGGAAGGCGCCAAGATCTGGCTCACCGACCGCACGCGCATCGTCTACCACCCGCGCAACACCGCGCGGGCGCTGTGGAAGCAGTACGTCAGCTACGGCAAGGGCCGGGCCCGGACGGTGCTCAAGCACTACACGCCGCTGAAGATCCGCCAGGCCCTGCCGCTGGGCGTCGCGCCGGCCGTGTTCGGCGCCCTCGCGGCGCCGTGGTTCTGGCCACTGGCCATCCCGGTGCTGGTCTGGGCGGCGACCGCCCTCGGCTACGGCCTGGCGCTCGGCGTCAAGCACAGGGACCGGGCGGTGCTGCTCTCCGGCCCGGCGGCGATGATCATGCACCTCGGCTGGTCGCTGGGCTTCTGGCTGCAGCTCGGGCGCTGGCTCGCCGCCGGCGGGCCCGGCAAGCCGCCGGCTGAGCCCCAGCTGCGCCCGCTGACGGCCGCGCCATGACGGGCGAGCGGCCCGTCGTCTCGGTGATCACCGCCAACTACAACGGCGCCCGGCACCTGCCCGCCGCTCTGCGCTGCGTGCTCGACCAGACCCTGGTGTCCCTGGAGCTGATCGTGGTCGACGACGCCTCCACCGACGCCAGCGCGGCCATCGTCCAGCAGGCCGCCGCCCTCGACGCCCGCGTCCAGCTGATCGTGCAGCCGCGCAACGCGGGCCCCGGCGCGGCCCGCAACCGGGCGCTGGCCGCCGCCCGCGGCCGCTGGATCGCGGTGTTCGACTCCGACGACCTGATGGAGCCCGACCGGCTGGCGCGGCTGGTCCGCCGGGCCGAGGCCGACGGCGCGGACATCGCCGCCGACAACCTGATCGCCTTCGAGGACGGCGCCGCCCGGGCCGGCCGGCCGTTCCTGCCGCCGGGGCTGTTCAAGGCGCCGCGCTGGGTCAGCCTGGCCGAGGTCATCGCTGCGAGCCGGATGTACGCCCGAGCGCCGGGCTACGGCTATCTCAAGCCGCTGGTGCGCGCCGCCGCTTGGCGCACCGCCGGCGTCCGCTACGACGCGACGCTACGCATCGGCGAGGACTACGACCTGCTGCTGCGGCTGCTGGCGGCGGGCCTCACCCTGCGGCTGGAGCCGGCGGCGCTCTACCGCTACCGCCGCCATGCCGGGTCGATCTCCCACGCCCTGCGCCGCGACCACCTGGAGGCCATGCTGCGGGCCGACGCCGCCTTCGAGGCCGACGTCCCGGCGCTGCCTGCCGAGGCCCGCCGGGCGCAGGCCGCGCGCCGCCGCTCGCTGGAGCGGGCGATCGCCTATGATGAGGTGATCCAGCGGCTGAAGGGCCGCGACCTGGCGGGCGGACTGACGCGCGCGCTAAAGGCGCCGGACATCTGGCCGCTGCTGACCATGCCGGTGACCGCGCGGCTGAAGCGGTTGGCCGCGCGCGTGCAGCCACAGATCGCCTGATCTCCTAAGCGACGCTGGGGGCGGCGCCCACGGCGGCTTCGGGCGCGCGCTCGACGTGGGCGCGGGCGAAGGTGCGAGCGTCCTCGGCGAGCTGGTGGCGCGCCGCCACCAGCATGACGCCGCCGTAGGCCGAGGCGCCGGCGGCCACCAGCAGGGCCAGCTCGGCGGCGGGCGGGGCGCCGGCGAACAGCTGGCGTGCGCCCAGCAGCACCGCCGTCATGGCCGCAGAGCCCAGCAGGGCCGGCCCGAAGGCGGCGATCAGCCGGCGGCGCGGCATCTTCAGCGCCCTGGCCAGGTGGTGGACATAGACCGCGCAGACCAGGCCGATGCCGCCGGCCAGCGCCGCCGAGACGACGGTGACGCCGAACCGTGCGGTCGCGCCGACGATGACGATGGTCGCGCCGCCCAGCAGCATGGAGAGCCGCAGCTGCAGGGCCGATCGGCCCAGCGCCATCAGGATCGCGCTGACCAGCGAGCAGATGCAGAAGAAGAAGCCGGCGCCGGCCAGCCAACGCAGCGGCTCGATCGCGCCGTGCCACTTGTCGCCAAGCACCAGGGGCACCGCCAGGTCGGCGATGAACGCAAGTCCGCAGAACAGCGGCGCGAAAGCCGCCGAGGCCAGCCGGACCGCCGAGGCCGCCAGGTCCTGCAGGGCGCGGCGCTGCGACTCGTGGGCGGCCCGCGACACGGCGGTGAAGATGTAGAGGTAGAGCGGCCCGGAGATCAGCATGTCGGGGATGCGGACGATCTGGTAGGCCATGGCGTAGAAGCCCAGCGACATCGAGCCGAGGATCGCGCCGACGATCAGGTTGTCGATGTTGCGCGAGACGTAGTCGGCGAGCTGCGAGCCGATGGCGTGCAGGCCGAACTTCATCAGGTCGCGGGCCTCCTCGAAGCGCCAGTGCAGGCGGAAGGCGGCGCGGCCGTTGACGGTCACCCAGACGAGCTTCACCACCCACAGCGCCAGTTGCTGGGCGACCAGGCTCCAGGCGCCGTAGCCGTGCACGGCGGCGGTCAGGGCGACGGCGGCGCCGGCCAGCGTCGAGAACAGGTCGCCGCCGGCGAACACGCTGAACCGGCCCTCGCGGATGATGCGGGCGTTGGAGGCCGCCGCCAGGCCGTTCATCAGCAGGATCGGCGACAGCGCCATGATCAGCCAGGGCAGGCGCGGCTGATGCATCACCTCGCCCAGCGGCCAGGCCAGGCCGACGAGGACCAGGGCGATGGCCCCGCCGATGCCGGTCGACAGCCACAGCACCGTGGATTCCAGCTCGGCCGTCACCTCCTGCCGGCGGCCGAGCGACAGGCTCATGCCGCCGTCCGACAGCACATTGGCGAACAGGATGAAGGGCATGGCCATGGCCACGAGGCCGTACTCGGCCGGACCGATCAGCCGCGCCAGGATCGGCAGCATGGCGAGCTGCAGCCCAAGCCGCAGCGCGCTGGACGCCGACAGCGCCAGCGCCCCGACGGAGGTGCGATGCAGGAAGCTCCGCCGCTTGCGCCCCTGCCCCGCGGCGGCCGTCGCCCCGCTGGCCAAGCTCACCTCCTGTCCTCAGGCATGGACCTCACCAGCCGCAGGGACGGCGGCGCCGGCCGGGCGGCCGCCCAGGCTTCCTCGGACCAGGCTTGGGCGGCGAGCGCCTCCTGGGCTTCCTCGCGCTCGCGCTTGCGCGACCGGGACCGCTTGAACGCCGCGCCGAGCGCGCCGAACACCAGGGCGGTGGAGAAGTAGAAGGGCGCCACGCCGACCGTCTCGATGGGCGTGCGGGCGAGCTCGTAGAGCAGGATGCCCATCCAGAACACCTGGGTCAGGGTCGGGCGCATCACGAAGCGGCGGATCAGGAACACCACGCCGACCAGCAGGGTGGCGCCGATCAGCAGCAGGCCCGCCCAGCCCAGCATCACCAGGATCTCGACGAAGGTGTTGTGGAAGGTGAAGCCGCCGCGGCCGTCGATGCCGAAGTAGCGCCACAGGCCCTCGGCGTCGATGTTGCCTTGGATCCAGAAGGCGTAGAAGCCGCGGCCGAGCACCGGCCGCTCGCGGATCAGGTCGGCGGCCCGATACCAGAGGTAGGTCCGGCCGGTGAGCGTCGGGTCCTTGTCGAAGATGCTGGTCCCGAAGTCGATCAGCGTCTGGGCCAGGGTCGAGTAGAAGACGCCGATGCCCAGCAGGCAGAGGCCGACCATCGAGGTCACCGCCGCGCGCACCGTCTTGCCGGCATAGACCAGCGGCGTCAGGCTGACGATCGCTAGCGTCGCCATACCCAGGCCGAGGATCGCCCCGGCGCTGCGCGCGGCGATGGCGCAGTAGAGGTCGAGGCCGATGGAGACCAGGCCTATGCCGACCCAGATCCAGCGGCGGTTCTGGATGCCCAGCATGGCCACCACCGCCGAGGCCACCAGGCCGGTGGAGGCGATGTCGGCCAGCAGGTTCTTGCTCTCGCTGAGGCCGGAGAAGGCCTCGCCGCCCATGCCGACGCCGATGCCCACGTAGCCGCCGAAGAAGATCGAGGCCACCACGTAGCTCAGGAAGGCCAGCGAGATGCCGCGCACCACGGCTTCCTGGTTGCGCGCCGAGGACAGCAACAGGCCGGCGATCACCGTGATGGTCAGCTCGATGCCGTAGCGCAGGCTCTCGCCGGTGGCCGTCGACCAGACCACCGAGAAGATGGCGAAGGCCGGGACCAGGAACAGGAAGCTGCGCGGCAGGAACAGCTTGAAGAGGCCGTCGCGGCGCAAGAACAGGTAGAGCGGCGTCAGGCCCGCGACGATCGCCACGGCCATCGGGCCGAGCTGGCCCACGAACAGCATCGGCGCGAGCAGGGCCACGGCGAACACGCCGTCGACGTCGACGCCGGCGATCCGCAGGCCTTCCTCGCGATGCGGCGTCTGTTCGATCACCTGCACCTGGGTGACGCGCGGCCGGGCCGGGCGCGGAGGCTCGGTCTCGCCGCCGCCGCGGATCCGACGGATGCGCATGTCGCGGGGCTTGGCGTCCCAGGCGGAGGTCATGGCGCGAACCTGTAGGCGCGGATGTAGTCGATGGTGAAGACGGCGGGGAACGGCGTGGTGGCGTCCGGATCGCCGGCCCAGCCGCCGCCCAGCGCCAGGTTGGCCAGCAGGTACATGGGCTTGTGCATGTCGGCCGGCGTCGGCCGGCGCTTCACCTCGCGGCCGTCGACGTACCAGACGACGTTCTTCGCATCCCAGCTCACCGAGAAGACGTGGAAGTCGCCGGCGCCGATCGGCACCTCGAGGCCGTGGTCGTCCTCGGCCTTGGAGTGCAGGGTGACGTAGTATTTCGAGGGATCGCCGACGCTCTCCATGACGTCGATCTCGGGCGGCCAGGAGAGGTCCTTGGGCAGCAGCCAGAAGGCCGGCCACAGGCCCTTGCCGGCCGGCAGCTTGGCGCGCATCTCGAAGTAGCCATAGGTCTGCGA
Source organism: Phenylobacterium sp. (assembly GCA_028290945.1). Lineage (GTDB taxonomy): Bacteria > Pseudomonadota > Alphaproteobacteria > Caulobacterales > Caulobacteraceae > Phenylobacterium. The sequence goes on along the minus strand of JAQGIV010000146.1, from coordinate 1,512 downwards.
GAACGACGGCTGGGTGGTGATCAGGCCCGAGACATAGCGATAGCCGTGCAGCGCCGAGGCGGCCTGCAGCGGCGCCCGCTCGGCGCGGATCTCCAGCAGGCCGCCGTGGATGCGGAAGGGATCGAGGCCGAGCCTGGCGTACTCGGGATCGACGTAGAGCTGGGCTTCCTTGTTGTTCCTCAGCGTGCGGACCTCGACATCGTCGTCGCCCGACTTCCCGTCACGAAACGTGGTGCGCCAGACGCCCTTGCCGCCCGACCAGCGGCGGAAGCTGTCGAAATCGTCGGAGAAGGTCATCGCCAGCGGCCGGCCATCGGGCGCGCGGGCCAGCGGCGCGGTGGCCGCGGCCGCCGGCGGGCTCCCCTTGAGGCAGGCGGCGAGCGCCAGGGCGAGGCCAAGGGCGGCGAGCTTGCCGCCGCCCCAGCCGCGTCCGGCGCCGTTGCGGGCCGTGAGCATGATCGTCGCCCCCGTCCGCCTCAGGCCGCCGCGATGTAGTAGTTCTTGAAGTAGCCGTAGTAGTCGCTGCTATCGCCGTAGCCGTAGCGGGCCTGGCCTTTCACATTGACCTTGGTGAGCAGGGCGCCGACCACGTTGGCCCCGCACTCGTGCAGGATGTCCACCGCCGACTGGGCCGCGCGCAGCGGGGTCTTGTTCCACTGCACCAGGTAGAGGACCCGGTCGGCCTTGCCGGCCAGGATGCGCGCATCGGCGACCCCCAGGATCGGCGGGGCGTCGAGGATCACGTAGTCGAACTGGTTGCACAGCTCGCGCAGCACGTCGTCGGTCTCCGGGTTCGAGAACAGATCGTAGGGGATCGACTTGCCGGCGGCGGGCAGCACCCAGCAGTTGCTCTTGGCGTCGTGCACCAGGGCCTCGGCCAGCGGCACCTTGTCCTGCACCACTTCGACGAGACCGACTTCACGCGGCCCGATGATCTTGGTCACGCCGCGCTGGCGCAGGTCGCAGTCCACCAGCACCACTCGGGCGCCGCCGAGCGCCAGGGTGCGCGCCAGGCAGAAGGAGGTCAGGCTCTTGCCCTCCCGCGGAACGGCCGAGGTGATGGCCAGCAGCTTGGCGTCGTCGCCGTGCGCCGAGACCATCAGGAAGGCCCGCAGGTTGCGGAACGCCTCGGAGAAGCCGGAGAACGGGTGGCTGACCAGATATTCCTGCGGCTGCGCCTCGGGCCCGCGCAGGTTCTTGGGCTTCACAGAGCGGAAGTCGGGCAGCACGCCGGCGAACGGCACGCCCAGCTCGCGCTCGACGTCGAGGCGCGAGCGCAGGTGCTTGTCCCAGAACTCGGCCATCAGCATCGCCGCGCCGGCCGCGATCAGGGCCGCCAAGAAGGCGAGCGCCGCCCCCAGCTTCATGTTCGGCGACGACGGGCTCGTGGGGATGGTGGCCGGTGAGTTCACGGTGGCGTCGGCCTGCTGGAGGCTGCCCTCGGCCGCCACCTGCTTGGCGCGGTTTAGATAGGCCTCGTAGATCTGCTTGGCGGCGTCGGCGCGCTGCTGC
>JAQGIV010000138.1 GCA_028290945.1 Phenylobacterium sp. | reverse complement strand
GAGCCCTACCTGATCTTCGCCGACACCGTGAACCGCGCCATGCCGCAGCACCAGCGCGAGCTCGGCCTGTCGGTCCGCCAGTCGAACCTCTGCTCCGAGATCATGCTGCACACCGGCAAGGATCACCTGGGCGCCGAGCGGACGGCGGTCTGCTGCCTCTCGTCCGTCAACGCCGAGACCTTCCTGGAATGGCGCGACCACCCGACCTTCATCGAGGACGTCATGCGCTTCCTCGACAACGTGCTGGAGGACTTCATCCAGCGCGCGCCGCCGGAGATGGCCAACGCCGTCTACGCCGCCAAGCGCGAGCGCTCGGTCGGCCTCGGCCTGATGGGCTTCCACTCGTTCCTGCAGGCCCAGAACGTGCCCTTCGAGAGCGCCCTGGCCAAGAGCTGGAACATGCGGCTCTTCAAGACCTTGCGCCGGCAATGCGATGCGGCGTCGCGCACCCTGGCCGCCGAGCGCGGGCCCTGCCCGGACGCCGCCGACAAGGGCGTGCTGGAGCGGTTCAGCCACAAGCTGGCCATCGCGCCCACCGCCTCGATCTCGATCATCTGCGGCGGTACGAGCGCTGGCATCGAGCCGATCCCGGCCAACATCTACAGCCACAAGACCCTGTCGGGCACCTTCGCGGTGAAGAACCCCTACCTGGAGCAGCTGCTCGCGGAGAAGGGCCAGAACACCGCCGCCGTCTGGGATGGCATCCTCGCCCACGAGGGTTCGGTGCAGCATCTGGAGTTCCTGACCCAGGACGAGAAAGACGTCTACAAGACGGCGTTTGAAATCGATCAGCGTTGGGTAATAGAACTGGCCGCAGACCGTACCCCCGATATTTGCCAGTCCCAGTCGGTCAACGTCTTCCTGGCCGGCGATGTGGATAAGTGGGACCTGCATATGCTCCACTGGATGGCCTGGGAGCGGGGCTGCAAGAGCCTCTACTACCTGCGCTCCAAGTCGGTGCAGCGGGCGGCGCATGCCGGCGGCGAGGCGCTGGCGGTGGTCGACTATTCCGGCCAGGCGAAGACCGACTACGAGGAATGCCTCGCCTGCCAGTAAGCTTAACGGCGGGCGTCACAATTCTCTTGGCGGTTGAGTCTAGTCAGGACTCCGCATCCTCCGGGCGCCTCGTCTGAGGCAACGCCCGCCTGCGAAACGGCTTTTTTTCAGCGACGGGAACCGTATTTCAGTTTGCGACTTAGCTAGTCCGTGGAATTGTACGGCTGAACCGGGCTAATAAAGCCTGGGCTGGGAGAAACGTTTTGATGAGGCGCGTGGCTATTCTGGCCATCGTCCTGGGCTGCGGCGGTTCCACCGCCGCATTTGCCGCGGGAACGCCTGCGGGGCCGAGAGCCTCGGCCGATCCCCTGACTCAAGCCGCCTTCGCCAGCAACGCGCCCACCCCGGCGTCGGATCCCATCGGCCAGCTGCTCGACCGGGCAAGCTATGCGCCGAACGCCGGCGTGGTCGGCCGCACCTCCAGCGAGGCGCCGCTGTTCGCCCATCCGGGCGGGGCCATCGATTCGCTGCGCATCCGCGAGGAGTCGCTGTTCGGCGCGCCGGGCGAGCTGCCCCTGACCCGCCGCGCGGGCGTCGACCCGAAATCCTATGAGATCAGCCTGATGCGCGCCTGGCCCGGCGCGCTCAGCTTCGACGCCGGGCGCCTGGCGGTCGACGTCTCGCCGCACGCCGGCATCGGCGTGATCGGCGGCGACCAGGCCGACGGCACCTCGGCCGAGGCCGGCGCCATGCTGCAGGTCTCCAAGGCCGACCTGGCCGCCAAGCGGCTCAACGCCATGGGCGTCAAGGACGGCGCCCAGTTCGGCGACCAGGGCCGCTGGTATCTGTTCGCTGCGGCCAGCGGCCGGGCGGTGGGCATGAACATGCTGCACGGCGACGCCGGCTGGGGCCGCGCCGGCTGGTCCACCGACCCCACCTCCAAGCTGGTGGGCGACGCCCAGCTCGGCGTCGGCTGGCGCAAGGGCGCGATCCAGACCTCGGTCGGCTACGTGCACCGCAAGGTGAAGGGCGACCACCTGATGTACGGCGTCGACCCGCACGACGACTCCATGGTCGCCTTCTCGCTGTCGATCCGGCCGCGCAAGTAAACCGCAGAAAACGCGGACAGATCGCAGAAGGGCGGCTCCGGCCGCCTTTTTTATTGGCCACGAAAAACACCAACGGGCACGAACGCGCCTTGCCCGCGGCGGCGGGCGAGATTGTCCTGCGGCCTGCCGTTCGATCGCGCCTGCGGCGCAGTTCACGCTGAGCTGTTCGTGTCCTATCGTGTTTTTCGTGGCCATCCAGAGGGCTTCGCCGCCGGCACGGCCTCAGCCAGCCTGGCCCTTCCGCGCCTGTCTGCGTTTTCTGCGGTTCCCCAATTCATCCCCAGGCTTGTTCACAACATCTTGGGTCGCTGCGCCAACTTGGCGCTAGATGTTGTCCGATTGGCTGGTAACGTTCCAACCGTCGTTCCATCCGCCCACCCGCGATTCAGGGGTCAACCGTGACCACGTCCTCCCCAAAGACCGGCGCCGTCCGCAACCTGCCCGGCCTGCTCACCCCGTCCTTCGCCTACAAGCCGTTCCGCTATCCGTGGGCCTACGACTTCTGGAAGAAGCAGCAGCAGGTCCACTGGATGCCGGAGGAGATCCCGCTGGGCGAGGACCTCAAGGACTGGGCGTCGAAGCTCAACGACCGCGAACGCGCCCTGCTCACCCAGATCTTCCGGTTCTTCACCCAGTCCGACGTCGAGGTGAACGACAACTACATGGAACGCTACGCCCGCGTCTTCAAACCCACCGAGGTGAAGATGATGCTGGCCGCCTTCTCCAACATGGAGACCATCCACATCGCCGCCTACGCGCTCCTCCTGGAGACGATCGGCATGCCGGATGCGGAGTTCACGGCCTTCCTCGAGTTCCAGGCCATGCGCGACAAGCATGACTACATGCAGCAGTTCGGGGTGGAGACGAACGCCGACATCGCCCGCACCCTGGCCATGTTCGGCGGCTTCACCGAGGGCCTGCAGCTGTTCGCCAGCTTCGCCATGCTGATGAACTTCCCCAGGCACAACAAGATGAAGGGCATGGGCCAGATCGTCAGCTGGAGCGTGCGCGACGAGAGCCTGCACTGCGAAGGCATCATCAAGCTCTACCACGCCTTCAACGCCGAGACCGGCGTGGTCACCAAACAGGTGGCCGACGACATCGTCGACTGCTGCAAGACGGTGGTGACCCTGGAGGACAAGTTCATCGACCTGGCCTTCGAGGCCGGCGAGGTGCAGGGCATGACGCCCGACGACATCAAGCAGTACATCCGCTTCATCGCCGACTGGCGGCTGCGCCAGCTGCACCTGCCCGAGGTCTACGGCGCCAAGGAAAACCCGCTGCCCTGGCTGCAGTCGATGCTCTCCGGCGTCGAACACGCCAACTTCTTCGAGGCCCGCTCCACCGAATACTCCAAGGCCGCCACGCGCGGCCAGTGGCACGGCGACAAGGGCGTCTGGTCGGAGTTCGACAAGGTGCAGGCGAAGCGCAGCGCCAACGAGATGCCCGCCGAATAACGCGAACCTCCCCCGTCAGGCGGACGGGGGAGGGGGACCGCGGAGCGGTGGAGGGGGCGCTGCCGAGATGGAGGATGTCACATGTCATCGGCCCTGCAATGGGTGACGCTCCTTGGCGTCGTAGGGCCACTGGCTACGCTGGCAGGCTCAGCCCTCGCCTATGTCATCAAGAGCTATCGTGATCGCGCTGACAGCCGACGCCGACAGTTCTTTGAGCTGATGCAGTTCATTGATGGGAGCGGCCCTCTCGCGACCAAGATGGCGGCGATCTATCAGCTACGCGAATATAAGGAACACCGCGCCTTCATCGTCCGCTTCTGTGTTCAGGCACGGACGGCGATTGCTGGCTCGACGGCGCAGGTCCTGATTGCCGAACTTGACGAAACTCGCCGGGTAATGAGCTGACTTACAGGCATTCCCTCGGATGCTTCCCAGCCATTGATCTCACGGTCGATTGCGAGCCTGCCGGCCTGGGGAAGTCAAGGACCGGCCGGCGCGACCTGCTCCTCTCCCGGATGCGAAGCATCGCGGGAGAGGCTGGGAGAGGGCGGCTCGGCGGGTGGGATCGCGCCGCGCTTGGACCCGGAGGGCGCGATCTGCGCGCAGGCGACCTCGGGTCCAATGCCGGCGCGAATTGAAGCCTCGGCGCCGCCCTCTCCCGGCCTCTCCCACGGCGCGGCGCGCCTGGGAGAGGAGAGGGTGATCCCCTCCGTCCGCCCCTGACGCACCCCCATGGTCTCCTCCCGCCATGGCCCACCGCCCCCATCCGCCCTACCTGCGCGACCGCGTCCTCGCCCGCGTCACGGCCGGCGAGCTGATCGCCGACATCTGCGCCGAGCCCGGCATGCCGTCGGCGGCGGGGGTCAGCTTCTGGGCGCGCCGCGACGCCCACTTCCGCGACGCCCTGCAGGCGGCCAAGTCGGCCGGCCGCTTCCGCCGGCGGTTCGCCTTCGATGAAACGAAAGCCGACATCCTCCTGGCCCGGCTCGCGGCCGGCGAACCCGTCACGGTGATCCTCGCCGATCCGGCCATGCCCAGCCGCGCCGCCTACCGCTACTGGCGGGCCACGGACGGCGCCTTCGCGGCCGAGGTCGTCCGCCTCAACCAGGTGAAGCGTGATGACGAGATCGCGCGCTGCCGGCGCCGCTTCCGCCCCTTCGACCGCGCGCGCGCCGACGCCATCCTCGCCCGCGTGATCTCGGGCGCCCGATTGTGCGATGTCCCCGAAGCCCCCGCCCGCCAGGTGCTCACCCGTTGGCGCCGTGATGAGCCCGCCTTCGACGCCGAGCTGAAGGCTGTCATGGCCTTCGCCCGCACCCGCAGGCGCCAGGCGGGCGGCGCCACGCCGGAGCTGCTCGACAAAGTCTGGGGCCGCGTTTTGGAAGGCCAGACCCTGGCGACCGTCGGCCTGCAGCGCGACATGCCCTGTCGCACGACCCTCTACGCCTGGATGAAGCGCAACCCGGCATTCCGCGACACCGTCGCCCAGGCGCTGCACTTCCGGCGTGACTGGCTGGGCGACCTCAGCATGGAGGTGGGCCGCCGACGCTGCGCGGGCGACCGCGGCGCCAAGCGGGAATGGGAGAGCCTGGCCGGCCAGGCTTCGCGCATCGAGGCCCGGCTCGCACGCTGGGGCCACTACGACTAGCGCCTCACCCGACGGCAAGGCCGCGACCTGCTAGGAAGGCCGCCAAGACGAAGGGGAGGGGCTGCCACGTGACGTTCGATGAGGTCGTGCTCGGCCGGCGCAGCATCCGCGGCTATCAGCGCAAGCCGGTGCCCAGGGCGCTGATCCGCGAGGTGATTGAGCTCGCCATGCGCGCGCCGTCGTCGATGAACACCCAGCCGTGGAACTTCTACGTCGTCACCGGCGAGCCGCTGGATCGGATCCGCGCCGGCAACACCGAGCGGAACCTCGCAGGCGTGCCGCACAGCCGCGAATTCCGCATCGGCCAGGCCTTCGCCGGCAGGCACCGTGAACGGCAGATCGGCGTCGCCAAGCAGCTGTTCGCCGCTATGGGGATCGCCCGCGAGGACAAGGAGGGCCGCCAGGACTGGGTGTTGCGCGGCTTCCGACAGTTCGACGCGCCGGTCTGCGTGATCGTGACCTATGACAAGGATCTGCACGGCAGCGACGACACGCCCTTCGACTGCGGGGCCGTCGCCACCGCCCTGGTCAACGCCGCCTGGTCTCGCGGCCTGGGCGCGGTGATCAACAGCCAGGGGATCATGCAGTCGCCGGTGGTCCGCGAGCACGCGGGAATCGCCGACGACCAGGTGATCATGAAGGCCATCGCCCTCGGCTGGCCCGACGAGACCTTTCCCGCCAACGCGGTGGTCTCCGAGCGCAAGTCGGTGGACGAAGCCACCGTCTTCGTGGGCTTCGGCGGCGACTAGCAGGCACATGCCAGAACGAACGCATCCCTGGGCAGGGACAACTGGCGGGGCCACCCGCTGCGTGTCGTTCTGGCGGTCGCGAGTGTGTCGGCAGGCGCGCCCGTTGATCAGGCGGGCGATGGACCCACCGGGTTCGCCTCGCGAGGTTTCAAGATGGGGTGGCGCGGGCCGCGATCAAGCCTCAGACCGGCGAGGGCCCCAGCGGCTGCCAGAGCTCGATCTTCACGCCGCCCGGGCCCAGCAACCAGGCGAAGCGGCCGTAGTCGTGATCCTCGCGCCCCAGCGGGGTCTCGCCGGCCGCCTCGGCGTGGGCCAGCACCGCGTCCATGTCATCGACGATCAGGTTGATCATGAAGGCCGCCGTGGCGGGGGCGAAATAGTCGCTGGTCTCGGCAAACGGCGTCAGCTGCTGCATGCCGATCTGCGGGTTGGCGAACATCGCCGAGCCCCATTCGGTGAAGGCCAGGCCCAGCACGCGCGCGTACCAGTCGCGGGCTTGCGCCGTGTCCTGCGCCTTGAAGAACACCCCGCCGATTCCGACCACCTGGCCCATGTGCGTCCCCCTTTTTGCTCGCCGCCTCAGCTCGCGCCCGCGTAGGCCTTCACCAGGTCGAACATATAGTCGCGGCCCTCGTAGAGCGAGCGGACGCGCAGGCGCTCGTTGAGGCCGTGGACGCCGTTGCCGTCCGGGTCGCCCATGATGCCGGGCACGCCGTAGATCGGCATGTGGATCTGGCCGAAATAGACCGCGTCGCTGGCGCCGGCCGCCATGGAGGGGACCAGCGGCACGGCGGGGAAGTGTTTGGCCGCCACCGCCTTCATGGGCCCGATCACAGCGGGATCGAGCGGCGGGGGCACGGCGAGCGGCTTGTCGGGGTCGGTGGCCTCCACCTTGACGGCCGGATCGGCGATCACGCCGACCAGGGCCTGGCGGGTCTGTTCCACGCTCTCGCCGGGGAAGATGCGGCAGTTGACGTTGGCCGTGGCGCGCTGGGCCAGGGCGTTGGGCGCGTGGCCGGCGGCCAGCAGGGTGGCCACGCAATTGGTGTGCAGCACGGCGTTGATGCTGACGTCGGCGGCCGCGGCCCTGGCGGCCTCCAGGTCGGCCGGGTTGGCGAAGAACCGCTTCAGCGCCAGGCCCGCCGGGTCGGCCCGCTCGGCGCGCGGCGCCAGGGCCGCGCGGGTGGTGTCGCTGAGCTTCATCGGGAAGGCGTAGCCGCGCACCTTCAAGAGCGCCTCGGCGAGCTGGTAGATGGCGTTGTCGGGCCGCGGCCGCGAGGAGTGGCCGCCCGGGTTGGTGACCGTGACGCGGTAGTCCTGGTAGGCCTTCTCGCCCACCTGCACGGCCAGGGTCTCGCGCCGGCCCTGGTCGTCGAGGCGGCCGCCGCCGCCCTCGTTGAGGCCGAAGTCGCCGCGCACCAGCTCCGGCCGGTTCTTGGCCAGCCAGTCGGCGCCGTTGAACGAGCCGTCGGTCTCCTCGCCGCAGGTGAGCGCCAGTTTCAAGGTGCCCTTGGGCGGCTTGGGCGCCTGTTTCAGGCGGATCATGGTGTCCACCCAGACCGCGTCGATGGACTTCATGTCGCTGGCGCCGCGGCCGTAGAAGTAGCCGTTCTCCTCCACCAGGGTGAAGGGATCGCGGGTCCAGTCCTCGCGGTGGGCCTCGACCACGTCGATGTGGCCCAGCAGCAGGACGGTGCGGGCCTTGGGGTCGGAGCCGCGGAGGATGGCGACCACGCCGCCGTCCTTGGGATGCGTGGGATCGGCGAAATAGGTCAGGTCGCCGTCAGGGAAGCCCGCGGCCTTCAGGCGCGCGCCCATCTTGGCGGCGGCCGCGGTGCAGCTGCCGGCCGAGAGCGTGGTGTTGGTCTCCACCAGCTCCTGGTAGATGGCCCGGAAGGCGACCTGGTCGGGCCGCAGCGGCGGCAGGGGCGCTGGAGCCGGGGCCTGAGCCAGGGCGCCGGCGGGCGCGAGCACGAGAAGCGCGGCTAGCGCGTTGCGGAACCGGTGCATTGGAAATCCCCCGACTGAGCGGGCGACTTAAGCACGCCGCGGCGGGCGCTGGAAAGCCGAGGGGGCCCGCTTCAGGCCTCGACCACCGCCTTGCCGACCGGGGTGAGCGACAGCGCCGCCAGCTTCACGTGCTGCCAGGCGAAGGGGATGCCGATGAGGGTCACGGCGAGCGCCAGGGCCAGCGCCAGGTGGTGCAGGGCCAGCCACCAGCCGGCCAGCAGCAGCCACAGGATGTTGAGCAGCAGGCTGGTGGCGCCGACGTCGCGGTCGACCACCACCTTGCCGAACGGCCAGTAGCTGAAGCCGGCCATCCGGAAGGCGGCCGGGGTCCACGGCAGGCCCACCACGGTGATCGCCAGGATCACCCCGGCCAGCAGCCACGCCGTGCCGGAGATCCAGCCGCCGAAGATGAACCACAGGATGTTGAGCAGCAGTCGCATGGGGCCCTCCGCGGTCAGTGTCCATTTGAACCACGAAAACACCAACGGGCGCATTTCCCTTTCCTGTTCGTCATCCCCGGCCTTGTGCCGGGGACCCAGAGACGCAGGCGTCGCGGGCCCATCTGCGGACTCGGCGCTTCTGGATAGCCGGGACAAGCCCGGCCATGACGTCCGGGATGGGGCTCTCGCGGCCCCCTCTCAAAGTTCGTCATCCCCGGCCTTGTGCCGGGGACCCAGAGACGCAGGCGTTGGGAGACCTGCCTGAGGGCTCGGTGCTTCTGGGTGGCCGGGACAAGCCCGGCCATGACGGCCAAAAATTTGGGTTTCGAGGTCCGAAATCCTACCCGTGCCGCCGCCGGGCTAGCGCCGGCGTGCTCGGCATGGCCAGGTCGATGAGCGGGCTGCCGCGCAGGTGGGCCTCGACCTTGGCGGCCGGCATCGGCCGGGCGAACAGATAGCCCTGCATGCGGTCGCAGCCAGCGGCGCGCAGGAACAGGGCCTGGGCCTCGTGCTCGACCCCTTCGGCGACGATGCGGACGCCCAGCGCGCGGGCGGCGTGCAGCATGGCCGAGACCAGCTTGGAGACCCGCGCGTCGCGGCCCACCGCCTCGATCAGGCTGCGGTCGAGCTTCACCGTCTGGATCGGCAGGCTCATCAGGGCGCGGATATTGGAATAGCCGGTGCCGAAGTCGTCGAGGGCGATGCGGATGCCCTTGGCGGCCAGCCGCTCGATGTGGCGGCGCGCCAGGGCGAAGTCCTGCAACAGGAAGGTCTCGGTGACCTCGACGGTGAGCGCGGTGGCCGGCAGGTCGGTGCGCGCCAGCCGGCCGATCAGCTTGCGCGAGAAGGCCGGGTCCAGCAGGTCGCGCGGTGACACGTTGCAGGAGATGGATTCGATCAGCCCCTCGGCCACCCAGGGGGCGGCGAGCGCGCAGGCGGCCTCGAAGATGTGCTCGTCGATCTGGCCGATCAGGCCCAGCTCCTCGGCGATCGGCACGAAGGCGGCGGGCAGCAGCAGGCCCTGCTCGGGGTGGTTCCAGCGGGCCAGCACCTCGACGGCGGTGATGCGGCCGGTATTGGCGTCGATCACCGGCTGGAACCAGGGCTCGATCTCGCCGCCGGGGATGGCGCGGCGCAGCTCCGCCTCCAGGGTCTGGCGGCGCGCGTTCTCGGCGCTGAGCTCGGCGTCGAAGGCGCTCCAGCGGCGGCCGCCGCGGGTCTTGACCCGATAGAGCGCCATGTCGGCGAACCGCTGCAGGTCGCCGGCGTCGGCGGCGTGGTCGGGGAACACCGCCACGCCCACCGAGGCCCCGGGGCTGACCACCCGGCCGTAGATGGTCTGCGGCTGGGCCAGCTTGGTGAGCAGCCGCTGGGCGCGGGCGGCCACGTCGCGGCCCTCGGTGATCAGGGCGAACTCGTCGCCGCCGAGCCGGGCGGTGAGCTCGCCGGGGCCGGCGTCGGCGCGCAGCCGCTCACCCACCTCGGCCAGCAGCAGGTCGCCGGCGTGGTGGCCGAGCGTGTCGTTGAGGCTCTTGAAGCGATCCAGGTCGATGACGAACAGGGCCACCGAACGGCCGTGTTCGCGGGCGTCGTCGAGGCGCGCGCAGAGCTCGGCGGTGAAGGCGCCGCGGTTGACCAGGCCGGTGAGCGAATCCGTCTGCGCCAGGCGCAGCGTCAGCTCGCGCTCGGCTTCCAGCTCGGCCACGCGGGCGGCAAGCGTCTCGAGACGGGCGGCGGGTTCGGACACGCGGAAACGGCCTCGCAGGCGGGCGGGACCTTCACCAATCCCGCAACGAGGCGAATGGGCCGTTAAACGATATGGCTAACGGGCGCTTTCGGCGGTGGCGGCCGGCGCCTCGATCTGGTTCTCCCAGCGGGCGACCACCGCGGCGGCCACCGAGTTGCCCACCACGTTGGTCGCCGAGCGGCCCATGTCCAGCAGGTGGTCGACGGCGAGGATCAGCAGCAGCCCCGCCTCCGGCAAGCGGAAGTAGGACAGCGTGGCGGCGATCACTACCAGCGAGGCCCTGGGCACCCCGGCCATGCCCTTGGACGTGACCATCAAGAGCAGCAGCATGGTGATCTGCTGGGCGATCGACAGGTGGACGCCATAGACCTGGGCGATGAACAGGGTGGCGAAGGTGCAGTACATCATCGACCCGTCCAGATTGAACGAGTAGCCGAGCGGCAGCACGAAGCTCGCCACCTTGCGCGACACGCCCCACTTCTGCAGCTCCTCCAGGGTCCGCGGATAGGCGGCTTCGGAGGAGGCTGTGGAGAAGGCCAGCAGGGCCGGGCTGCGGATCGCCGCGATCAGCCTGAGCGCGCGCGGCCCGACGATCAGCACCGCCGCTCCGATCAGCAACGCCCAGAGCAGGCCCAGGCTGAGATAGAACCCGCCGACGAACTTGGCGTAGGTGGCCAGGATCGACAGCCCCTGCGTCGCCACCGTCGAGGCCAGGGCCGCGAAGATCGCCAGCGGCGCGGTCTTCATGACGTAGCCGGTGACCTTGAGCATGATCGCCGCCACCTGCTCGACCAGCGCCAGCACCGCCGGCGCCTTGTCGTCGATGGCCGCCACGGCGGTGCCGACGAACACCGAGACCACCACGATCTGCAGGATCTCGTTGTTGGCCATGGCCTCGACGATCGAGGCGGGCACCACGTGGGTGATGAAGGCCTTCAGCGTGAACTTGGACATGTCGACCGCGCTCGCGGCCTTGGCGGCGTCCGGCATCTGCAGGTGCAGGCCCGAGCCCGGCTGCAGCAGGTGGACCATGATCAGGCCGATGGTCAGGGAGACGATGGAGGCCGAGATGAACCAGCCCATGGTCTTGGCACCGGTGCGCCCGATGGAGGCGGCGTCCTCCATGTGGGCGATGCCGGAGACCAGGGTGGAGAACACCAGGGGCGCGATGATCATCTTGATCAGCCGCAGGAAGACGTCGGTGATGATCGACAGGTTCTCGGCGACGCCCTTGGCCTGGTCCGGCGTGGCGTACTGGTTGAGCCCCCAGCCCACCGCCACGCCCAGCACCATGGCCGCGACGATGAAGGTCGTGAACAAGCGATTCATGCGGTTGGCGCCCCCGAACAGTCGAAGCCTTTGTGGCCGGGAAGCGGGGCCTCGTCCATCCCGCCGGCTCGCCAAGCGGGCTCGGCGTGGCTATAAGGCCCACGATGAATGAGCAGAAAGCAGCCGGCATCGTCGATCGGCTAGAAGAAGAGTACCGGAGCAGCGTCGATGCGCTCCGCAGCGCCCTTCGAGACTTCCTGGCGGGGGGAAGCCCGCCGGACCCCAGGCTCCGCGCACAGGGAGCCTTCACCTATCCCGAGCTGCGGCTCTATTGGCCGGACGGCCAGCCCTATCCGCGGATCGGCCGCGCCTTCGCGCGCATCGGCCTGCCCGGCCGCTATGCGGTGACGGTCACCCGGCCGGACCTCTACCGCGACTACCTGATCGAGCAGCTGTCGCTGATCCTGCAGGACTTCGCGGTGGAGATCGAGGTCGGCCGCTCGACCCAGGAGATCCCCTTCCCCTACGTGCTGGACGGCGCTTCGGTGGAGCTCGCCGACCGGTCGTCCATGGAGATCGCGCGGCACTTCCCGACCACCGAGCTGGCGCACATCGGCGACGAGATCGCCGACGGCTCCTGGCTGCATCCGCAGGACGGCCCGCGGCCGCTAGCCCTGTTCGACGGCCTGCGCACCGACTTCTCGCTGGCGAGGCTGGCCCACTACACCGGCACGCCGGCCGAGCACACCCAGCAGTACATCCTGTTCACAAACTACCACCGCTACGTCGACGAGTTCGTCCGCTGGGGCTGCGAGCAGCTGAAGGCCGGCGGGCCCTACAAGGCGCTGTCGGCGGCCGGCCAGGTCTATGTGACCGCCGAGACCGCCAATCCGGAGGCCGCGGTGGCCGCCGGCGCCTGGCGCAAGCACCAGATGCCCGCCTACCACCTGATGGCCGAGGGCCGCCGCGGCGTCACCCTGGTCAACATCGGGGTGGGCCCGTCCAACGCCAAGACGGTCTGCGACCACTTGGCGGTGCTCAGGCCGCAGGCCTGGCTGATGATCGGCCACTGCGGCGGCCTGCGCGGCTCGCAGACCATCGGCGACTATGTGCTGGCCCACGCTTATCTGCGCGACGACAATGTGCTGGACCGCGTGCTGCCGCCGGAGAGCCCGATCCCGCCGATCGCCGAGATCCAGGTGGCCATGAACCGCGCCGCCGAGATCGTCACCGGCGAGAGCGGCGAGGTGCTGAAGCGGCGCCTGCGCACCGGCACCGTGGTCACCACCGACGACCGCAACTGGGAGCTGCGCTATTCCTCCTCGGCCCAGCGGTTCAACCAGAGCCGGGCGGTGGCCATCGATATGGAAAGCGCCACGATCGCCGCGCAGGGCTACCGGTTCCGCGTGCCTTACGGAACGCTGCTGTGCGTCTCCGACAAGCCGCTGCACGGCGAGATCAAGCTGCCGGGCCAGGCCAACGCCTTCTACGAGCGGGCCATCGGCCAGCACCTGCAGATCGGCATCGCCACCATGGACCTGCTGCGCGAAGAGGGCTCCCGCCTGCATTCGCGCAAGCTCAGGAGCTTCGACGAGCCGCCGTTCCGCTAGGGTGGGTTGCCTGGCGCCGGGCGCTGCGCCATGCTTGGCGGCAATGCTGAAGCTCCTTAGAGCCTCGAACCTGCTGGCGCTCGTCGCCGCGATCATGCTGGCGGTCGGCGGCGCGCCGGCGCGCGCCGCGGTCGCGCCGTGCGATCCCTGTCCGCCCGATTGCGCGATGATGCAGCAGATGGCCTCGGCCATGGATCATCACGCCCAGGCTCCGGCCAAGGGCGGCAAGCCCGACAACCCGTGCAAGCAGGACGTGCTTTGCCAAGCCACGGCTGCGGCGACGCCGGCGATCCTGCACGAGACGGGCGTCCGCTTCCTGGCCAGCGCAGCGGAAATCCTGACGCCGACGCGGCAGCTTCCCGCGACGTCGCGTCCGCCCGACCCCGGCCTAAGACCCCCCATCCAGCTCTGAGCCCGTTCGCACCGGCGGCTTGACCCCGCCGGCCGTGGCGCGCGTGCGCGCCGGCTTCAGGAGCTTTGACCATGTCCCCCATTCGATGGCTGCCGCCGCTGGCGGTCGCCGCCTGCCTCGCCGGTCCGGTCGAGGCCGGCCCCCTGAGTTACGACCAGGCGCTGGCGCGCGCCCTGGCGAGCGCCCCCAGTCTCGAAGCCGCAGGGCTGCAGGCGCAGGCCGCACGCGCCGCGGCGCCGGCCGCCGGCGCCTTGCCCGATCCGAAACTGAATTTCGCGGTCGAGGGCTTCCCGGTCTCGGGGCCGAACGCCGGCCGTCCCAGCCGGGACGACTTCAGCGACCTGCGGATCGGCGTCATGCAGGACGTGCCGAACGCCGGCCGCCGCCGCGCAGCGGTCGCCGGTGCGCGGTCGGACATCTCACAGGCTGACGCGGGGCGTGCGGCCGAGCTGCGCAAGGTGAAGGTTGGCGCGGCGCTCGCCTGGATCGATCTCGCCTACGCCGAGCGTCGCCTGGCGGCCGTCGACGAGGTTGTGAAGGCGCTCAAGCCGCTCTGGGAGGCGCAGCCGTCCGGGGTCGCAGCCGGCCGCTTGCGGCCGGGCCAGGCGCTGGCCCCCGTGCAGATGCGCGCCAGCCTGGACGACAAGCGCAGCCAGCTTGCCGCCGCCGTCAGCCGCGCGCGGGCCGAGCTGACTCGCTGGACGGGGGAGCCGGCGCCCGGCGCCGTGGGTGATGCCCCGCACTACGCGATCGACGACAGCGCCCTCCACGCGGCCTTGGAGGACAATCCCGCGATCCTGGTCTCCCGCTCCGCCGTGCAGCGGGCCGAGGCCGAGGTCGACGCCGCCCGCGCCACCAAGCGGCCGGACTGGAGTTGGGAGGTGGCCTACCAACGGCGCGATCCGAGGTTCGGCGACATGGTGATGGCGGGCTTCACGGTGAGCCTGCCGATCTTCGCGTCAAAGCGGCAGGAGCCGCTGATCGCCGCAAGGCGGGCCGAAGCCTCCAAGGCCGCCGCCGAGCGGGAGGACGCCCGACGGGCGCTGGCCGCCCAGCTCGACGGCGATCTCGCCGACCACATGATGCACCACGAGCAATGGCAGCGGACGCTCAACACCGTCCTGCCCGCCGCCCAGCAGCGGGCCGACCTGGAGACGCAGAGCTACGCCGCCGGCCGGGCCAATCTCGCCGATGTGCTCGACGCCATGACCGCGCTGGCCGACGCCAAGCTCACTGCCCTGGAGCGCGAGGCGATGGTGATGCGCGACGGGGCGCGGATCATACTGACCTACGGGAGCGACCAATGACGCGGCGCCAGACTCGTCTCGCGGCCATCGGCGGAATTGTCGCCGCCGCGCTCGTGGGCTTCGGCGTCGGCCGGTTCACGACGCCCAAGCCGGGCGCCGCGCCGATCAACGGCCGCGCGGTGCTCTACTGGTACGACCCGATGGTCCCCGGCCAGCATTTCGACAAGCCGGGCAAGTCGCCGTTCATGGACATGCAGCTGCTGCCCAAATACGCGGGCGAGGCGGGGCCTGCGAGCGGTGTGCAGATCGATCCCGCCAAGGTGCAGAACCTGGGCGTTCGGCTGGCGACCGTCGAGCGCGGAACCCTGCCCAGCGGCGTCGCCGCCACCGGCGCGATCGACTTCGACGAACGCGACGTCGCTGTGGTGCAGGCCAAGGCCGCCGGCTTCGTGCAGCGGGTCTATGGCCGCGCGCCGGGCGACGTGGTGGCCGCCGGCGCGCCGCTGGCCGACCTGCTGGTCCCCGACTGGGCCGGCGCGCAGGGCGAATATCTGGCGGTGCGTCGCACCGGCGATGCGGCGCTGATCCGCGCGGCTCGCCAGCGGTTGCAGTTGCTGGGCATGGCGCCGGCGCTGATCGATGCGGTCGAGCGCAGCGGCCGGGTCCGCGACGTGGTGACGGTCGCCACACCGACGGGCGGCGCGATCAAGACCCTGGGCGCGCGCGCCGGCATGTCGGTGACCGCCGGCCAGACCCTGGCGGAGGTCAACGGCCTGGCGCGCGTCTGGCTGAACGCCGCCGTGCCGGAGGCCATGGCGGGCCAGGTGCGGCTTGGCCAGGGCGCCACCGCGACGCTCGCCGCCTACCCCGGCGAGGTCTTCTCGGGCCGGGTCACGGCGATCCTCCCGCAGGCGCAGGCCGAGAGCCGCACGCTGACGGCCCGCATCGAACTGCCCAATCCGCGCGGACGGCTGCGGCCCGGCATGTTCGCGAGCGTCCAGTTCGGCGGTCAGCCGCAGCCGGCCCTGCTCGTCCCCTCTGAGGCGGTGATCCGCACCGGCAGGCGCAACCTGGTGATGCTCGCCCAGGCCGGCGGCCGCTTCCAGCCGGCGGAAATCCAAGCGGGGCGCGAGGCGGACGGACGCACCGAGGTGCTGGCTGGGCTCAGCGAGGGCGACAGGGTGGTGGCTTCCGGCCAGTTCCTGCTCGACAGCGAGGCCAGCCTGTCGGGCCTGCAGGCGCGACCGATCGCCCAACCCAAGCCGGCCGCGGCGACGCCCGCGCTCTACGAGACGCGAGGCCGGGTCGAGCAGATCACCCCAACCTCGGTGACGCTCTCTCATGAACCCGTGCCGGCCATCGGCTGGCCTGCCATGACCATGACCTTCCGGCTGGCCGACCCCACGCTCGCCAAGGGGATCAAGGCCGGCGACCGCGTGGCGTTCGGCTTCGACCAGCCGCCCGCCGGCCCAACGGTGCGCCGCATGACCCCGGCAGCCCGATGATCGCCGCCCTGATCCGCGCCTCGGTGCGCGGCCGGTTCCTGGTGCTGCTGGCCGCTGTCGCTTTGCTGATCGCCGGCCTGATCGCCGTCCGCACGACGCCCGTGGACGCCTTGCCGGACCTCTCGGACGTGCAGGTGATCATCCGCACCAGCTATCCGGGCCAGGCGCCGCAGGTGGTGGAGGACCAGGTCACCTATCCGTTGACCACCACCATGCTGTCGGTTCCCGGCGCCAAGACCGTGCGCGGCTATTCCTTCTTCGGCGACAGCTTCGTCTATGTGCTGTTCGAGGACGGGACCGACCTCTATTGGGCCCGCTCGCGGGTGCTGGAATATCTGAACCAGGTGCAGGGCCGCCTGCCGCCGGCCGCCAAGCCGGCGCTGGGGCCGGATGCCACCGGCGTCGGCTGGGTCTATGAATATGCCCTGGTCGACCACAGCGGTCGGCACGATCTCGCCCAGCTCAGAGGGCTCCAGGACTGGTTCCTGCGCTACGAGCTGAAGACCCTGCCGGGCGTCGCCGAGGTGGCCAGCATCGGCGGCATGGTTCGCGAATATCAGGTGGTGCTTGATCCGGTGAAACTCGCCGCCTACGGCGTCACCCACGATCAGGCCGTGGAGGCCATCCGGCGCGCCAACCAGGAAGCCGGCGGCTCGGTGCTGGAGATGGGCGAGGCCGAGTACATGGTCCGCGCCTCGGGCTACCTGAAGGGCCTCGACGACTTCCGCGCCATCCCGCTGAGGACGGCGGCCGGCGGCGTGCCGATCACCCTGGGCCAGGTGGCGACGATCCAGATCGGGCCGGAGATGCGGCGCGGCGTCGCCGAGCTGAACGGCCAGGGCGAGGTGGCCGGCGGCGTGGTGATCATGCGCTCCGGCAAGAACGCGCGGTCCACCATCGCCGGGGTGAAGCAGAAGCTTGAAGAGCTGAAGCGCAGCCTGCCGCCCGGCGTCGAGATCGTCACCACCTACGACCGCTCGCAGCTCATCGACCGGGCGATCTCCAACCTCACCCAGAAGCTGGTCGAGGAGTTCATCATCGTCGCCCTGGTCTGCGGCCTGTTCCTCTGGCACGGCCGCTCGGCGCTTGTGGCGATCCTGACCCTGCCGCTGGGCGTGCTGTTCGCCTTCCTGGTGATGCGGCTGCAAGGGGTGAACGCCAACATCATGTCGCTGGGCGGCATCGCCATCGCCATCGGGGCCATGGTCGACGCCGCCGTGGTGATGATCGAGAACGCCCACAAGCGGCTGGAGCGATGGGCGCGGGAGCACCCCGGCGAGGCGATGACCACCGACATCCGTTGGCAGGTCGTCACCGAGGCCGCCGCCGAGGTCGGGCCGGCGCTGTTCCTCAGCCTGATCATCATCACGCTCAGCTTCGTGCCGGTGTTTGCCCTCCAGGCGCAGGAGGGTCGGCTGTTCTCGCCGCTGGCCTTCACCAAGAGCTACGCCATGGCCGGCGCGGCGATCCTGTCGGTGACCCTCGTGCCGGTGCTGATGGGCTACCTGATCCGGGGCCGCATCCCGGCCGAGCAGGAGAACCCGCTGAACCGCTGGCTGGCCGCCGCCTACCGTCCCGCCATCGACTGGACGCTGAAGCGGCCCCGCACCGTGCTGATCATCGCGCTGCTGGCCTTCGCCACGACCGCCTGGCCGCTCAGCCGGCTGGGCGGTGAGTTCATGCCGCCGATGGACGAAGGCGACCTGCTCTACATGCCCTCGGCCCTGCCGGGGATCTCCGCCGAAAAAGCCTCCGACCTGCTCCAACGGACCGATCGGCTGATCAAGACCGTGCCGGAGGTGGCCACCGTGTTCGGCAAGGCCGGGCGCGCCGAGAGCGCCACCGATCCCGCTCCGATGGAGATGTTCGAGACCACCATCCAGTTCAAGCCGCGTGGCGAGTGGCGGCCCGGCATGACGCCCGAGACGCTGACCGCCGAGCTGGACCGGGTGGTGCAGGTCCCCGGTCTCGCCAACGTCTGGGTCCCGTCGATCCGCAACCGCATCGACATGCTGGCGACCGGCATCAAGAGCCCGATCGGGGTGAAGGTCTCGGGGACCAACCTCGCCGACCTGGACCGCGTGGCTGCGGCGGTGGAGGCGGTGGCGAAGCGCACGCCCGGCGTCTCATCGGCGCTCGCCGAACGGCTGACCGGCGGGCGCTATGTGGATGTGCGGATCGACCGCGCGGCGGCCGGGCGCTACGGGCTGAACATCGCCGACGTGCAGTCGATCGTCGCCGGCGCCATCGGCGGCGAGACCGTCGGCGAGACGGTGGAGGGCGTCGCCCGTTACCCGATCAGCGTGCGCTATCCGCGCGAGCTGCGCGACAGCCTGGAAGGCCTGCGCGCCCTGCCGATCCTCACCGCCTCGGGCCAGCAGATCACCCTGGGCACGGTGGCCCGCGTGGAGGTCACCGACGGCCCGCCGATGCTGAAGACCGAGAACGCCCGGCCCTCGACCTGGGTCTATGTGGACGTGCGCGGGCGCGACCTGAACTCTGTCGTCACCGATCTCCGGCGCGCGGTGGCCAGGGACGTGAAACTGCCGGCCAGCGTCTCCATCGCCTACTCCGGGCAGTTCGAATACCTCCAGCGCGCCGCCGAGCGGCTGAAGCTCGTCGTGCCGGCAACGCTCGCGATCATCTTCCTGCTGCTCTACGCGACGTTCCGACGGTGGGACGAGGCGGCGCTGATCATGGCGACGCTGCCGTTCGCCCTGACCGGCGGCGTCTGGACCCTCTACCTGCTGGGCTTCCACCAATCGATCGCCACCGGCGTCGGCTTCATCGCCCTGGCGGGCGTGGCGGCCGAGTTCGGGGTGGTGATGCTGATCTACCTCAAGCAGGCGCTGGCCGAGCATGGCCCCGGCGACCTGACCGAAGCCGTCCGCGAGGGCGCGCTGCTCAGGGTCCGCCCAAAGGCCATGACCGTCGCCGTGATCCTCGCCGGCCTGACCCCCATCCTGATCGGCCACGGGGCGGGCTCGGAGGTGATGAGCCGCATCGCCGCGCCGATGATCGGCGGCATGCTGACCGCGCCGCTGCTGTCGATGCTGGTCATCCCCGCCGGCTACCTGCTGCTGCGCCGACGGCGGCCACCGCAACCGTCCACCCCCTCGACCCAAGGAGAAAGTCCATGAAGCGCCTGATGCTGACCACCGCCGCCCTCGCCCTCGCTGGCAGCCTCGCGGCCTGCGGAAAGAACGGGGCCTCGGCGCCGCCCGCCGCGCCCGCCTCGATGACCAACACCGCGCCAGTCGCCGGGTCCGACATGTCGAAGATGGACATGTCCGGCGGGGCCAAGATGGCGAAGGGCTCGGGCACGGTGACGGGGGTCGACGCCAAGGCCGGGACCCTCACCATCGACCACGGCGCGATCCCGGAGGCGAACTGGCCCGCCATGACCATGACCTTCAAGGCGGCTCCGGCGGTGTCCGGCGCGGTGAAGGCCGGCGACAAGGTCGACTTCGACGTGAAGCTGCAGGGCGGCGTCGGCGAGGTGACGGCGGTGCGGAGGCGATAGCCGGTACGGCGGCCGCGACCGCTCGATCCGGACGGCAAATCCGGCTAGGTCACCGCCCATGACGCGTCACATCGACTTCGAGGGCATCGAGAATTTCCGCGACTTCGGCGGCTATTCCACCAGCTGCGGCCGCGGCGTGCCGCAGGGCCGGCTCTACCGCTCCGGCGCGCACCATGCGGCCACCGACGGCGATCTCGAGCGGCTGGCCGAGCTGGGGGTGGCGGCGGTGGTGGACCTGCGCCAGCCGCACGAGCGGGCGCGCGATCCGTCGCGCCGCTGGCCGGGCTTCGCGGCCCGGGTGGTCGAGAACGACCTCACCTCCGAGCATCCCGACTGGCTGGTGAAGCTGGCCGCCTGCGACCTCAGCGCCGAGTGGTTCTTCGAGGACACCAAGGCCTTCTACCGGCACGGCCCGCTGGAGCCGCGGCACATCGCGCTGTTCTCCAGCTACTTCCATGCCCTGGCCGAGGCGGACGGCGCGGTGCTGGTGCATTGCGCGGCGGGCAAGGACCGCACCGGCATGGTCTGCGCGCTGACCCACCATATCGCCGGCGTGCATCCCGACGACGCCATGGCCGACTACCTGTTGACCAACGACGCGGCGCGGATCGAGCGGAAGATCGAGGCGCTGATCCCCTACTTCGCCGAGCACCTGGCGCGTCCGGTGTCCTACGAGGCGACGCGGATGGCCTGCTCGGTGCACCCGGCCTATCTGCAGGCCGCGTTCGAGGTGATGAGCGAGCATTACGGCTCGGTCGACGGCTACCTGGACCAGGCGCTGGGGATCGACGGGCCGCTGCACGAACGCATCCGCGGGCGGCTGCTGGGCTGACATCGCCGGACGCAGCCCTTACGGAGAGGGATGCAAAGCTTCCAGCCGCCGCGCCGCATCCTGATGGGCCCCGGACCCTCCGACGTCAGCCCCCGCGTGCTGGCCGCCCTGGCGCGGCCGACCATCGGCCACCTGGACCCCGAGTTCCAGGCGCTGATGGAGGAGATAAAGGGCGCGCTGCAGCGGCTGTTCAACGCCCCCGACCACGCCTGCGTGCCGCTGCCGGCGCCGGGCACGGCGGGCATGGAAGCGGCGATGATGAACCTGCTGGAGCCCGGCGACCGGGCGGTGGTGGCGGTCAACGGCGCGTTCGGCGGACGCATGGCCGACATGGCCGGCCGGGCCGGGGCCAGCGTCGTCACCGTCGACCACGATTGGGGCCAGCCGGTGGATCCGGCCCGCGTCGAGGCGGCGCTGGCCGAGGCGCCCACTAAGGTGCTGGCCTTCGTCCACGCCGAGACCTCCACGGGGGTGCGCAGCGATGCGGGGCGGCTCTGCGCGCTGGCCAAGGCGCACGGGGCGCTGTCGGTGGTGGACTGCGTGACCTCGCTGGGCGGCATCGCCGTGGACGTGGCCGGCTGGGACGCCGACGCGGTCTATTCGGGGACCCAGAAGTGCCTGTCGGCGCCGCCCGGCCTGTCGCCGATCGCGCTCTCGAAACGTGCCCAGGCAGCGATCGCCGGCCGCAAGGAAAAGGTCCGCAACTGGCTCTTGGATTTCAACCTGCTGATGTCCTACTGGGGCGGCGAGGGCGGGCGGACCTATCACCACACCGCCCCGATCAACGCCCTCTACGGCCTGCACGAGTCGCTGGTGGCGCTGTTCGAGGAGGGCCAGCAGGCGGCCATCGTGCGCCACGCGCGGATGCACCAGGCGCTGGCCGCCGGGGTGGAGGCCGCGGGGCTGGCCTTCCTGGTGGACGAGGCCCACCGCCTGCCGCAGCTCAACACGGTGATGGTCCCCGACGGCGTCGACGAGGCGGCGGTGCGGACACACGTGCTCAAGCACTGGGACCTGGAGATCGGCGCGGGGCTGGGGCCGCTGAAGGGCAAGGTCTGGCGGATCGGGCTGATGGGCGCCTCGGCCACGGCCTGGCACGTGCGCCTGTGCCTGACCGCGCTCTGCGAGGCGCTGGCCGCGCAGGGTCACAAGGTGGACGTCCCCGCCGCCCTGGCGGCGGTGGACGCCAAGCTGGCCGCCTAGCTTCCGCCGCAGGAAAGGGGCTAACCTCGTTCCCGGACCGCCCAACAGAACGGCGGCGACAAGGGGGATATCGGTGAGCCACGTCAAGCCTCTGGACGCGGACGGCCCGGCAGCCGTCGTCCAGCCGCCCACCCTCGCCGCGCTCGGCGGCGACGGGAAGCTGAGCCTCGGCGGCTACGCCTGGTCGATCCACCAGGGCGGACGCGACCCGTTCATCATCCTGGTGACCATCTACATCTTCATGCCCTACGTGGCCTCGGTGCTGGTGGGCGATCCGGTGCGCGGCCAGGCGACCATCTCCAGCTGGGACCAGATCATCGGCTGGGTGGTGGTGTTCACCGCGCCGTTCCTGGGCGCCTCCATCGACAAGCTGGGGCCGCGCAAGCCGTGGCTGGGGATCGTCGTCGGCCTGATGGTCCCGATGATCGCGGCGCTGTGGTTCGCGAGACCCGGCGGCGCCATGGCCCTGGCCGCCATCGCGGCGCTCTACATCGGCGCCCGGCTGCTGTTCGTCTACGGCGAGGTGCTGCACAATTCGATGCTGATCCGCGCCGCCGGGCTGAAGGCGGCGCACAAGGCCTCGGGCCTGGCGCTGTCGCTGGGCAACGCCGCCTCGGTAGTGGCGCTGGCCTTCACCGCCTGGGCCTTCGCCCTGCCGGGCAAGGTGCACTGGGCCTGGGTGCCGGCCGCCCCGCTGTTCGGCCTCAACCCGGCGACCCACGAGCCGGAGCGGGTGGTGGTGCTGCTGGCCGCGGCGCTGCTGGCCGTCGGCTCGATCCCGCTGTTCCTGCTGACGCCGGACGCGCCGCGCACCGGCGTGCCGATGCTGACCGCCTGGCGCGACGGGGCGGCCGAGCTGTGGCGCATGCTGAAGACCGTGCGGCGCTTCAAGGATGCGGCCATCTACCTGCTCTCGCGGATGTTCTTCGTCGACGGCATGAACGCGGTGCTGATCTACGCCGGGGTCTACGCCATCGGGGTGATGAAGTGGGGGCCGCTGGAGATGCTGGCCTACGGCATCCTGCTCAGCATCTTCGCGGTGATCGGCGGCCAGGTGGCGCGCTGGCTGGACGGCACGCTGGGGCCGAAGAACGCGCTGCGCATCCAGATCGGGGTGACCATCGTCAGCCTGAGCCTGATGCTGGGCATCGCCCCGGACCGGCTGTTCTACCTCTGGCCCTATGACGCGGCGGCCCATGCGCCGCTGTGGGGCGGGCCGGTGTTCCGCACCCTGCCGGACTGGGCGTTCATCGGCATCGGCTTCGTGAATGCCATCTTCATCTGCGGCCAGTACGCCTCCAGCCGCACCCTGCTCACCCGGCTGACGCCGCCGGAGCAGACCGGGGCCTTCTTCGGGGTCTATGCCCTGTCGGGGGTGGCGACCCTGTGGCTCGCGCCGACCCTGGTGAACATCGGCACCAACCTGACCCATACCCAGCAGGGCGGCTTCGCCAGCATCATCGTGCTGCTGATCATCGGCCTGGGGCTGCTGGCCTTCGTGCGCGGCGGAGGCCGGCAGGCGGCGTGATCGCGAGCGACGATCGAGGCTTCACGCTCGGCGACGGGCTGTTCGAGACCGTGCTGGCCGACGCCGGCGCGCTGCAGCATTTCGACGCCCACCTGGACCGCATGACCGCCGGCGCCGCGGTGCTCGGCCTGCCGGCGCCGAATCGGGCGGCGGCGGCGGCGGCGATGCGCCGGGCGCTGACCGAGGCCGGTCTGACGGACGTGCGGGCCGCGGTGCGGCTGACCTTTACGGCGGGGCCCGGCGGGCGGGGGCTCGACCGGCCGCAGACGCTGAGGCCGCTGTTGGTGGCGACCGCCGCGGCGGCGCCGAAGCCGGCCGGGCCCGCCCGGCTGATGGTCAGCGCGGTGCGGCGCAACGAGCGCTCGCCGGCCGCCGGGCTGAAGACGCTGGCCTATCTGGACAATGTGCTGGCCCGCCGCGAGGCCGGCGCCGCCGGGGCCGACGAGGCGCTGATGCTCAACACGAAAGGCCAGCTCGCCTGCGCCGCGGCGGCCAATCTGTTCTGGGTCGCGGGCGAGCGGCTGGTGACGCCGGCGCTGGGCTGCGGGGCGCTGCCGGGGATCACCCGCGCCCGGGTGATCGCCGCGGCCCGGGCGCGGGCGATCGCGGTCGAGGAGGCCGCCGCCGGGCCGGAGATGCTGGCCTCCGCCGCGGCGATTTTCCTCACCAACAGCCTGATCGGCCTGCGGCCAGTGTCCGGCATCGACGATTTTGCGGCCGGGCAGAGTCGGATCACCGACCTGTTGGCGGCCGATCTGGAATCGAACTAAACCTCTGATTTGGAACGGAAAAGCGCGTGGACGGCACGCCGTGCCTAATCGATCTTAATGCTTAACTGCAGTAAACCAAAGAAAACTGGCATCGAATACTTGCATCTTTACTGAGGATTAAGCGCGATCGGTGAAATTGCTCCTGCGTTTGGGCGAGCAGGCGGTGTCTGAAAAGCCTCCCGCCGCCTGCCCGTCAATGGAAGGAGTTCTCAAATGTCCAAGTTCGTTTCGCGCTTCATGAAGGACGAGTCCGGCGCCACCGCCATCGAGTATGGCCTGATCGCCGCCCTGGTCGCCGTGGCCATCGCCGCGGTGCTGCCGACGCTCGGCAACAAGCTCAGCAACACCTTCGGCAACGTGGCCAACAAGCTGCCGTAACCGAAGCTCCAGACTTCCCAATGGCGAGGGCCTCCCGGGCGACCGGGAGGCCCTTCTGCTATGTGGGACCGTGCAACGCCAAAGTTGTGGTAAATATAGCGGAAACCATGACGGCCTGATTACTCGGTCGGATTCACCACGGATTAAGCCCCGTCGTCGATATTCGCCCCCGGTCGACGGGATGCACCCCGCACGCAAGGAGGCCAGATGTCCAAGTTCGTTTCCCGGTTCCTCACCGACGAGTCCGGCGCCACCGCCATCGAGTACGGCCTGATCGCCGCCCTGGTGGCCGTCGCCATCGCCGCGGTCCTGCCGCTGCTGGGCGGCAAGCTCGGCAACACCTTCGGCAACGTGGCCAACAACCTGCCGTAGGCCGCCTTCAACCCGAGGCGCATTCCCGAGGGCCCCGCGCAGAAGCGTCGGGGTCCTTCGCATTTTCGGGGCGGCTTTTTGGGCCGGCCGCAACGATCCGTTCACGGGCCGGCGCCATGCTGAGGCCATGCTCCACCTCGTTCAGGCCCTGCTCGTCGCCGTCTTCCCGGCCCTGGTGATCGCCGCGGCGCTGCGCGATCTGACCAGCTACACCATCCCCAACTGGCTCTCCCTGGCGCTGGCCGCGGCCTTCGTGCCCGCGGCGCTGGCGCTGGGCCTGCCGCTGCCGGCGCTCGGCCAGCACCTGGGCGTCGGCGCGCTGGGGCTGGTGGCCGGCATGGCGATGTTCGCGCTGGGCTGGATCGGCGGCGGCGACGCCAAGCTGTTCGCCGCCGGGGCGCTGTGGCTCGGGTGGCCGGCGGTGGCGACCTACGGCGTGCTAACCGGCATGGCCGGCGGCGGCCTGGCGCTGAGCCTGCTGGCGCTGCGCTCCGGCTACCTGCGGCCCTACGTGGTCACCGGACCTGCCTGGTTCAGCCGCCTGGCCGAGCCCGGCGAGAACGTCCCCTACGGCCTGGCCATCGCCATCGGCGCGCTCGCGGCCTTCCCCGCCTCGCCGTTCATGGCCGCGTTCCAGGGCTTCTGATCGGTGGCGGCCGCCGGGCGGGACGACTAGGTATGGGCGGCGCGCAGATCAGGGCCCATTCGCCATGTCCGAAGTGATCCTCGAAACCACCGACGACGCCGCCATCCCCGTTCACGCCCTCACCGAGGCCGACGCCGCGGCCTTCCTGGAGGCCGCCTCGCCGCTGGCCCGGGGCGCGGCCAAGCTCGCCGAGTTCAAGGGCAAGGCCGGCCAGGCGGTGACCGTGCTGTCGCCGGACGGCGCTCCCGAGCAGGTGCTGTTCGGCCTGGGAAGCGAGCTCGACGCCATGGGCTTCCGCGCCCTGCCGGCCAAGCTCGGGCCCGGGACCTACCGGATCGCCGAGGGGCCGGTCGGCTTCGAGCCCGACCAGGTCGCGCTGGCCTTCGCGCTGGGGAGCTACAGGTTCGACCGCTACAAGCCCCGCCCAAGTCATTCGGGCGCCGAGAAGCCGAAGCTGGTCGCCGAGGGCTGCGACGTGGCCGAGGTCCGCCAGGTGGCCCACGCCTGCGGGCTGGCCCGCGACATGGTCAACACCCCGGCCAACGACATGGGCCCGCTGCAGGTCGAGACCATCGCCCGCGAGATCGCCGAGCAGCACGGCGCGCAGATCACCGTGATCACCGGCGACGGCCTGCTGGAGGCCAACTACCCCGCCGTGCACGCGGTCGGCCGCGCGGCCACGCCCGAGCGCGCGCCGCGGATGATCGAGATCACGTGGGGCGAGGCCGGCGCGCCGCTGGTGGCGCTGGTCGGCAAGGGCGTGGTGTTCGACACCGGCGGGCTCGATATCAAGCCGTCGTCGGGCATGCGGCTGATGAAGAAGGACATGGGCGGCGCGGCTCACGCCCTGGCGCTGGCCCGCATGGTGATGGCCGCCAGGCTGCCGGTGCGGCTGGTGGTGCTGGTCCCGGCCGTGGAGAACGCCATCAGCGGCGACGCCATGCGGCCGGGCGACGTGCTGGCCTCGCGCAAGGGGATCTCCATCGAGGTCGGCAACACCGACGCCGAGGGTCGGCTGATCCTCGCCGACGCCCTGACCCGCGCGGCCGAGCTGGAGCCGGCGCTGACCCTGGATTTCGCTACCCTGACCGGGGCTGCGCGGGTGGCGCTGGGGCCGCAGCTGCCGCCGTTCTACACCGACGACGCCGAGCTCGCGGTCAGCATCGAGAAACACGCCCGGGCGGCCTCCGACCCGTTGTGGCGCATGCCGCTGTGGAAGGGCTATGTCGAGGCGCTCGACTCCGATGTGGCGGAGATCAAGAACGACCCGGACGGCTGGGCCCAGGCGGGCTCGGTGACCGCGGCCCTGTTCCTGCAGCGGTTCGCGCCGAGCGGCCCCAAGGCAGGGCCCTGGGCGCACTTCGACATCTTCGCCTGGAACCCGCGTAACCGGCCGGGCTGGCCCTCGGGCGCGGAGGCGCAGGCGATCCGCGGCCTCTACGCCCTGCTGCGCGAGCGGTTCGCGTGAAGCTCGATCCGCGCATCACCCCCTGGCGCGACGGCGTGGCCAGCCGCGCCCTGGAGGGCCTGGAGCCCGCGGAGGCCTATGTGGACCCGAAACCCATGACCTGTGCGACCCCGGCCGCCGGCGTGCATCGCGAACCCAACGCGGGCTCGGAACAGATGGACCAGGTGCTGTTCGGCGAGACCTTCGAGGTGCTGGAGGAGGAGGCCGGCGGCTGGCTCTGGGGCCAGGCGCGGCGCGACGGCTATGTGGGCTTCGTGGCGGCGGCGAGCCTGGCCGCGCCGGGACCGGAGCCCACCCACCGGATCGCGGCGATCCGCACCTATGCCTTCGAGGCGCCGAGCATCAAGGCCCGCGCGTTGGGGCCCTATTCGATCAATGCCCTGGTCAGGGTTGAGGCGCAGGAGGGCCGGCTGAGCAAGGTCGCGGGCGGCGGCTGGATCACCACCGACCATCTGGCCCCCATCGGCGTCTTCGAGACCGACCCGGTGGCGGTGGCCGAGCGGTTCCTGGGCGCGCCCTACCTGTGGGGCGGGCGCGAAAGCCTGGGCTGCGACTGCTCGGGGCTGGTGCAGCAGGCGTTCCTGGCCTGTGGGCGGTCCCTGCCGCGCGACACCGACCAGCAGGAGCAGCTCGGCGAGGCCATCGGCCGCCGGGCCTTCGGGCGCGGCGACCTGGTGTTCTGGAAGGGCCACATGGGCATGGGCTTCGACGACCGCCGGATCATCCACGCCAACGGCCACCACATGGCCACCGCCATCGAGCCGCTGGACGAGGCCGTTGCGCGCATCGAGGCCGCGGGCTACGGCCCGCCGACGAGTTTTCGGAGACTCCCTCCTCTTTAGGGGAGGGATGAGGCGCTACTTCCGCGTGGCGCTGGGGTTGCCAGGGTTGGCGGTGGTGGTCTGGTCGGGGGCGCCCTTGCCCTGGCCGGCCGGGCCGCCGGCGTTGGCCGTGGCGTTGGGGCTGGCCGTCGCGCCGGTGGCCACGGGCTTGCCGGCCGGGGCCG
>JAQGIV010000113.1 GCA_028290945.1 Phenylobacterium sp. | reverse complement strand
TTGCCGCCCCCTCTCTCCCTGGAAGGCGCGCCGCATTGCGGCGCCGGGCGGCATCGTCTATTCGCAGGCCCCTCGGCCCAGCGGAAACGACCCGGCGCATCCATGCAGAATCTCGTCACCGTCTTCGGCGGATCCGGCTTCATCGGATCGCAGGCCGTGCGCCAGCTGGCCAAGGCCGGCTGGCGGATCCGGGTCGCCGTGCGCCAGCCCAACCTCGCCTACGCCATGCGCCTGCACGGCGACGTGGGCCAGATCGACGTGGTGCAGGCCAATGTCCGCAACGAGCCCTCGGTGCGTCGGGCGCTGCAGGGCGCGACGGCCTCCCTGAACCTGGTCTCCACCCTCTACGAGCACGGCCGCCAGGGATTCACCGCGCTGAACGTCATGGGCGCCCGCAACATCGCCGCCGCCGCCCGCGCCGAGGGCGTCAGCCGCGTGGTGCAGATGTCGGCGCTGGGGGCTGATCTCGACTCCGCGTCCAAGTACGCCCGCACCAAGGCGGAGGGCGAGGTCGCCGCCCGCGAGGTCTATCCCGACGCCGTGGTCGTGCGGCCGTCGATCGTGTTCGGTCCCGAGGACCGGTTCTTCAACAAGTTCGCCGCCATGGCGCAGGTGAGCCCGGTCCTGCCGCTGATCGGCGGCGGCCATACCCGCTTTCAGCCAGTCTATGTCGGCGACGTGGCCCGGGCCCTGAGGTTCGCCGTCACCGCCGCGGACGCGGCCGGCCAGACCTTGGAGCTGGGCGGCCCCGCCACCTTCAGCTTCCGCCAGCTGATGGCGCTGATGCTGGCCGAGATCGACCGCCGCCGCATCCTGCTGCCGGTCCCCTTCCCGGTCGCCAGCCTGCTGGGCGCCGCGGCCGACCTCGCGGCGAACCTCGGCGTGCCGCCGCCGATCACCGCCGACCAGGTGACCCTGCTCAAGACCGACAATGTGGTCTCCGGCGCCTATCCGGGCCTCGCCGACCTCGGCATCGCGCCGACCACCCTGGAGTCGGTGCTGCCCAGCTACCTCTACCGCTACCGCAAGGGCGGCCAGTACGCCGACCAGGAAGACCGCGCCCTGGCCGTCTAGGCCGGCGGCGCTAGCCGAAGCGCAGCAGCGCCAGGCCGGCCGCCCCGACCGCGATCCGGAACCAGCCGAAGGGCGCCAGGCCGCGCTTGGTGAGGATGGCCAGCATCGCGCGGATGACCAAGAGGGCGACCACGAACGACACCGCGAAGCCGATGGCGATCAGCGGGATCTCGCTCTTCACCGCGGCCAGTTCGTGGCGGTTCTTCCAGGCGTCCAGCGCGAAGGCGCCGGCCATGGTCGGGATGGCCAGGAAGAAGGAGAATTCGGCGGCGGCCTTCTTCTCCACCCCCATCAGCATGGAGCCGACGATGGTCGCCCCCGAGCGCGAGACGCCGGGGATCATCGCCACGCACTGGAACAGGCCGACGCCCAGCGCCGTGCCGAGCGGCAGCTTCATGGAATCGTGGCGCGTCGGCGGCGGGACCAGGCGGTCGATGAACAGCAGGATCACCCCGCCCAGGATCAGCGAGATACACTGGGTCTGGGGACTGTCGAACAGCACCCGCTTGATGAAGTCGTGCAGCAGCAGGCCCAGCACCACGGCCGGCGCGAAGGCCACCAGGACGGAGAGCACGAACTTCC
Organism: Phenylobacterium sp.; assembly: GCA_028290945.1. Classification (GTDB taxonomy): domain Bacteria; phylum Pseudomonadota; class Alphaproteobacteria; order Caulobacterales; family Caulobacteraceae; genus Phenylobacterium. Next base: position 1,646 of record JAQGIV010000113.1, on the reverse strand, counting down.
GGGCCTGCGGGTCGCCCGGCAGGCGCAGCACCACGTTCCACAGCCGCTGGAAGTAGAGCACCACCACCGCCAGGATGGCGCCCAGCTGGATCAGCACCGTGAAGGTGTCCCAGAACCCGTCGGGCAGCCCCAGCAGCTTCTTGGTGAGCAGCAGCATGCCGGTCGAGGACACCGGGATGAACTCGGTCAGCCCCTCCACGACGCCCATGATGATGGCGTTGATCCAGTCCGGCACGGCGCGGCTCTCCTACGGCAGGGCTTCGAAATGGCGGCCACTATGGTGAACAACAGGTTTATCTCAAAATTGGACTATCTTTCGATCTGAGCGACGTCAGCCGGCCTGGAGCACCGCGCGCTCGCCGAGTCTTGGTCCCTATATTGGACCAATGCCTTTCCTGCCCGCCATTCCCGCCTTAGATGGCGCTCTCGAGGAGGGCCCGATGGCCGAGCGGATGCTGAAATTCGTGACCACCCCGCGGTCGATGCCGGCCAAGCGGGCGGCCGGCGCGCGGGCCGGCGACTTCCACGAGATCTACGCCGACTTCATCGACGCCAAGGCCCAGGACCAGGCCGCGCGCTGCTCGCAATGCGGCGTGCCGTTCTGTCAGACCCACTGCCCGCTGCACAACAACATCCCCGACTGGCTGCGGATGACCGCCGAGGGGCGGCTCCAGGAGGCCTACGAGCTTTCCCAGGCCACCAACTCCATGCCCGAGGTTTGTGGCCGGATTTGCCCCCAGGACCGGCTGTGCGAGGGCAATTGCGTCATCGAGCAGTCGGGGCACGGGACGGTGACCATCGGGGCGGTGGAGAAGTACCTCACCGACAAGGCGTGGGAGATGGGCTGGGTGAAGCCGCTCACCGCCGGGCCACCGCGCGGGAAGTCGGTGGGCGTCATCGGCGCCGGGCCGGCAGGCTTGGCGGCGGCCGAGCGGCTGGCCGAGGCTGGCTACGCCGTCACCGTCTACGACCGGCACGACCGCCCCGGCGGGCTGATGATCTATGGCATTCCCGGCTTCAAGCTCGAGAAGCCGATCGTCGAGCGGCGGACCAGCCGCCTGGCGCTGGGCGGCATCCAGTTCCGTCAGGGCTTCGAGGTCGGGCGGGAGGCGAGCCTGGCGCAACTGCGCCAGACGCACGACGCCATCCTGATCGCCAGCGGCGTCTACAAAGCCCGTGACCTGATCTGCCCGGGCGCCGGTTCGGCCGGCGTGGTGGCGGCCCTGGACTACCTCACCGCGTCCAACCGCAAGGGTCTGGGCGACGCCGTGCCGGCGTTCGAGAGCGGTGCGCTGAATGCGGCGGGCAAGGCGGTTGTGGTGGTCGGCGGCGGCGACACGGCCATGGACTGCGTGCGCACGGCGGTGCGCCAGGGCGCGACCTCGGTCACCTGCCTCTACCGGCGCGACCGGGCCAACATGCCGGGCTCGGCCCGCGAGGTGGCCCATGCCGAGGAAGAGGGCGTGGTGTTCGAATGGCTGGCCGCCCCCCGCGCCGTGCGCGGCGAGGCCGAACAGGCCGCCGGCGTGCGGGCCGCGCGCATGCGCCTGGGCCCACCGGACTCCAGCGGCCGCCAAGCGCCCGAAGAGGTGGAGGGCGGCGAGTTCGACCTGCCCGCCGACCTGGTGATCAAGGCCCTGGGCTTC
>JAQGIV010000101.1 GCA_028290945.1 Phenylobacterium sp. | reverse complement strand
CGACCGCCCATTGATTCCTTTGACTGCCCTTACGGAGCGGCGATGACGCAAATCCTAGCAAGATCCGTCCTGGCGCTGTTCGCCACCAGTGCGCTGGTGGCTGGCGCGAGCGCCGCGACCGCGAGCCCCGCGGTGCGCGCCACGCCCGCGGTGATGCGCGGCGGGCCGGACCAGCCGCAGCTGATCCTGGCGGCGACGCACAAGAAGAAGCATCACCCCGCCGCCAAGGCCTCTGCGCACAAGGGGGCGGGCCACAAGGCGACCGCGCACAGGAAGGGCCACCACGCCGCCCAGCCCGCCGCCGACGAAGCCGACGCCGGGACGCCGGGCGCCGGTGGCCACGTCACCGAACAGACCACCGCCGGCGAGACCTACAAGGTCAGGAAGGGCGACAACCTGCAGAAGGTCGCCGACAAGCTGGGCGTCGACCTGGCCGAGCTGAAGAAGCTCAACAAGATCAAGGGCACGACCATCATCGCAGGCCAGACGCTGAAAGGCCCTGGCGCGACCACCACGGCCTATGTGGCGGCTCGCGGCGACAACCTGCCCGCCGTCGCCAAGCGGTTCGGCGTCACCGAGAAGGCGCTGAAGGCGGAGAACGGGCTCGGCAAGCGCGCCGCGGCGCTGAAGTCCGGTCAGCATCTGAAACTGCCCGAAGGCTTCAAGGACCACGCCGCGCCCAAGGCCGAGGCCGCGCCTGCGCCGTCCCGCAAGCGTGGCCGCATCGCGCCGGCCGACGAGGCGCCGATGACCAGCGCCGGCGGCGACCGCTCGGTCCCCGGCCGCCTCACCGAGGTCCCCGGTCCGCCGCACAGCTATCGCGTGAAGAAGGGCGACACCCTCGACAAGGTCGCCGACAGGCTGGGGATCAGCACCGCCCAGCTGAAGAAGGACAACCACCTCAGGACGAACCTGATCCGCCCCGGCCAGACGCTGAAGGCGCCCGGCGGCACGGTGAAGGCCTATGTGGTGGGCCCCAGCGACACCACCTACGGCATCGCCAAGCGCTTCGGGGTGACCATCGAGGCCCTGCGCGCGGCCAACGGCATGGGCCGGCGCGGCACGATCCACACCGGCGAGAAGCTGCGCCTGCCCTCCGGCTATCGCGACCACGGCCCGGCGGCCGCCGCGCCGTCGATCTACACGCCGACGCCCGATCGTTCGACGCCGACCCGGCCGCAGCCCTACACGCCGCCGGGCGCCGACGAGGCGCAGCCCACCGCGCCGGGGACCCGGCCGAGCACGCCGCAGCCCTACGTGCCGCCGATCGTCACGCCGCGGCCCTACACGCCGCCGGCGACCAACCGCACCGCGCCGCTGCTGCCGCAGGCCTCGCCGCCGCCCACCGACTCGCAGGTCGCCGAGCTGGGGCGCGGCAAGTTCATCTGGCCGATCCGCGGCGAGGTGCTCTCCGACTACGGGCCCAAGGCGCCGGGCCAGAAGAACGACGGCCTCAACATCCAGGCCAACGCGGGAGACGCCGTGCGCGCGGTCGCCGCCGGCGACGTGGTCTATGCCGGCGACCAGGTGCCGGGCTACGGCAACCTCGTGCTGATCCAGCACCCCGACGGCTGGGTCAGCGCCTACGCTCACCTCTCCAAGGTCGGCGTGAAGATGCAGCAGAAGGTCACCCAGGGGCAGGAGATCGGCCAGGCCGGCTCCACCGGCGGGGTCACCGAGCCGCAGCTGCACCTGGAGATCCGCTATCGCCCGCCCGGAGAGGACCGCGCCCGCCCGATCGACCCGAAGCTGGTGCTGCCCCGCTAGAGGGGGAGGGGCTTGCCCAACTCCCCCGCCAGGTCGCGGATGAACTGCCACGCCACGCGCCCCGAGCGGGCGCCGCGCAGCTGCGCCCATTGCAGGGCGCGGCGCTCCAGGTCCGGCGTCTTCAGGCCGAAGCGCTTGGCATAGCCCGCGACGGCGGCCAGGTAGGTCGCCTGGTCCATGGGCGGGAAGCCGATCCACAGGCCGAAGCGGTCGGAGACGCTGACCTCCTCCTCGGCGTCCTCGGCGGTGGCGATCAGCCCGCGGTCCTCGGAGTGCGCTCGCGGCATTAGGTGGCGGCGGTTGGAGGTGGCCACGAACAGCACATTGGCCGGCGGGCCGGAGACGCCGCCCTCCAGCGCCGACTTCAGCGCCTTGGCCGCCGCCGCCCCCTCCTCGAACGACAGGTCGTCGCACAGCACCACGAAACGCTCGTCCCGGGCCCGCAGGAGGTCGAACAGCTCGGGCAGGGCGGTGACCTGGTCGCGGTCCACCTCGACGAGCTTCAGCGTCGGCGCCTGGGCCACCACGGCCATGAACGCCGCCTTGGCCAGCGAGCTCTTGCCCGTGCCGCGCACGCCCCACAGCAGGGCGTGGTTGGCCGGCAGGCCGGCGGCGAACCGCTCGAGGGTCTCCAGGAACCGCGCCTTCTGCCGGTCGACCCCCACCAGGCTGTCCAGCGCCAGCGGATAGTCCGGCGCGGGGTGGAAGGCCCCGCTTGCCGGATCGTGGCGGAACAGCCGCGCGGCGGCGAAATCCGCCGGCTGCGGGGCTGCCGGCGCCAGGCGCTCCAGCGCTTCGGCGATCCGCTGCAGCAGGGGTTTGAGGGCCTCGTCCATGCGCTCCGCTTAACCTTCAGCGGGTTCCATTGCAAAAGCGGGTGGGAAGCCATAGCTTCCGCCGACTTTGACGGGGGCCTGTTCGCGCCGCCCGAGATCGCTATCCGGAGAGGCCATGTTCGCCACACCTGCCTTCGCCCAGCCCGCCGTCGGCGCGTCCGACCCGGCCGGGTTCCTCTCGACGCCGCTGGGTTCGATGCTTCCCATCGTGGCCATCATGATCCTGTTCTATTTCCTCATGATCCGGCCCCAGCAGCGCCGGATGAAGGCCCATCAGCAGGCGGTCTCCGCCGTCAAGCGCGGCGACGTCGTCGTCCTGCCCTCCGGCGTGATCGGCAAGGTGGTCCGCGTCGAGGACGCCGAAGTCGGCGTGGAGATTGCGACGGGCGTCACCGTCAAGGTGGTGAAGTCGATGATCTCCGAAGTGCGCACGCGCGGCGAGCCCGCGCCGGCCAACGATTCCAAGCGCTAAGGCGCCGCTCCCGCCATGATGAACCTTTCCCGGTGGAAGGTGTCGCTCGTCGTGATCGCGACGGTGCTGGGCCTGTTGTTCACCCTGCCCAACCTGCTGCCGAAATCCGCCGTGGCCGCCCTGCCGGGCTTCATGCCGAAGCAAGGCCTCAACCTCGGCCTCGACCTGCAGGGCGGCTCCTCGCTGCTGCTGGAGGTCGACACCGGCGCCCTGATGACCGAGCGCCTGACCAACATGGTCGAGGACGTGCGCACGACCCTGCGCAACGAGCAGATCGACTTCACCGACCTCGGCCAGGCGGGCGGCGGGATCAACCTGCGGATCACCGACCCGGCCAAGCTGACCCAGGCCCAGAACGCGCTGCGCCGCACGCTCTCCACGCCGCTGGCCGGCGCGCAGGGCGGCCAGGAGGTCACCATCTCCGGGGCGCCCGACCAGCGCATCCGCATCGCCTTCGTGCCCGAGGCCTTCGACGCCGAGTCGGCGCGCGCGGTGGAGCAGTCCATCGAGATCGTCCGCCGCCGGATCGACCAGCTCGGCACCAAGGAGCCGGACATCGCCCGCCAGGGCAAGAACCGCATCTTCATCCAGGTCCCGGGCGAGAGTAACCCGGAGCGGCTGAAGAGCCTCCTCGGCCAGACCGCCAAGCTGACCTTCCAGATGGTCGACGACAGCGTCTCCCCGGCCGAGGTGGCCGCCGGCCGCCTGCCGCCTGGCGACGAGGTGCTGCCCTACGCCACCCCCGCCGACGGCGCGCCGCTGCTGGTCAAGCGCCGCTTCGTGGTGACCGGCGAGATGCTGACCGGCGCCTCGCCCGGCTTCGACCAGCAGACCGGCCGGGCGGAGGTCAATCTCCGCTTCAACGGCATGGGCGCGACCCGCTTCGGCGACGTGACCACCAACAACGTCGGCAAGCGCTTCGCCATCGTGCTCGACAAGAAGATCATCTCGGCCCCGGTCATCCAGGGCCCGATCCAGGGCGGCTCGGGCCGGATCACCGGCAACTTCACGCCGGAGAGCGCCAACGACTTCGCCGTGCTGCTCCGCGCCGGCGCCCTGCCGACCCGGCTGATCGTCGAGGAACAGCGCACCGTGGGCGCCGAGCTGGGCGCCGACGCCGTGCGGGCCGGCGGGCTCTCGGCCGTCGTCGGCATCGGGGCCGTGGCGGTGTTCATGATCGGCATCTACGGCTTCCTGTTCGGCGGCATCTCGCTGATCGGCCTGGTGGTCAACGGCCTGATGATCGTCGGCATCATGAGCGTCACCGGCGCCACGCTCACCCTGCCGGGCATCGCCGGCCTGATCCTGACGCTGGCCGTCGCCGTCGACGCCAACGTGCTGATCTACGAGCGGATGCGCGACGAGCTGCGCGCCGGGCGCAGCCTGATCTCGGCCATGGACGCCGGCTTCAGCCGCGCCTTCGGCACCATCATGGACGCCAACATCACCCACCTGCTGTCGGCGCTGATCCTGTTCCAGTTCGGCTCCGGGCCGGTGAAGGGCTTCGCCTGGACGCTGTCCATCGGCGTGCTGACCACGGTGTTCTCGGCGGTGCTGGTCACCCAAGTGCTGCTGGCCTGGTGGTTCCGCGCCACCCGGCCCAAGACCCTGCCGATCGCGTAAGGAAGGCCAAGCCCATGAAAATTTGGCCCCTGATCAAGGTCCTGCCGGTCCGCACCCACTTCCGGTTCGTGCGGCTGTCGAAGTACTTCGCGAGCCTGTCGGTGGTGGCGGTGCTGGGCGCGCTCTACCTGGCGCTGGTGCCGTTCAAGCCGCCGTGCGGCGGGATCACCTGCGGCATCGACTTCAAGGGCGGCTCGGTGATCGAGCTGACCACCGCCCCGGCCGTCGCCGACCCCGGCAAGATCCGCGCGGCGCTGGGCTCCATGCACCTGGGCGACATCCAGGTTCAGGGCTTCGGCGGTCCGTCCCAGGTGATGGTCCGCTTCCAGACCCCGGCCGGCGCCGACGCCAGCCACACCGCCGACGCGGTCAAGGCGCGCATCGCCCAGGTGACCAGCCCGGTGAAGTTCACCCGCGCCGACGTCGTCGGCCCCAAGGTCTCCGGCGAGCTGCTGACCTCCGGCGTGCTGGCATTGGGCGGCGCCATCCTCCTGATGCTGCTCTACATCTGGTTCCGCTTCGAGCTGCAGTTCGGTCTGGGGGCGGTCGCGGCCCTGTTCCACGACGTGATCCTGACCTTCGGCCTGATCGCCATCGTGCCCATCGAGTTCAACCTGCAGGAGGTCGCCGCCATCCTGACGATCATCGGCTACTCGATGAACGACACCGTCGTGGTGTTCGACCGGTTCCGCGAGAACCTGCGCAAGTACAAGCGCATGCCGCTGAACGAGGTCATCGACATGTCGATCAACGAGATGCTGACCCGGACCATCATCACCAGCCTGACCGCGGTCATCGCCCTGGTGGCGCTGGCGGTGTTCGGCGGGCCGTCGCTCTATGGCCTGTCGATCATCATGCTGTTCGGCATCGTCATCGGCACCTATTCGTCGATCTACATCGCGGCCCCGGTGATCATGCTGTGGGGCGTCAAGCGCAGCGACGAGGAAGCCGAGCCGATCATCCCGCCCGGGGTCAAGCGGCCGGCGCGTCCCTGACGCGCCCGGCGCCGCCATGGCCCGCAGCGCACCCACCATCGACAGCTACGGCGGCGGCGGGTTCCGGCTGTCCGGCGAATGGCATGTCGGCTCGCTGCTGATCGTCGGCGACCAGCCCGGCGCTTGGCCGGTGACCAGCCTCGCCCAGGTCAACCGCGAGACCCTGGCCGCGGTGTTCGAAGCCGGCCGGGCGGAGGTGGAGTTCCTGCTGCTCGGCGTGGGCGCCGCGAACGCCCTGCCGCCCAAGGCGCTGCGCCAGGATCTGCTGGCCGCCGGCATCGGCCTGGAGTTCATGGACACCCCCGCCGCGGCCAAGCTCTACAACGTGCTGACCTCCGAGGGCCGCCGCCTGGCCGCGGCGCTTATCGCGATCTGAGCGTCACTTAGCCTTCCGCCCTGCGTCAAAACGACCTATATCCGAGCCCCAGGGTAGGACTCGTGAGGGACGTTCAAATGGCCGCGCTGCTCGCCAATTTCCGAAACACCGTCATCGTCAGTGTCATCATCGCGTTGCTGATCGCGGTGAGCTACTACATGCATCCGGGCACGGCCCACGAGCGCTACTGGGAAGCGCTGTTCCGCTGGCTGCACGTGTTCTTCGGCATCCTCTGGATCGGGCTGCTCTACTACTTCAACTTCGTGCAGATCCGCAAAATGCCGGAGATCCCGGCCGAGCTGAAGCCGGCGATCTCCAAGTACATCGCGCCCGAGGCGCTGTTCTGGTTCCGTTGGGCGGCGCTGATCACCGTCGTGATGGGCCTGATCCTCGCCTGGACCCGCCACTATGCCGTCGATGCGCTGACCCTGGGCGCCGCCAACGGCTTCCAGGTGCCGAGCGACACCTTCATCGGCGTCGGCATGTGGCTGGGCATCATCATGATGATCAACGTCTGGGCGTTCATCTGGCCGAACCAGAAGATCGCGCTGGGCATCGTCGACGCCGACGCGGACGCCAAGGCCAAGGCCGGTCGGATCGCGATGCTGTTCTCGCGGACCAACATGCTGCTTTCCATCCCCATGCTGGTCTTCATGACCATGAACCAGACGATGTTCGGCTGACAGCCGACCTGATCTAGGATCGGAAGGCCCGCCCGACCGGCGGGCCTTTTGGTTTTCGAGGACCATGGACCACGCGGCTGACGACGATGCCCCCGGCGACCTCGACGCCCTGATCCGGCGCGTCGATCCGGACCGCTGGATGTCCAGCCGGTTCATCGCCGACCGCCAAGCCCGCGCCGACGTGGTGGCGCTCTACGCCTTCGACCACGAGCTGGCCCGCGCCCCAAAGGCCTCAACCAACCCGCTGATCGGCGAGATCCGCCTGACCTGGTGGCGCGAGGCGCTGGACGAGATGTTCGAAGCCCGCCCGGTCCGCCGCCATCCCACGGCGGAGGCGCTGGCCGATGTCGTCGCCCGCCGCGGCCTCGAGCGCGCGGCCTTGGAGACCTTGATCGACGCCCGCTACCGCGAGCTCGACCCGACGCCCATGGACGCCGCCGAGACCCTGACCTGGGCCCGCGAGACGGCAGGGCAGGCCGCCGTGCTGGCCGCCGCCATCCTCGATCCCGCCACCGACCCCGAAGCCGCCCGCGCCGCCGGCGCCGCCTGGGCGCTGGGCCGCAGGTCCGATGCGGCGTTCCGGTCCGAGCTGGCGCGAGCCGGCCAGGCCATCGGCCGGCTCAGCCCGCAGGCCTTCCCGGCCGCGGCTCATGCGGCGCTCGCGGGCCGGGCCGCCGGGTCGGAGGTCGCGAACCGTCTGCGGCTTACCTGGGCGATCGCCCGGGGCCGCGTCTAGACGCAGGCGCCGGATCCGCTGAATTCGCGGTTCTTTTTCCTATTCGGCCTGAAGATTTTCGTCGACGATTTCACGAAGACCGGCCGGGAATAATATATTGCCGAAATAAACAAGCGCCAAATAAAGAAGTCAGACGAGCGGAACCCTATCGTTTACTGGGTGTTCTTGCTGCGTCCCATAACGGGGACGGAGAATTTCATATGAACACCAAACTTATTGTCCTGAGCGCCAGCCTGGCTGCCGCTCTCGCCCTGCCGGCCTATGCCCAGACCACGACCTCGACCACCGTCACCACCGAGAAGTCCCATGCAGGGGCCGGCGCTGGCATCATTGGTGGCGCGGCCACGGGCGCCGTCGTCGGCGGTCCTGTCGGCGCCGTGGTCGGCGCGGTCATCGGCGGCGTGGCCGGTTCGACGATCGATCCGCCGGCTGAGGTGAAGACCTATGTCCGCACCACCCACGTGGCGCCGGTGATGTACGACGGCCCGGTCACGGTCGGCGGCGAGCTGCCCGCCACGGTCGCCTACTACGACGTGCCGAGGTTCGAGCGCTACCGCTGGACCTACGTGAACCACCAGCGGATCCTGGTGGACCACAAGACCAACAAGATCGTCTCGATCGTCAACGACGACCAGTAGCGACGCTCGGCCCCTCCCCCGAGGGCCGATCCGCGAAGGAGGGCCCAGGTTCGCCTGGGCCCTTCTTTTCGCCGGCTACTCGGCCGCCACGAGCGCCGGGGCGCCCGCCCACTCCGCCAGGTCCGCCAGCGCGCGTTCGCCCATCAGCCGCTTCTTGGCGCGGCCGCGCTCCTTGTGAGGCAGGCGCTTGCCGTCGGCCCCGTGCTTCGGCCCCTCCAGCGGCGGCAGCAGCCCGTAGTTGATGTTCATCGGCTGGAACGAGCCTTTTCCCGCCTCCAGGTGGCCGCCGGTGATGTGGCCGACCAGCGCGCCCAACGCCGTGGTCGCCGGCGGGGCCTCGATCGCCCGGCCCAGCCGCTCAGCCGCCGCGAAGCGGCCAGCCAGCAATCCGATGGCGGCGCTCTCCACATAGCCCTCGACGCCGGTCACCTGGCCGGCGAACCTTAAGCGCGGATCGGCCTTCAGCCGCAGCGTCCCGTCGAGCAGGCGCGGCGAATTGAGGAAGGTGTTGCGGTGCAGGCCGCCGAGCCGGGCGAACACCGCCGCCTCCAGCCCGGGGATGGTGCGGAACACCTCGGTCTGGGCCGCGTGCTTCAGCTTGGTCTGGAACCCCACCATGTTCCACAGCGTGCCCAGCGCATTGTCCTGGCGCAGCTGCACCACCGCCCAGGCCTTCGTCTGCGGATCGTGCTCATTGGTCAGGCCCACCGGCTTCATCGGCCCGTGGCGCAGGGTCTCGCGGCCGCGCTCGGCCATCACCTCGATGGGCAGGCAGCCGTCGAAATAGGGCACGTGCTCCCAGTCTTTGAACTCCGACTTCGGCCCGGCCAGCAGGGCGTCGATGAAGGCGTCGTACTGCGCCTTGTCCATGGGGCAGTTGATGTAGGCGGCCGCGTCGCCGCCGGGGCCTTCCTTGTCGTAGCGCGACTGGCGCCAGGCCACGTCCATGTCGATGGAATCGAGGTGCACGATCGGCGCGATGGCGTCGAAGAAGGAGAGCTGGCCCTCGCCGGTCAGCGCCAGGATCGCCTCGGACAGGGCGGGCGAGGTAAGCGGGCCGGTGGCCACGATCACGCTGTCCCACTCGGCGGGCGGCAGGCCGGCCACCTCCTCGCGGGCGATGGTCACCAGCCGGTGGGCCTCCAGCCGCTCGGTCACCGCCTGGGCGAAGCCGTCGCGGTCCACCGCCAGCGCCCCGCCGGCCGGCACCTGATGCGCGTCGCCGGCCGACAGGATGATCGAGCCCAGCCGGCGCATCTCGGCGTGCAGCAGGCCCACCGCATTGCCCGTCCAGTCGTCGGCGCGGAAGGAGTTGGAGCAGACCAGCTCGGCCAGCCGGTCGGTCTGGTGGGCGTCGGTGCCGCGCACCGGGCGCATCTCGTGCAGCACCACGGGCACGCCCGCCTCGGCGATCTGCCAGGCCGCCTCGGATCCGGCCAGGCCGCCGCCCACCACATGCACAGGTCTCGTCATGCGTGGCTAACTAGCAACGATCCGCCCACATCGCGAGCGGGGCCTTGCGCCCACTGTCCAGCCCGCTCAACTTTGTTCACAAGGGGGCGCCGACTCGTTTTCTCGACCAGAGGGCGGGGCGGCCGGGGACGGACATGAAGCGGTTTTCGCCGAGCGACGCTGCGCTGGAAGGTTTCAGGATCACGCGGGAGAACCCCAGGGCCTTCGCCTGGTGGGCCGGCGCGTCGTTCCTGGTCAGCGTGCTGGGCGTCTTCGTCACCGTGCTGATGCCGGCCAATGTCCGCAACGCCATGAACACCCTGGCCGGCGAGGAGACGCCGGACATCGGCACCCTGCTGGACGCCCTGATCGCGGTGTCGCCGCTGTTCGTCTTCGGCCTGGCCTTCCAGTGCATGATGGCGGCGGCCATCTACCGCGAGATCTTCCGCCACGAGGATTCCCGCTTCGGCTACCTGCGGCTCGGCGCCGACGAGCTCAGGCTGATGGCGCTGACCCTGTTCTTCGTGCTGATGGCCATCCTCATGCTGGCCGGCGCGACGCTGGGCGCCGCCATCGTCGGCTCCCTGGTCTCCGCGGTGGGCGGTACGAGCCTGGGGGTTTCCATCGGGGCCATGGCCGAGCTGTTCTTCCTGGGGCTGGCCATCTTCGTGCTGGTCCGCCTGTCGCTGGCCCCGGCCGCCACCTTCGCCGAGCGGCGCCTGCGCGTCGGTGAGTCCTGGACGCTGACCCGCGGCTCGTTCTGGCCGCTGTTCGGCGCCTACCTGCTGGCCTTCGCCTGCATCGTGGTGATCGGCCTGCTGGCCATGGTGCTGTTCTCGGCGGTGGCCGGGGTCATGGTCATCCTGGCCGGCGGCCAGCTCACCGACCTGTCGGCCATCTTCCACCCCGACGAGACATCGTTCCGGACCTATCTGAACCCGGGGATGATCGCCTACATGATCGTCGGCAGCCTGTTCAACACCCTCTACTACGCGGTCATCGCCGCGCCCGGGGCGGTGGTCTACCGCGGCCTGCACGACAACCCCGACGGCCCCTTCAAGGCCCATGTCGCCACCAGCTGACGCCGCGGAGGGCGCTCCGCCCATGACCGGTTTCTCGCCCAGCGACGCGGCCATGGCCGGCTTCCGCGTGATCGGCGAGCGCTGGCGCGTCGTCGTCGGCTGGTCGCTGTTCAATGTCGTGGCCCTGGTGGCCATGGTCGTCTTGACCGTGATCGTCGCCTTCGGCGTGGCGGCGGCCTCCAGCGGCGGGGCGGTGGCGCTGAGCGGCGAGCTCGGCGGCCTGGTCGCCCTGCTGGGCGCGGCGCTCACCGAGGCGGTGCTGGCGGCGGGCCTGTTCCGGCTGATGCTGCGCCCCGACCAGCCCGGCTTCCTGCACCTGCGCCTGGGCGCCGACGAGCTGCGCATCCTGGCCGTCTGGGGGGTGATGCTGGCCGGCGTCTTCCTGCTGATCGGGGTCAGCGCGGTGGTGGTGGCGGCCGGGCGCAAGCTCGGGCCGCTGGGCGGCGTGGCGGCCTGGCTGGCGGTGGCGGCCGGCGGCCTGTGGCTGGCGCTTCGCCTGTCGCTGGCCACCGTGACCACCTTCGCCGAGCGGCGCATCACGCTCAGCGCCTCCTGGCGGCTGACCCGCGGCCACGTCTGGTCGCTGCTGGGCATGGCCGTGCTGTCGGCCTGCATCGTCGCCCTGCTGGCCTTCCTGTTCACCCTGGCGCTGCTGGCGGTGCTCAGCCTGACGGTCGGCTTCGGCTCGGTGATCGACGCCTTCAACGACCCCGAGGCGCTGAAGAGCCACCCGGGCGTCTACCTCGTCGAACTGGCGGCCGAGCTGGCCTTGACCCCGGTCGCCGCGGTCCTGCTGCTGGCGCCGTGGGTGGCGGCCTATGAGGCGCTGCGGGGCGAGCCCGCCTAGGCCGCCGCGCTCGGCCGCGCCGAGACGCGGGCGTGCCAGGCCTTCACGTTCGACAGTTCCTCGGGGACCTCCAGGCCGATCCAGCCGGCGAAGTCGACGGTGCTCAGCGCACAGATGTCGGCCATGGAATAGCTGTCGCCGGCGATGAACGGGCGGTCCGCCAGCTCACGGTCCAGCCACTTCAGCCCGCCGGCATAGGTCGCCCGGTTGGCCTCGCCGAAGTCCTTGTACTGGGTCAGCAGGGCGGCCGTCCGCGGATGGGCGTGGCGCCAGAAATTGCCCACCGGCTGCATGACCTGGAACTCGATCCGGCGCACCCACATGTCGACCAGGGCCTTGCCGGCCGCGCCCGTCCCGAACAGCGGCGGATCGGCCTGCGTCTCCTCGAAGTAGCGGCAGATGGCGACGGTCTCCGAGATGGCCGTGCCGTCGTCGAGCACCAGGGTCGGCACCTGGCCCAGCGAGTTGCGCGCCTTGTGCGCGTCGCTCTTGTGCTCGCGCTGCATGAGGCTCAGCGGCGTCTCGGGCAGCTCGATCCCCTTCTCCGCCAGGAAAATCCGCACCCGCCGCGGATTGGGAGCCGGATTGGGCGCGCCGTACAGGATCATGGGGACTCCAAATCATCCCTACTCCTTAGGAAAAAAGGGGGGGGGGATGCGACGGCGGACTAGACGGCGGTAATTCTCATGGGACTAGTTTTCAAAGACCTTTTTGTTAGGCCACCAGCTTTATAGATAGCTTTCAGGTGATGGATCGTCTGACCGAGTATCTCCGGAATCTGATAAATGAGATCATATGATTCATCATCGTACGCAAACATCTCTCTAATCGCGCTCGATCGACTGACGGTAACTAAAAACTCTTCATAGAGTTCAAGTTCTCGCTTGATCGTGGCGGCGTTGCCCGCTTTCAGCGCTCGATATAACTCCTGCCCAAGATCGAAGGCCCATGGCGCATCTTCCTTAAAGGCCGAGATTGTTAGAAGCCAAGCGAGCGCAGCGCCTCCCTCGTTTGGCGGCCGACGCTGCTGGGACAGAAGCTCGTCGAACATCATCGAGGGGAGGTGGAACATCCGTCGGCGTGACCGCTTCCGCGAGCTGCCGGGGCGAGAGATCTCCATCCGTTCAGGAAGTTCACGCACCATCGCTTTCACTTCCTCGAACAGCTTCGCAGCGTTTTGTTCGTCGCTTGGTGGTGATTTGGCGACTTCGCCGCGGCTCTTCAGGATTGTCGCTACGGCCTCTCGAAATATCTTTACTTGCGTCCTGACTGCCTGTTCGCGAGGTGCGGCATCGGGATTGCGCTGCAGGAGCTGCATCATGAGCTTCGTCAGCGAGTCTTCGTCGTCATCACAATTTTGAAACTGGCCGAAGGGGCCCGTACTGACTCGGTCGAGCGGTACGCCGAGTGCGACACCAAACACGGTCGTTTCCAGTTTCCCCTTTGCGACCCCGGCCTCGTACAAAATCCACGGCCTATCGAGACTTTGAGGAGTCAGGAGAGCAACGACGTCAGTCGCTTCGTCGATCTGCGACATGATTGCCGCATACCACTCCGCGCCAAACTCGATACCATTAGCACCGCGCTTGTCCGATGAGCGGAACGACTTGAGTGTTCCGCCACTGATGTCAGAGAGCAGGTTGCCGAACGCCTCGGCGAGATCTGCGTCTCGACTGTCGTGGCTGATGAATACGAGCGACTTTGGGCGCACCGTCGCTACGTCTTCCCGAATATCCTCCGGCATTTGTAACGTCTTGGCCGCTGCCTTAGCGCGAGCTTGTCGAGCCATATGTTCCCCCCAGGAGAACTTGGCTGGAATTCAATGGACGCGCAATCACGCCCGCTTCCGCGCCGTCCCGGCCCGCTGGCGGTGGCGTTCCAGCAGGTCCGCCAGGTATCGGCCGGTCCAGCTCTTCGGATTGGCCGCGACCTGTTCGGGCGTACCGGAGGCCACGATCTCGCCGCCGCCGTCGCCGCCTTCGGGGCCGAAGTCGAGGATCCAGTCGGCGGTCTTCACCACGTCGAGGTTGTGCTCGATGACCACCACCGTGTTGCCCTGGTCGACCAGCTCGTGGAGCACCTCAAGCAGCTTGCGCACGTCCTCGAAGTGCAGGCCGGTGGTCGGCTCGTCGAGGATGTAGAGGGTCTTGCCGGTGGCCCGCCGCGACAGCTCCTTCGACAGCTTCACCCGCTGCGCCTCGCCGCCCGAGAGCGTGGTCGAGGACTGGCCGACCTTCACGTAGCCCAGGCCCACGCGCTTCAGGGTCTGCATCTTCTCGCGCAGCACCGGCACGGCCTTGAAGAACTCGGCGGCCTCCTCGACCGTCATGTCCAGCACGTCGGCGATGGACTTGCCCTTGAACAGCACCTCCAGCGTCTCGCGGTTGTAGCGCCGGCCGTGGCAGACGTCGCAGGTGACGTAGACGTCGGGCAGGAAGTGCATCTCGATCTTGATCAGGCCGTCGCCCTGGCAGGCCTCGCAGCGGCCGCCCTTGACGTTGAAGCTGAACCGCCCCGGCCCGTAGCCGCGCGCCTTGGACTCCGGCAGGCCCGCGAACCAGTCGCGGATGGGCTGGAACGCGCCGGTGTAGGTGGCCGGGTTGGATCGCGGCGTGCGCCCGATCGGCGACTGGTCGATGTCGATGACCTTGTCGAAGTTCTCCAGCCCCTCGATCCGCTCGTGCGGGGCGGGCGCGTCGGAGGCGTTGTGCAGCCGCCGCGCGGCGGCCTTGTAGAGGGTCTCGATGGTGAAGGTCGACTTGCCGCCGCCCGACACGCCGGTGACGCAGCTGAACGTCCCCACCGGGATCTCGCCGGTGACGCTCTTCAGGTTGTTGCCGGTGGCGCCGATGACCCGCACCACCTTCGTCTTGGAGATCGGCCGGCGCTGCTGCGGCACCTCGATCGCCCGGGCGCCGGACAGGTACTGGCCGGTCAGGCTCCTCGGCTCGGCCATGATGTCGGCCGGCAGCCCCTGGGCGATGATCTCCCCGCCGTGCACGCCGGCCGCCGGGCCCATGTCGATGACATAGTCGGCGGTGAGGATCGCCTCCTCGTCGTGCTCCACCACCAGCACCGAGTTGCCGAGGTCGCGCAGGCCTCGGAGGCTGTGCAGCAGGCGGCTGTTGTCGCGCTGGTGCAGGCCGATGGACGGCTCGTCGAGCACATAGAGCACGCCGGTCAGGCCCGAGCCGATCTGGCTGGCCAGCCGGATGCGCTGGCTCTCGCCGCCGGAGAGCGAGCCGGAGCCGCGCGACAGGTTCAGGTAGTCGAGGCCGACGTCCACCAGGAACCGCAGCCGGTCGGTGATCTCCTTCAGGATGCGCCGGGCGATCTCCATCTGCTTGTCGGAGAGCCGATCCTGCGACAGCTCGTCGAACCACTCGCGGGCGTGCTTGATGGAGAGGACGGAGACCTCGCCGATGTGCTTGCCGTCGATCTTCACGGCCAGGGCTTCGGGCTTCAGCCGGTAGCCGCCGCAGGCCTCGCAGGGCGTCTCCGACTGGAAGCGGCCGAGCTCCTCGCGCACCCACGACGAGTCCGTCTCGCGCCAGCGGCGCTCGAGGTTCGGCAGCACGCCCTCGAAGGTCTTGTTGACCTCATAGCGCCGGGCGTTGTCGTCGTAGATGAAGCGGATCTTCTCGTCGCCGGAGCCGTGCAGCACCACCTGCCGGGCCTGGTCGGGCAGCTTCCACCACGGCTCGTCCATGGAGAAGCCGTAGTGGCGCGCCAGCGCCTGCAGGGTCTGGGTGTAGAGCGGCGAGGGGCCGCGCGACCAGGGCGCAACAGCCCCCTTGTGCAGGGTCTTCTCCTTGTCTGGCACGACCATGTCGGCGTCGAACGCCAGCTTGGCGCCCAGGCCGTCGCACACCGGGCAGGCGCCGTAGGGATTGTTGAACGAGAACAGCCGGGGCTCGATCTCGCTGATGGTGAAGCCGGAGACCGGGCAGGCGAACTTCTCGGAGAAGATCAGCCGGCGGGGCTCTTGCTCGGTGGGGTCCTTGTCGGCCCATTCGGCCACCGCGATGCCGTCGGCCAGCCGCAGCGCCGTCTCCAGGCTGTCGGCATAGCGGCTTTCCAGGCCGGGCTTGGTGACCAGCCGGTCGACCACGATGTCGATGTCGTGCTTGAACTTCTTGTCGAGGGCGGGGGCGTCCTCGATGGGATAGAACTCGCCGTCGATCTTCAGCCGCTGGAAGCCGGCCTTCTGCCACTCGGCGATCTCCTTGCGGTACTCGCCCTTGCGGCCGCGCACCACGGGCGCCAGCAGGTAGATTCGCGACCCCTCGTCCAGCGCCGATAGCTTGTCGACCATCTGGCTGACCGTCTGGCTCTCGATCGGCAGGCCGGTGGCCGGCGAATAGGGCAC
>JAQGIV010000084.1 GCA_028290945.1 Phenylobacterium sp. | reverse complement strand
GCATGAACGCCGTCCAATGGGCGGGCGCCGTGGCCTCCGTGCTGGGCTCGATCACCGTGGCGGTGTCGGTCCGGGTGTGGCCGGCCCCGGCTGCGGTCGAGAACAAGACCCGCCGCCGCGCGCGCTCGGACGACTGATCTACCCAAGTTCTTCCGCTTGCGCGGACGGCCGGCGTCCATGCCACCGCCGTGACGCCCGGAAGGCGCTCCCCTGCGGGGGAGGACTTGCATATGCGAAGCCCAGCCCCCCTGAGGGCTCAACTCAGTCGAGCTTCACCTGGATCTCGCCGCCGCCGTCGCGGAACTTCTGCGCCATCTCGGCCAGGCCTTCCGCCACGTCGTTCTGGGCGCTGGCCGCGGCGCGGATGTCCTGGCTGATCTTCATCGAACAGAACTTCGGGCCGCACATCGAGCAGAAGTGCGCGGTCTTCATGGCCTCCTTCGGCAGGCTCTCGTCATGGTATTCCCGCGCCGTCTCGGGATCGAGCCCCAGGTTGAACTGGTCCTCCCAGCGGAACTCGAACCGGGCGCGGGAGACCGCGTCGTCCCAGGCGCGCGCCGTGGGATGGCCCTTGGCGAGGTCGGCGGCGTGGGCGGCGATCTTGTAGGCGATCACCCCCTGCTTGACGTCCTCCCGGTCGGGGAGCCCCAGGTGCTCCTTGGGGGTCACGTAGCAGAGCATGGCGGTGCCGAACCAGCCGATCATCGCCGCCCCGATGGCCGAGGTGATGTGGTCGTAGCCGGGCGCCACGTCGGTGGTCAGCGGGCCGAGCGTGTAGAACGGCGCCTCGTGGCAGTGCTTCAGCTGCTCGTCCATGTTGGCCTTGATCTTGTGCATCGGCACATGGCCAGGGCCCTCGATCATCACCTGCACATTGTGCTTCCAGGCCACCTTGGTCAGTTCGCCCAGGGTGCGCAGCTCGGCGAACTGCGCTTCGTCGTTGGCGTCGGCGATGCAGCCGGGGCGCAGGCCGTCGCCCAGCGAGAACGAGACGTCATAGGCCCGCATGATCTCGCAGATGTCCTCGAACCGCTCGTAGAGGAAGTTCTCGCGGTGGTGGGCCAGGCACCACTTGGCCATGATCGAGCCGCCGCGTGACACGATCCCCGTCGTCCGCTTCGCCGTCAGGGGAATGAACGGCAGCCGCACGCCGGCGTGGATGGTGAAGTAGTCCACGCCCTGCTCGGCCTGCTCGATCAGGGTGTCGCGGAACACCTCCCAGTTCAGGTCCTCGGCGACGCCGTTGACCTTCTCCAGGGCCTGGTAGATCGGCACCGTGCCGATCGGGATCGGCGCGTTCCTGATGATCCAGTCGCGGATGTTGTGGATGTTGCGGCCGGTCGACAGGTCCATGACCGTGTCCGCGCCCCACCTTATGGACCAGACCATCTTGTCGACCTCGTCGGCGACCGTCGACAGCACCGCCGAGTTGCCGATGTTGGCGTTGATCTTGACCAGGAAGTTGCGGCCGATGGCCATCGGCTCCAGCTCGGTGTGGTTGATGTTGGCCGGGATGATGGCCCGGCCGCGGGCCACCTCGTCGCGCACGAACTCCGGCGTGCAGAAGTCGGGGATCACCGCCCCGAAGCCCTCGCCGTCGCGGATTGCCGGGTCGCCCTCCTGGCGGCGCAGGTTCTCGCGGATGGCGACATATTCCATCTCGGGGGTGATCACCCCGCGACGGGCGTAGTCCAGCTGGGTGACCGCCGCGCCGGCCCGCGCGCGATAGACCCGCCGCGGCGCGGTGAACTGCGGGGCCAGGCCCGCGCCGGCCGCAAAGCCGTTGTCCTCCGGCTTCACCTCGCGGGGGTCTTGCACGATCTCCACGTCGCCGCGCGACACCACCCAGGGCTCGCGCACCTTGGAGAGGCCCTGCTCGATGTCGATGACGGCCGTCGGCTCGGTGTAGGGGCCGGATGAGTCGTAGAGGGTCAGCGCCGGCTCGCCCGCGCTCGGGTGCACCGCGATCTCGCGGAACGGCACGCGGATGTCGGGCCACAGCACGCCGGGCTGATAGACCTTCTTCGATCCCGGGCGCTCGCCGGTCGGGATGGCGGCGGGGTCCAGCTTGCCGGTGGGCTTGTTCATGGCGCGCTCCAACATAGACGGAGCATGCCAACGAAGAACGGGGGCGTTGGGTGGGGAGCTCGTTTCCCTTCCCTTCGCCGGCATGACCCGGATCAGGTTCGACGGGTTGCGGGGATCACCCGCCTCTCAGCCGCTTCGTCGCGGCGCCCCGAGGAGGCTGCGAAGTTAGGCTCCTGGGGCCGCCCGCGCCAGCCACATTTCGGGGTTCCGGCGGAACAAGCGCGGGCGTGGTAGGTTGGGCGGTCAGCAGGAGATACGCCCATGAAGACGCCCAAGAGTATCCTCGTCCTGATTGGCGCTTTGGGAGCCGCGACGACCCTGGCGGCCTGCGCCGACGAATACGCCTACGCCCCGCCGCCGCCCGCCGCGGTGGTCTACGCCGTGCCGACCGTGGCCGTGGCGCCGGCCTGTTTCTACACCCGCGACATCCGCAACCACACGGTGGCCGACGACCACACCCTGTTCGTCAACGTGGGCGGCCGGATGGTCTATCGGGTGGAGACCAGCAACGCCTGTTTCGCCGGCGCGACCTCGTCGGATCCGATCGTCATCCAGAATCCGCCGGGCTCGAACAACGTCTGCCACCCGATCGACCTGGATGTGGGCGTCAACACCGGCGGCTTCACCAACCGCTGCATCGTCTCGTCGATCTCGCCGATGACGCCGGCCGAGATCGCCGCCCTGCCGCCGCGGCTGCGGCCGTAGCCGGAGCGACAGCCAGCCAAAGTGGGAACCGCTTTTGCGTCCGGCTGCGCGACCGCCAAGAGGCCTTCCCCGATTGGAATGCGCCGCATTTGAGTGCTAGGGCGAGGGCATGCACCTCGCCCGCTTCAATCCCGTCCGCTTCGCCCACCTGCCCACGCCGCTGGAGCCGTTGCCGCGGCTGACGGCGGCGCTGGCTGTCTCGCCCGGCGGGGGGCCGGAGCTGTGGGTCAAGCGCGACGATTGCACCGGGCTGGCCGGCGGCGGCAACAAGACCCGCAAGCTCGAGTACCTGCTGGGCGATGCGTTCGCCAATGACGCCGACACCCTGATCACCCAGGGCGCAGTGCAGTCGAACCACGTGCGCCAGACCGCGGCGGCCGCGGCGATGTTCGGCCTGGCCTGCGAGGTCATCCTGGAGCAGCGCACCGGCTCCAACGCCCACGACTACAACCACTCCGGCAATGTGCTGCTCGACGAGCTCTTGGGCGCGAAGATCCGCAGCGTGCCTGGCGGGACCGACATGAACCAGGCGCTGGCCGAGGCAGCCGCCGAAGTCGCTGCGCGCGGCGGCCGGCCCTACGTCATCCCGGGCGGCGGCTCTAACGTCATCGGCGCGCTGGGCTATGTGGAATGCGCCCTGGAGCTGGTGAACCAGGCCAACGAGGCGGGCCTCGAGATCGACCGCATCGTCACCGCCACCGGCAGCGCCGGCACCCATGCGGGCCTGGTCGCCGGCCTGGCGGTGATGGGCGCCGACATCCCCGTGCTGGGCATCGGCGTCCGCGCGCCCAAGGAGGTGCAGGAGGCCAACGTCTTCAAGCTGGCCGTCGAGACCGCCGACCTGCTGGGCCACAAGGACCGCGTCACCCGCGACCTGGTGGTCGCCGATTGCGACTACGTCGGCGAGGGCTACGGCCTGGTGGATCAGGCGGTGATCGAGGCGCTGAAGCTCTGCGCCCGCACCGACGGCCTACTCTTGGACCCGGTCTATACCGGCAAGGCCATGAAGGGCTTGATCGCGCTCTCGGCGCTGGGCCGCTTCGACGGCGAGACCGTGGTCTTCCTGCACACCGGCGGCGCCCAGGGCCTGTTCGGCTACCAGAGCGTGATGGAGGGCCACCTGTGAAAGAGCCGCTGACGCTGGGCGTGCTGGGCGGCATGGGGCCGGCCGCGACGCTGGACTTCCTGACGCGGCTGCAGGCCTACACCCCGGCCGAGAGCGACCAGGACCACCTGCGGGTGCTGGTCGACATCAATCCCAAGGTGCCCGACCGCAATGTGCCGGGCTCCGGCGCGGGGGCGGTGCTGGCCGAGATGGCCGGCGCGCTACGCGGCGCCGGCGCCGAGGTGCTGGCCATCGCCTGCAACACCGCCCACGCCCACGCCGGCCTGATCCAACGGGCCTCGGGCCTGCCGCTGATCGACCTGATCGAAACCGGCGCCCAGGCCGCCGCCAGCTCCGGCGCGGCGCGGGCCGGCGTGCTCGGCACCAAGGGCGCGCTGAAGCTCTACCGCGAGTATCTGGCCGCCCAGGCCATGGGGCTCGTCGGCCTCTCGCCGGAGGGCCAGGAGGAGTTCATGCAGGTGCTCTACCGGATCAAGGCCGGCGACACCGGGCCGGAGGTGAAGGCCGCCATGGTGGCGCTGGCCGACAGCCTGATCGCCGACGGCGCCGAGGTGGTGCTGGCCGGCTGCACCGAGGTGCCGCTGGTGCTGGCGCCCGGCGACCTTTCGGTCGAGTTCATCGATCCGGGCGATTTGCTGGCCCGCCGCTGCGTGGCGGTGTGCCTGGGGATGGAGCCGATCCCGACGATTCCCGCCTAGAGCTTCGCCGCCCCGAAGGTGTCGCCGGCCGCTGGGACCGCGGCGTTCAGCGCGGCGCGCCGGCCGCGTCGAGCACCTTGCGGTTGGAGTCGGCGAGCGCGCTGTCGGGCATCGAGGCCAGCCGGCTGGTGTCGATGTGCGGCAGGGCGCGGCCGCTGCTGACGTTCGGCGGCGTCAGGCGGGGCGACACCGCCATCGCCTGCACGTCGGCGAGACCCTGCTGGGTGCGGATCTGCGCCTCCAGGGCCATGATCTGGTTCTGCTGCTGGATCAGCTGCTGGCGGGCCATCTCCTGCTGCGCCAGCGTCTCGGCGTACTGCGGACTGCCCACCGAGGGCAGCGTCAGGAGCTGGGCCGAGGCGGGAGCCGCCAGGCTGGCGGCGGCGAGGAGGGCGGGAACGATAAGAACACGCATGGGAGGACCTTTCTGGGTCCTGGTTAGATGGGGCCGGCGCCGCGCCGGCGCTACGCGGAACTACTCAGATCGGGCCACATGGAAGCGGGTCAGCTCCTGCTTCGGCGCCGCCCAGGCTGGGCTGAGCTCGACGGCCTTCTGGTAGTCGAAATAGGCCGACTTCACGTCGTCCAGGCCCTCATAGGCGATGGCCCGGTTGTAATAGGCCTTGGCCGGCTCCTCGACGCCCAGGGCCAGGCCCTTGTTGAGGTCCGCCATCCCATCGGCGAAGCGATGCTGGCCGATCAGGGCGGCGCCGCGGTTGACATAGATCTCGCCGAGCCTGGGCTCGTAACGCGCCGCGTCGTTGAAGTCCTTCAGCGCCGGGCCCATCTCGCCGCGCCGCATCTTCAGGATGCCGCGGTTGACGAAGGTGCCGGCCTTGTCGCGCGGGCTGAGCATCTCCTCGCTGAGCGCCTGGGTGCAGAGCGCCTCCGAGCGCGGGGCCGAGCCGCCGGCCATGGCGGCCTTGGAGCAGGCTTCCGCCAGGCCGCCGCCGATCACGGTGACGGACGCCTGGGCGGCGCCGGCGGCGACGGTTGCGATGGCGAGAACCGCCAGGCCTGCGATCAACCGCGTCATGCGATCTCTCCCTGCAGCCGGCGCGGCGGCGAGGCGTCGTCGCGTACCGGCGTTCTCCGCGAGACTCCTCCTCATGGCAGGGCCTGTCAACGCGGGGCCTCGGCGCCGACAGCCGATCGTGCTCGGAAGCGGCGGATCTCGCGGTGCAGGATGTAGACGCCGCTGGCGGCCACCACCAGCGCGCCGGCCAGCGTCGCCGGATGCGGCAGCTCGCCCCAGATCAGGAAGCCCAAGCCGGTCGCCCAGAGCAGCTGGGTATAGTCGAACGGCGCCACCACGCCCACCGGCGCCACGCTCACCGCCTGGGTGAGCAGCAGCTGGCCCACCCCGCCCACCAGCCCGCCGAAGATCAGCACGGCGAGCGTCTTGGGATCGGGCGTCACCCAATGGAACAGCGAGCCCGCCAGGCCCAGCAGGGTCCCGCCCAGCGTGAAATAGAAGACGATGGTCGCGCCGCGCTCGGTGTCGGCCATCTGGCGGATGGCGACGTTGGCCCCGGCCGCGCCCACCGCCCCGCCCAGCGCCAGGGCCACGCCCACCAGGTTCATGTGGCCGCTGGGCCGGGTCATGATCAGCACGCCCACGAAACCCACCAACACCGCGCCCCAGCGGTGGCGGCCGACCCGCTCGCCGAGGATCATCGCCGAGAAGGCGGTCATGAACAGCGGCGCGGCGAACTGGAAGGCGGTGGCGTCGGTAAGCGGCAGCCGCTGCACCGCCGAGAAGCCGCAGGTCATGGCGATCAGGCCGATGCCGGAGCGGGTCAGGTGGCCGAGCGGCCGGCGAGTCTTGATCACCGAGAAGCCGGTGGTGCGCCAGATGTAGAGGCCAAGGGGGATGAAGGCGAAGGCGTTGCGGAAGAACACGATCTCGAAGGTCGGGACGCCGCGCTCGCCGCTCCACTTCACGATCGCCGACAGGAAGGCGAAGCAGGCCATGGCCGCGATCCGGAGCGCAATGCCCAGGGCCGCGCGCTCGACGCGCACGAGGGGGGATGAGACGGCGGAGGTCACGCCCTCCTTACGGGGCGCGTCGCCTGCGCGGTCAACCGTTTGGCGGCATCCGTCCGGCCGACCGCGTTGACCCGGCGCCGCCCATGACTATGGTGCCCGCGCCCGGTTCCCGGACCTGGGCCCCAGTGGCGAAATGGTAGACGCGGCAGACTCAAAAGCAGGCGTGACTGTGCGAATATTGAAGAATTTTCCTCAATGAATTCAGCGCGGAGTCCCACAATCAGACTTTATGTGCAAGTGCTGTGTAGACGCGTTCTTTGACGCCGATTACACGAGCAAAATCAACGCGGGCGTGGCGGAATTGGCAGACGCGCCGGACTCAAAATCCGGTTCCGAAAGGAGTGTCGGTTCGACCCCGACCGCCCGCACCATCCCATGCACGGCGAACGCCTTAGCATGGAGGCCTTGGATCGGTCGCCGTCAGCTGGCGGACGGGTCGGCCCCGCCTTGGCCCTCGAGGACGCCGCTTCCTTCGACAGGCCGCTCGGCGCGGGCCTTCCAGCTCGGCCAATCCGATATCGAAAGCGCCATAATCGATATTGAAGCGCCGGGGCCGGATTCCCTAGGTGACCCATCAAAGGCAAACCCGCCCAGGCGGGATTGGCCGGCTACCCGCCGCTCGAAGCGTCTTCGGGACGATATCCGGGCGGCGCCTTCGGGAGACCTGAGCCATGGCCTATTCGGATATCGTCGTCGGACGCGAGAACAGGGTCGGGACCATCGCCATCCACAGACCCGGCGCCAACAACTCCGTCCGCGCCGAGACCATGGACGAGATTCGCCATGCGGTTGAGGCGCTCATCGATGACGCGGACGTCGCCGCCCTGGTGCTGACCTCGACGGGTAGGCACTTCGTCACCGGCGCCGAGTTCTCCTTTCTGCAGGAGCTCGCGACGACGCCGGCGCTGGCGGTCAAGGACAGGGTCTATCGCAGCTTCCAGGGCGCGGCCCGCAGCCTCTATCACTGTCCGAAGCCCACCCTCGCCGCGATCAACGGCGCGGCCGTCACCGTCGGATGCGAACTGGCCCTGATGTGCGATTTCCGCATCGCCTCGGAGACCGCCTTCTTCCAGGAAAGCTGGATCAAACTGGGCCTGCTGCCGCCGCTCGGCGGCCTGTCCGTTTACGGCGCCTCCAAGGCCGCCGTGCAAACCCTGACAAAGGGCCTCGCGCGCGAGTGGGCCCGCTCGGGGATTGCCGTGAACGCGATCTCCCCTGGCTATATCGCGACAGAGATCAACGGCGCCTGGCTCGCGACGGAAGGTGGCCAGCGGCGAATCAAAGGCTTCCCGCGGCGCCGCGTCATGGATGCCGATGTCCTCGACGATGCGGTTCTGATGTTGGCGGGGCCGAAGGCCAGGTACATCACCGGCACGATCATCACGATCGACGATGGCCAGTTATTGTAGCTGCGCCGTGGCGAGCGGTCGAAGCGCGCGTCAGCAGACCGCGTACTGGTCGATCCGATCCTCCGGATCCTTGCCCTGCGCTGAACTCCGGACCGCGGCCTGCCGTCAGACCTCGATAGCCCGGAAGATCCGGCGCCCGCCTGGCGCGACAGCGCACAAGGGATCGACGCAGCAGGCGGCGCGGCTCGCCTCGACATAGGCTGCGTCGTGCCACCAAAGGCCGGGGGGCGGCGGGCGCGCGCCCATGTGGACTGGCGCCGCCTCTGCGATCTTCATCTGCGCGAAGGGGCCGAGAATCGTCGGCAGGTCGAAGACCTCTCCGTTCTTGATGGTGTAACGCACGGCCGCCGCGTCCTCGATGCGCGAAAGCGGATCGCCGTTCGTGACGACCAGGTCGGCGAGCATGCCAGCTGCGATGACGCCCAGGGGCTGACCCAGATATTCCCCGGAGTACCGGGTCGCCGTGGTGAGCGCCTCGTAGGGCGTGAGCCCATACTTCACCATGGCGCGCAGGTTCATGTGCAGGCTCACGGCGTTGAAGTCGATGGGCGAGTCGGTGCCGGTGACCACCCGCCCGCCGCCTCGCAGGATGGCCTTCACATGCGCGACCTGACCCGCGAGCGCGGCGAGCGGGACGCTGTTGTCGCCTGAGGCCGACTGCTCCGCCCGCTGCTTGAGCTTGGCGAGCTCCCAGGGCGGATAGAGCGCTGCGATGCGCGGATCGTCGACCAGCGAGCGGTCCTGGCCGTACAGGGCCGACGCGGTGAACAGGGTCGGAGTGCGGCGCGCCTGGCTGGCCACGAACAGGGCGGTGACGTCCTGGTAGCTCAGGCCGAGCGCGCTGGTGGTGCGGGAATAGCCGGTGCGCGCCGTGGCTCCGATGTGCTCCATGCCGTCGAGCCCGAAGGCGAGCGCCGGATAATGGTAGTGCGAGGTCACCGGGATGCCGTGGGCGTGCGCCCAGGCGGTGACGTCGCGCTGCGCCTGCAGCGGCTGGCGGACGTAGGACTTGATGAGGTCGTAACCCAGCGCCTTGGCGCGCGAGAGCTCGAGCGCCATCTGCCCCGGCTCCGTCACAGGGCGCATGAAATTGTAGAAGATCCGTGACCCGTCGATCGCCTCGCCGGTCGCAAAGTAGCGCGGCCCGACGCGGGCGCCGGCATCGATCGCCTCGCGGTCTTCGACCATGTGGTAGGCGGGCGAGCCGGGCGAGCGTGTGGTGGTGACGCCCAGCGACAGCCACAGCCGACCCTCCCGGTCGCCATAGCCGTAGCCCTGCATCTGCCGATGGGCGTGCATCTCCACCAGGCCGGGGATGACGGTCGCGCCCCTGGCGTCGACCACGCGGGCGTCGCCAACCGCCGACCCGGCCGGCAGCAGATCGGCGATCCGATTGCCGACGATCACCACGTCCACGTCCCTGCGGACCTCCGGCGTCAGGCCCTGCCAGAGGCGGCCGGCGCGCACCACAACCCGGCCTTTCGGCTTGGCGGTCGCCCAGGTGATCCCGTGCGGGATGGTGGTCGGCGCGCCGCCGGCCGCGCCGATCAGGCGGAGCTTGCCGTTGCTGAGATAGAGCAGGCTGCCGCTGTCGCCGCTCCAGGTCGGGGCGTCGGTGACCTCGTCGTTGAGCGCCTTGGGCGGCCCCCTGAAGCGACCCTTGGCGTCCACCTCCGCCACATGCAGCCGGCTCGCGAACACAAAGGCCAGCCGCGTCCCGTCCGGCGACCAGACCGGGCCGTCGTCGCCACGCGTGCCCAGCGACTTGTGCGGCAACACCGCCTGGTAGGTCGCCGCGCCGCTGGCCACGTCCACGGTGAGGATCTCGCTGAGCCCCTCGCGGAAACGGCTCGAATAGGGCTTGAAGGCCGCCAAGGCCAAGGTTCGCCCATCCGGACTCCAGGTGGGCTTGCCCGGCTCCCAGATGGCCCCGAACACCTGGCTGATCTGACCGCTGGCGACGTCCACGGTGTGGAGCGAGCCCGTCTGGTCTAGGAAGGCGATGGTCTTGCCATCTCGCGACCACGCCGCCGACAGCGCCGCGTCCTTGTGGCGGGTCAGGTTGCGCTCCGTTCCGCTGGCCATGTCGCGCAGCCAGATGTCGAGCTTGCCGCCCCGGTCGGTGGAATAGGCCAAGGTCCGTCCATCCGGCGACCAGGCGGGATCGCACACCCAAAAGCCGTCCTTCACCAAAGGCGCCGCCTTGGCGCCGCGGGTCAGCAGCCAAAGGCCGTTGAGGGCGCGGAACACCACCTGGCCGCCATCCGGCGACAGCGCGGGGCTGCCGATGCCGACCACGGGCCTTGGCGTCCCGCCCTCGAAGTCGCGGCCGCGCTTCACATAGGCCGGCTTCACCACCGGGACCTTGAGCGAAAAACCGATATCGGTGGCTTGGCCGCCGGCCTTCGGCCGCCGCCGGATCTTGCCGTCGGCGGCGTAGATCAAGTCGCCGTTGGGCAGCCAGGCCGGGCGGAAGGGGAAGACATCCTGCCCGGTGACCAGAGCGCCGGCCGGGCCGCGCAGCTCGGCTCGGCCGTGGTCGATCACCGAATACACCAGGTGTCGCCCGTCGGGCGTGAAGGCCGGGCTGTGCAGCTCCACCGGAACCATCCGGTCCGTGGAGGCCGTGACGCTGGGGCCCGTGGTGCGAACGCCCTGGGCGTCGACAACCTCGATCCGCGCGCGGTCAACGGCGAAGGCGATCTTGGTCCCGTCCGGCGACCAGGCCGGTTCGCAGGCCTCGCCCTCGCTGCTAGCCCAGAGCCGGACCTCCCCGGACCCCAGGTCGAGGACGTGGATCGCGTAGCGGCCGCTGCGGTCGGACGAGAAGGCGACGGTCTTGCCGTCCGGCGAAAAGCGCGGCTCCCGGCAATCGAACGGGCCGTGCGTGTGCTGAGCGAGCCCCGAGCCGTCGGCGTTGACCGTCCAGACTTGAAAGGTCCCGTCGCGGTAGGATTGGAAGACCAGCCGCCGGCCATCCGGCGACCAGTCCGGCTGGGCGCCATCGGTAAGGTCGTCGGTCAGCCGCCGGGCCGCGCCGCCGTTGATCGGCAGGGTCCAGATCACGCCGAAGAGATCGAAGGCCAGGGTCTTGCCGTCCGGGGCGACGGAAACCGCGATATTGGTCCCCTCGATGATCGAGACCTGGAGCTTGGCTCCGCGGTGCTTCGCCTTGGCCCCGGCGACGGCGGCCGCAGGGATGGCGCCGGCAGCGACGCCCGCGCCGCCCAGCGAGAGCAGGCGCCGGCGATCTACGCCGCCACGCGATGGATGGGTCATGCGGGTTCCGTGGTTGGACGCCGGGCTCAGAACTCGGCGTTGAGCTTCAGATAGTAGAACCCGCCGGCGATGCCGTAAGGCGAATACTGGTTGAAGTAGGTGAAGGGGTTTGCGCCGCCCCGGTTGGCGGGTTGCACGACGTCTGGATAGACGTTGGTGATGTTGTTGGCGCCGATCGCCACGCGCAGCTTGGGTGTGACCTGATAGCTCAGATCCACATCGGCGAGGCCGGCCGGCGATATGGTCTCGTCGAGCAGCGGGTTGGTGCTCCGCTGGATCAGCTTGCCGTAGCGCGTGATCCGCACGGTCGCCTCGAACCGGCCCCGCGTGTAGTCGGCGGAGAAGATCTCCTTGTCCTTCGGCTGGCCGACGGTGAAGTCGCCCTGCCGCACCCGGTCGATGAGGTTGAAGCCGAACGCCGGCGGGATGATGCGATCGAACTTGTTTTCGTTGTAGTTGGCCGACACGGTCCAGTGGACTTCGCCCCACTCGCCGAAATCGCTGCGGTAGTCGCCCACGAAGTCCACGCCCCGCGTCGTGGTGTCGGCGGCGTTCGCATAGAAGAACACGGCCTGCTGCGGGTTCAGGCCCAGGTTCCGGAGCAGGTTGCTGATGGTGACGCTCGGGCCCAGCACCGCGGTCTGCAGGATGCGGTTCTTGATCTTGATCTCATAGAGGTCGAGCGTGAGGTTCAGGTTGGCGGTCGGGCGCGCGACCACGCCGATGGAATAGGTCTGCGACTTCTCCGGCTGCAGGGGTTTGGCGCCGAGCGCCGCCGCCGCGGGGTTGTCCGGCGGCAGGAGCTGCACGGGATAGAGCTGGGTCACCGTCGAGGGCGGCAGGACAACGCCGATGGTGCTCGACGAGCCGTAATGCTCCTGCTGCAGCGAGGGCGCCCGGAAGCCGGTGGAGATGGTCCCGCGCAGCGCGTAGTTCTCGATGGGCTCCCAGCGCCCCGAGACCTTGTAGGTCTCGGTGTCTCCGAAGTCCGAATAGTGCTCATAGCGCCCCGCGACCGAGACCTCGAGGTTGGAGGTCAACTTCTGTTCGATGTCGATATAGGCGCTCTGGTTCTGTCGCTTGAAGCGGCCCGCCGCGAAGGGTGAAAAGCCGCTGACTCCCTGCGACCCGCCCTGGGTGACCACCCCGGCGTTGGGCTGCCCGACCGGCGCGACATAGGTCCCGATGAGGTAGGACTCCGGCTGGCCGGCGACGATCTCGAACTGGTCTCGGCGGTATTCCAGGCCGGCGGCGACGAACATCGGACTGAACAGGCCGAGATTGAACTCGCGGTTGACGTCGAGGTTGGTCGTCCACTCGTTGAACCTGAGCGTCCCGGCATAGAAGTAGCTGGGGCTGGCCGGGCCCAGCGAGGCGTTCAGCGAGTTGGTGTCGAAGACGTTTTCGTTCTGGCCGGGGGTGGTCGACAGGTCCCAGTTGAAGCCGGCGACCTGGCCCTTGGCGCCCAAGGCGACCTGGAAGTCGCGGTCATGCAGGAAGAGGCGCGGCGAGTAGCCGTTGGGATAGACCGCCATGTTGTTGTTGGCGGCGCTGGGGATCCGGTAGGTCAGCCAGGCCGCCGAATAGCGGCGCGAGATGGTGCCGAAGCTGTAGAGCTTCACCGCATCGCTCACGGCGTACTCGCCGTTGAAGCTGGCCACATAGAGCTGGGACGCCGGCGCGCCCGGATGGGCGGTGTGGCGGTCGGCCGTCAGCTCGCGCGGATCGGGCTGTCCGTTGATCAGCGGATAGAGCACGGCGGTGTTGATCGACTGCTTGCCGCGATCGATCAGGGTCGTGGTCTGGGCGTCGAAGGTGAAGTTGAGGAAGCCCTTGTCGGCCAGCTTCCAGCCATAGTTGATGGAGCCCTGCAGCGTCGCGCCGTCACCCTTGCCGGTGGCGCCGGTCATGATCTGGGCCGAGCCGCCTTCGCCGCTCTTCAGGATGATGTTGACGACGCCCGCGAGCGCGTCGGAGCCGTACTGAGCCGAGGCGCCGTCGCGGAGCACCTCGATGTGCTCGATGCCCTGCGAAGGGATCAGGTCGAGGTCGGGCGGCGACTGGCCGTTCTGTGTGGTGCCGTTGACGAACAGGATCGAGGTGTTGTGACGCCGTTTGCCGTTGACCAGCACCAGCGTCTGGTCGCCCGCCAACCCGCGGATAGAGAGGGTCTTCACCGCGAAGCTCGCGCCGGCGCCGGAATTTGAGGTGTTGGCCGATGGGATGAGGGTGGAGATCAGATCACGCGTCGAGATCTTTCCGCTCTTCTCCATCACCGAGGCCGACAGCACATCGATGGGCGCCAGGCTGGTCGTGACGGTGCGCGCGGTGGATCGGGTGCCCGTCACGATCAACTCATCGACAGCACTGGCCGGTCCTGCGGCCAGCGCCGCGTCCGCCGTGGCCAGCGTGCAGCCCGAAATCCCGGCAAGTAGCAGGTGCCTATATGAAGAAAAGCGCATCTATCCCCCGCGTCATGAGCCCATGGTCCGGCTCCTTCGCGGGCGTCCCCCTGGCGGGCGCTCGGATTTCTCCGCGGCTCGCTCTTGGGGCCATGAGAACGGGGAAATTCCCCGTGGCAATGACGGGTGACCGATGTGTGGCGGGAACCTAGTTTAATGGGTCAGATTGCCGGAAGGTCGAGCAATCTCCGCACGCCTGGATGCAGACTCCGGTAATTGCGCAGTTCTAACGCTACGGATGGCAAGGAAGCGTCTTCTCTGATGGCGCCTATTTCTACGTACAAGGCGGTGGATGGGGTTTCAGGGAGGCAGGTAAGAGGATTTGTCGGCCCGCGTTTTGCCGTAACATTGCGCAGACGCTCGAATGAATTGCAGGTGGGCCCATTATTTGGGCGGGCAAAGCGCGGTTCATCTCAGGTCTGCCCTCGGCCGTGGGGCCGGTCACGGGACGCGGCGCGCATAGGATCCGCACGCAAGCTCGAACATGGCGCAGTCGATATGCGTCCGCGGCTCGGGCGAATGGACATTCCCGCGCGGCGGCGGAGACTGACCGCCCAGCGCCTGGCGGCGCGCGAACCTCGTGGAGAGGACCTCCTGAATCCTTCGCCGGCCCGCTCGACCTTCGATTACCTGGTCGTCGGCGGCGGCACGGCAGGCTGCGTGGTGGCCGCGCGGCTCTCCGCGGACCCGGCGGTGACGGTATGCCTGCTCGAAGCGGGCGGACGCGCGCGCCATCCGGCCATGTCCGTTCCCCTAATGAACTTCATCACCAGCGGCCTGCCTCAGCACCAGTGGGGCTATCTCACCGACCCCGATCGGGGCCTCGCGGGACGGAGCCTGAGGTTTGTTCAGGCCCGGGTGCTGGGCGGCGGTTCGGCGATCAACGGCATGCTCTATTCGCGCGGCGACCGCGACGACTTCGAGGCCTGGGCGTGCCCGGACTGGCGCTACCAGGCGGTGCGTCCCTATTTCGAGCGCGCCGAGGCCCGGCCGGGCGGCATCGAAATCAGCCGGGGCGCCGCCTTGACGCCGGCTTGCGAGCTGTTCCTCGCGGCCACCGCGGCCGCCGGCCACCGGCGGCTGCACGACATGAACGGCGAAGAGGCCGAGGGCTTCGGCTATTTTGACTATTCGATCGGCCGCGGCCGGCGCAGCGGCACGATGGACGGCTACCTGCGGCCGGCGGAAGAACGCCCCAACCTCACGGTGATGACCGGGACCCAGGCGCTCAAGGTCCGGCTCGAGGGTGGACGCGCGGTGGGGGTTCAGGCGCTGCGCGGCGGCGTGGTGGTGGAGCTGGCGGCCCGGTGCGAGGTGGTGGTCTGCGCCGGCGCGATCAATTCTCCACGGCTGCTGATGCTCTCGGGCCTGGGACCGGCGGAGGATCTGCGCGCGCTCGGGATCGCGGTCGCGCTCGATCGCCCTGAGGTGGGCGGCAACCTGCAGAACCACACCCGCCAGAAACTTGGCTTCACCACCCGGCGACCAATCACCGCCTACGGCCTGCTGGCGCCGACAGCTCTCGTCGAGGCGGTGGCGGCCTACGCTCTGAGGCGGCGGGGCGCGCTAGGTCGCAGCGTGCTGACGGCGGGGGGCCTGTTGCGCAGCTCGCCTCAAGCCGAGGGACCTGACATCGGCGTGATCTTCACACCCGGTCTGATGACCCCTGGCTCTGGCCTCGGCATGCTGCCGCGCGCCCACGGCTTCAGCCTGTTCGTGCGCAACGCGCGGCCGTGGAGCCGGGGCAAGGTGCGGCTGCGCTCGGCCGATCCGCTGGAGGCGCCGCGCATCGCGACGGGCTATTTCCAGGATCCGCGCGACATGACGGCCCTGCTGGGGGGGCTGGCTCGGGTGAAGGCGATCCTGGCGCAGTCGGCGATGGCGGAGGTCATCGACCGGGCCCAGGACCCCGAGCCCACGGCGCAGAGCATCGCCCGCAGCGCGTCGCACGCCTATCACCCGGTTGGCACCCTGCGCATGGGGCTGGACGATGACGCCGTCGTCGACGAACAGCTTCGGGTGCGCGGCGTCGAAGGCCTGCGGATCGCCGACGCCTCGGTGATCCCGGTGATCCCCAAGGCCGGGACCAACGCGCCGACGATCATGATCGGCGAACGCGCCGCGGCCCTGATCCGTGGTGAGGCGGGCGCCTAACCCCCATCGGCGATCCGCACCCATCGCCCGTCACGCGCCGCCTCCCGGGCGGCGTCCATGACCAACTGGCAGCGCCAGCCATCCTCGAAGTCGGGCCGCAGCGGAGCGTCGTCGCGAACCGCCTCGACGATGGCGCCCATCCAATGTCGCACCAGGGTCTGCACCCGGTCTTCGCCCGGCAGCGCCTGCAGCGCCTTGAGCGCGATCTCCCGCCCTCCATCCGGGCCGCCCGCGAACAGCCGCTCGCCCTCGACCGTCAGGGTTCCGGCGTCGCCCATCACCACCATGCGGTCCGGCGGGCCGGCCGCGCCGGCCGCAGCCGTGCTGACGCAACATCCCGTCGCGCCGCCGGCGAAGCGCATCAAGAGGGTGAACCCGTCATCGGCAGTGGCCTCGACAGGACCATCGCGGGTCGTCGGGTGGCGGACGCGGGTCTCCAGGGTCGCGGCGACCGCCTCGATCTCCCCGAACAGCCAGCGGAAGCTGTCGATGCGGTGCGAGCCCGCCGCGCCCAGCCAGCCGCCGCCGCGCGCGGCGTCGAACCACCAGTCTCCGAGCCGACCCTGCTGGGTCCGGGCGAAGGTCCCCGCCCCGGTGTAGACCACCTGCTGCAGCGTCCCCAGCTCGCCCGCGGCCATCCGCCGGCGCAGCTCGACCAGCGCCGGACTGAGCCTGAACTCGTGGTTCATGACGTGGCGCACGCCGCGTGCGCGGGCCAGCTCGAGCATCTCGCGGGCCTGGCCGGCGTCGAGGGCGAAGGGCTTCTCGCAGACCACATGCTTGCCGGCCGCCAGCGCCGCCGTCACCGCCGCGTGGTGCAGGTGCGGCGGCGAGGCCACGCAGACCAGGTCGACCTCGGGCATGGCGACGAGCTCGTGGACGTCGCCGGTGGCGCGCGGCACGCCAAGCTTGCGGGCCAGTGCGCCGGTACGCTCCGCGTCGCCGCCGCACAGGGCCACGACCCGGGCGCCGGGCGTGTTCGCGACCGCTGGCGCGTGGACCCTGGCGCCCACGCCCGTGCCGATCACCCCGACGCCGAGCTCCGCGCTGGCCATATGCAATCCCCCGCGATGTTTGCCCGCAGCCCCAGCTAGCGCCGCCGTGCGCCACTTGTCGCGGCGCCCTCTCGCCGCCCGCCATATCGCCGCGGTTATGATCCGCGCATATCGGGTCGGGTATGATCCACACAGCCCAGGCGAATCGACCGGGGCCCGTCTCCTGGGTTAGCAAAGGTGAAGGCGCTCGCCGGCCTTCAAGGCGGCGCCACGCACGGGGAAGGACATCGTGACCAGGGAAGCGTGGCTGCGGCCGCCCGACGACGAGGCCACCCTGCCACGCCTGCTCGGCGAGGCGGTGGCGCGCCATGGGCCACGGCCGCTGCTGACCTGCGGTGCGCGGACCCTGACCTTCGCCGATGCAGACTCGGACTCGCGCGCGCTTGCCAAGGCGCTGGTGGCGCGCGGCGTCGGCAAGGGGACCCGGGTCGGTCTTCTGATGCCCAACACCACAGAGTGGCTGACCTGCTATCTCGCGGTGACCCGGGTCGGGGCGATCGCCGTGCTGCTGTCGACGCTGTATCAGCGCAAGGACCTGGCCTGGGTGCTGCGGCACGCCGACGTCCACACCCTGCTGCTCGCCCACCGCTTCCTGAACCACGACTATGTGGCCCGGCTGGAGGAGATCGCGCCCGACCTCGCCGGCCAGGACGCCGCGGCGGGTCCGCTGCTGACGCCCGCGCTGCCCTATCTGCGCCAGGTGATCGTCTGGGGCGAGGGCCCGCTGCCCGCCTGGGCGCTGACGCCTCAGGCCTGTCTGGATGCCGCCACGCAGGACCCGCGCCTGGACGACGCCATGCTGCGGCAGATCGAGGCGACCATCGCGCCGGCCGACCTGGCGGTGCTGATGTACACCTCCGGCAGCACCGCCGATCCGAAGGGCATCCTGCACACCCACGGGGCGATCGTGCGGCGCATGCAGATCCTGTCCCACATCCGCCAATCGTCGGCCGAGGACCGGAGCCTGGTGGTGGGGCCGTTCTGCTGGGCGGCGGGCTTCATTACCCTCAACATGTCGCTGCTGATGGGCGGGAGCATGCTCTGCCCGGTCTCGCCGAAGATCGACGACATCGTCACCGCCATGGCCGAGGGCCAGCCCACCGACCTGTCGGCGCAGCCCGGCATGATCAAGCAGCTGCGCGAGCATCCCAGGATCGCCGCCGGCGAGGCGGGCGCCGAGGTGCTCGCCCTGCTGGACAGTCGTCTGACCGGCGCGCGGTCGGACCAGGCCTCGCGCGGGCTTGGCATGACCGAGACCTTCGGGCAGCACAGCGCCGAGCCTCGCAAGGACGAGGTCCCGGCCGCCAAGATCGAAGCCTTCGGCCGCGGCGTGCCGGACATTGAGCGGCGCATCCGCAATCCCGCCACCGGCGCCTGGCTGGGCGTCGACGAAGAGGGCGTGCTCTGGGTGCGCGGCCCGAACATCACCCCGGCGCTCTACAAGAAGGAACGCCACGAGGTGTTCGACGCCGACGGCTTCTACGACACCGGCGACCTCTGCCGCATCGACGCCGAGGGCTGGCTCTTCTTCAGCGGTCGCAACAGCGAGATGATCAAAGTCAGCGGAGCCAACGTGGCGCCGCGCGAGGTGGAGTTGGCGATCGAGGCCTATCCCGAAGTCCAGGAGGCCAGCGTCTTCGAACTGATCCGGGACGGCCACGCTCCGATCGTGGCGGCGGTTGTCGTGCCCAAGCCTGAGGCCAGTATCGACATCGAGGCCTTGCGGGCGGGGCTACGCGGCGAGATCGCCTCGTTCAAGATCCCCAAGCTGATTGTCGCCATGTCGCACGAAGATGCGCCACGCACAGGCAGCGGCAAGCTGCACAAGCCCCGGCTCCGCGAGATGCTGGCGGCCGGCTAGGAGGCCGCCGCGTCGGCGCGCCGCAGCTGTTCGGCGATCGGCGTGAACTCCGGCTGAGCGACGGTCCGCGGCAGGTGGCCGCCTCCGTCGAGCGCGATCACCTGGCCGGTCATGAAGCCCGCGTAGGTGGAGCAAAGATAGGTCGCCAGCCAGCCCAGTTCCTGCAGCTCGCCGGTGCGACCCAGCGGAATCCGGCGATGGGCGTCCTCCCAGTGAAGGCGGCCCGCGCGGACCGCCGGGTCGCCGTCGTCGTGCAGGAAGGTGCCGGGCGCAATGGCGTTGACCCGGATGTCGTGCGGCGCCCATTCGACGGCGAGCGTGCGCGTCAGGTTGATCATCCCGGCCTTGGCCGCGGCGCTATGGGCGACGCCGGGGCCGCCCATGAAGCCCGGCGCGCTGACGATGTTGAGGATCGCGCCCGGCTGGCCCGTGGCGATGCGCCGGGCAGCGAACTCGCGACTGCACAGGAACCCGCCCTTCAGCACCCGGTCGACCACGGTGTCCCAGCCGTTGGCGGTGATGTCCTCGGCTTTGGCGAAGAAGTTGGCGGCGGCGTTGTTGACCAGCACCCGCACCGGGCCGAGCGCCGCCTCCGCCGCGTCGAAGGCCGCGGCGACCGAGGCCGCCTCGCGCACCTCCAGCTCGACTCCGGCCGCCGGACCCCCCAGCTCGCGGATCAGTTCGAGGCCGCGCTCGCGGTGGGCCGGATTGCGGCTGGCCACGACCACGCCGGCGCCCAGGCTCGCGAAGGCCAGCGACATGGCGAGCCCCAGGCCCGTGCCGCCGCCGGTGACCAGCACGACGGCGTCCTTGAAGGTGTCCTTGGGCAGCATGGTGTCCATGGTCGCCGTCTCCTTCAGCGCGGCGGATATGCGACCGCCGCGGGGCCGCGCTCGCCGGCGATGACCGCCTTGGCGAACTGCCGCTTGTCCAGCTTGCCGCTGCGGGTGCGCGGCGTCGCCTCGTAGGTCTCGACGAACACCAGCTTGGGGATCTTGAAGGCCGAGATCTCACCGCGCAGCCTTTGCCGCAGGTCGTCGGGTGACAGCTTCGTCCCGGGCCGCACAATGACCACCGCAGCCACCATCTGGTCGTGACCCTCGCCGGGGAGGGCGAAGACGCCGGCCTCCTCGACTTCGGGATAGGCCTCGATCGCGGCTTCGACCTCGCGGGGCGAGACGTTGGCGCCGCCTGTCTTGATCATCTCGCCGCTGCGGCCGAGGAAATAGAGGAACCCGTCGGCGTCGATACGGCAGCGGTCGCCCGTCGGGTAGAAACCGTCGGCGTCGAACACCTCGGCGCGGTCCTCTTTGTAGAGGCCGTTGAGCACGCCGGGCCCACGGACCCACAGCTCACCTTCCCGGTCCGGTCCCAGCCAGTCGCCGGTCTCGGGATCGCGGATGCGGCGCTCGATGTCCGGTGCGCCGCGCCCGAAGGCGCCGACCTTGTCGGGCGCCATCTCGCCCCACAATTCGAGGCTGTGCATCGCCACGGTCTCGGTCATCCCGAGGCCGCGGGAGAAACGATCCTCCGCGATCAGCTCGCCATCCGCGCCGCGCTCACCGTCGAGGAAGCGCACGGTCGCCGGGTCCATCGCCGCGACGCCCGGATGGGCGCGCAGCAGCTTGATCTGACCCGGCTGGGCTTGGATGCGCGTCGGTTTCTCGCGGGCGATGGTCGCCACCACCGTCTCGGTCTTCGGATCGGGCGGACAGACGACGCAGAGCCCGATCTCCAGGGCCCACAGGAGCGAGAGCACGCCGCCGACCCAGCAGAACGGACCCAGCTGCAGGAGGCGGTCGTCGGCCTCGTACATCTTCTGGCCGCGCACGATGTGCGGCCGCCGTACGATCGGGCCGTGGGCGTGGACGATGCCCTTAGGCGCCGCGGTGCTGCCGGAGGTGTAGATGACCAGGCAGAGGTCGGCCGGGGTGACCTGCGCCTCCACCGCCCGCAGCAGTTCGTCGCCCGCCGCCGGGCGCCATTCCAGAAGCTCCTCCGCCGAACGACCCCAGCCGGGCCAGGCGCCCCACACATAGACCCGCCGCAGCAGCGGCAGCGAAGGGCAGCGCAGGTCGCCCACGCCCTCCTGCCCGCGCAGCTCGGGGGCAATCTCCTCCAGGCGCGCCACATAGTCGTGGTTCAGGAACTTCCCGGCCATGAACAGGGTGTCGATGTCTCCGTGGCGCAGCACATGGGCCAGGTCGCGGCGCTGATAGGTGGTGGAGATCAGCACCGCCAGGGCGCCGATGCGGGTCACCGCGAGGAAGACCACCGCCCAGTCGGGCGTATTGGGCATCAGGATGCCGACCCGGGTCCCCTTGCCGATGCCGGCCGCCAGCAGCCGCGCGGCGAGTTGGGCAGAACCGCGCTCCGCCTGCGCGAAGGTGGTCCGCGCCTCGCCGCTGACCACGAACTCGCGCTCGCCATGGGCCGCCACCGCATGATGCAGAAGCGAGGCGATCGTGGCCGGGTAGTCCGGCGGCTCCATCCAATCCTCCCGGGTCACGGCCCGGCGTCCCCGCCGCGCGACGGAAGGCGAACCCGCGCCATCGCCTTGGCGGTGATCTCCTCGAGTTGGTTGGTGGCCGAGAGCGCCAGGGTGACGCACCGCGTGGCCGGCTCGACGGCCACGACGCGACCCGCCAGCCAGGTGACGTCGCCGATCAGGTTGGGACGGGTGATCTTCGACTCCAGTTCGGTGAGAAAGCCTGCGTCGCCCATCCAGTCCGTGACCAGATGCGAGAACCAGCTCGCCCGCTGGCGGGCAAAATCATAGCCGCTCGGCAGGCCGCTGGCCCGGGCCAGGGCCGCGTCCCAGTGCGGCGCCTCAATGGTGTCGACGAGGCCGGCTTCGACAAGGCGAGCGTCCGGATCGCGGGCGTAGAACTGCGCGGCTGTACGGTTGGCCGGCGTGTTCGGGCTGCCGATGCCGAGCAGGAAGCCGATGATGTTGGTCAGGGTCAGCGGGCCCTTGAGCATCGGCGCCAGTCCGTCGCCGCTCTGCA
Source organism: Phenylobacterium sp. (assembly GCA_028290945.1). Classification (GTDB taxonomy): domain Bacteria; phylum Pseudomonadota; class Alphaproteobacteria; order Caulobacterales; family Caulobacteraceae; genus Phenylobacterium. The sequence goes on along the minus strand of JAQGIV010000084.1, from coordinate 62,721 downwards.
CCTCCTCGATGAACCGCGGCTCGGCGCCGCGCCGGGCGGCGGCCTCTTGGGCATATTGCCCTTCGAACCGGGCCCAGTCGGCCGCTGACCAGACGGCGAGCGGCCGGTCCAGGTAGGTGCGCCGCGCCCGGGTCTCGTCACGCTCGAAGCGGTCGATGACGTGGTCCAGTTCGGCCACCTCGTCACCGGCGTCGCTGGTCACAGAGATGCGCTCCAGCTGGCGGATGGTGCGTCCGCCGAACCGGCCCTGGTGCTCGGAGACCTCGGCCAGTGTGCTCTCCGCCCTCAGGGTCTCGCCGACCCGCACGGGCCGGCGCCAGCGCCAGGTCTCCGCACCCACCAGGGCGAACACGCCGGGCAGGTGCGCCGAGACGTTGGAGCGGCCATGCTCGGGCTGCAACTTCGGGCCGCGCAGGTGGCTGTGCAGGTAACAGGGGGGCGCGGTCCGCCCGGCGAGCGGCGAAGCCGCGGCGTAGTCATCGTCCCACCACAGCGGATTGTCGTCGCCGATGCCGAGCGCGAAGTGCTCGATCCCCTCGCGGCTAACGGTGCGGTTCCAGCCCGCCACCGGCGTACGCACGCCCACCGCGCGTCGCACGCGCTCCAGGGCGGCGTCGGTGATCCTGCCGTACTCCGCCCCGGACTGGCCCATGTCAGATCGTGGCGATCGGGGTCACCGGCGAGCCGACGGCCCCGGGCAGACGGAGCGGCGGGGCGGTCACCAGGAATGCGGTCCGCTTGCGTTCGGCCAGCGCCGCGGCCAGCGGCGTCATCCACCAGTATTCGCCCAGCGGCATGCCGAGCTTGAACAGGCAGTGCTCGTGCAGCGGCATCAGCGCCTTGCGCGGGCCCTCCCCGGTCGGCCGGCGGAAGGTCTCCACCGCGACGGTGTCGGCAGCGATGGCCACGATCCCGGACTCGTCGATCCAGCGAAGCAGCCGTTGGTCGAGGCCGTCGAGCTCTGCGCCCAGCAGCCGCAGCCGGCTGAGGTCGGGCTGGCCGGCCATCTCGATGATCGTCTGAGCATAGCCCGAGTGCAGGCACATCATGTCGCCGCGTCGCACGTCGATCGCGTCGACCTCGATCACCTGCATCAGATCGTCGTAGCTCACCGCCCGGCGACCCGGCCCGAAGTGGCGGTGGAAGTCGAACATCACGCCGCGGGTCTGGATGCCTTTGACCGCCATGTTCTCTATGCCGAGGCGGCGGACACCCTTCTCGGGCTCCTCGTCCGGCCCGCGGAAGATCTCCTGCGGCCGCCAGCCGTTGTAATAGACCGGCTCCTCCACGCCATCGCCGTCCGCGTCGAACAGGTAGCCGTGGTGGCACAGGCTGTCCCACTGGGTGGAATACTGCAGCACCATGGTGACCACGTCGTCGCAGATGTAGTCCGTGACGTTCGGCCAGCGCTCACTTTCGGCGTGGCGGTGCATGTGCGGGTCGTCGGCCGTGCCGGTGGGCGCGAGCCTCGGCGGATGGCGGCGATCGAACTGATTGCCGCCGGGCAGGTCGAGCGGCAGGCTCAGGCAGAAGCTGTGCCCCTCGATCACCTCGGCGACAGCGGCCTTCACCACCTCGGGCGTGATCAGGTTCAGCCGGCCGAGCTGGTCGTCCGGCCCGAACTCACCCCAGTTCGACCCTTCCGGGCGCTGCTTCCAACGCTGGCCGACGGCGCCGGCCGACATCACATCACTCATCGCGTCACGATATCCTTTGCGGGAGTTTGACCTTGGCCGAGCCGATGGCGGTGACCTCGTCGAGCTGGTTGGTGGCGGTCAGTTGCACGCTCACCAACCGCTCGGCGGCGTCTTCAATGCCCGTCACCTCGCCGGTCAGCCAGGTGACGTCGCCCATCAGGTTCGGCTTGACGATCTTGGTCTGCAGGTCGGTGAGCAGGCCGTGGTCGCCCATCCAGTCGGTGACCAGGTGCGAGAACCAGCTGATCCGCATGCAGCCGATGTCGTAGCCGGTGGGCAGGCCGCTCGCCTGGGCGAACACCGGCTCCCAGTGCGGCGCCTCGATGGTGTCGAGAATGCCGGTTTCGGGATGCAGCATCATGGCGCCGGGGTGCAGCTTGCCGAACTCGTGCAGCATGCGGTTGGTCGGATTGAGGTTGCTGCCCCCGCCGAGCAGCCAGCCCACCATGTTGGTGATGGTCAGCGGCCCCTTCAGCATCGGACCGAGCGTTTCCCCGACCCGCACCTCCTCCACATAGCGCTCACGGCCTCCGCGCCGCGCGGCGGCCTCGGCCTCGTACTGGTCGGCGAAGCGCTTGCGGTCGGCCGCCGAATAGCGGGCAAGAGGCCGGTCGAGATAGGTTCGCCGCTCGCGCGTCTCGCTGCGTTCGAACCGTTTGATGGTGTGGTCGACCTCGGCGACGACCTCTCCCTCCACGGTCACCAGGCTGATCCGCTCGACGTGGGCCACTGTGCGGCCGCCAAACCGGCCCTCGCCGACGCTGACGTCCACCAGCTCCGCCTGGCCGGTGATCACGTCGCCCTCGGCCGGCAGCCGGTTCCAGCGCCAGTGCTCCCCGGCCCAGATGCCCAGCACGCCGGGCAGATAGACCTCGACGCTCTGGCCGCCGTGTTCCGGCTTGATGCGCGGCGCGCGGGTGTGGCTGTAGAGGTAGCAGGGCGGCGCAACCCGCTTGCCGTGCGGCGAGGCCTGCGCGTAGGCGTCCTCCCACCACAGCGGATTGTTGTCGCCGATCCCCAGGGCGAAATGTTCGATCCCGTCCTTGGTGACTGCACGGTTCCAGGTTGGGATCGGGTGCTTCTTGCCCAGGCGCGAGCGCATGAAATCGATCCCGGCATCGGTGATCTTGCCGTCACGCCAGTCTACGTCGTCCGCCATCCGGCCGCCTCCACGTGGCCTCCGCGGTGGCGAAGGCCGATCCCAGAAATCCTTGTCAGGCCCGCCGCGGCAGGCGCACGTCCGCACGCGCGGTCGCCGTGGTCTCCTGCAACTGGTTGGTCGCCGTGAGCTCCAGCGTCGCCACGCCGGACGCTGGGTCGAGCGCGGAGACCTTGCCGGTCAGCCAGGTTGCGTCGCCCAGCAGGTTCGGCCGCGTCATCCGCGTGCCCAGTTCGAGCAGGAGGCCCTCGTCGCCCATCCAGTCGGTCACCAGGTGCGAGAACCAGCTGGTCCTCGCGATGCCCAGGTCATAGGCCGCCGGCATGCCGCTGGCGCGGGCGAAACCTTCGTCCCAGTGGGCCGCCTCGACGGTGTCCAGTGTGCCGTTGTCCGGGTGGATCATCATCGCGCCGGGGTGCAGCTTCTCGAAGGTCCGCAGCATGCGGTTGGTGGGGTTGAACGAGCTGCCGGCGCCCAAGACGAAGCCGACGATGTTGGTCAGGGTCAGCGGGCCCTTGAGCATCGGCCCCAGCGTGTCGCCGACCGTCAGGTCCTCGATATAGCGGGTGCGGGCGCCGCGACGCTGGTCTGCCTCGGCCGCGTACTGCCGCTCGAACCCCTCGCGGTCGTCCGCCGAATAGCTGGCCAGCGGCCGGTCCATATAGGTCTTGCGGCTGCGGGTCTGGCCGCGCTCGTAGCGCTTGATGACGTGGTCCAACTCGGCCACCACTTCGTCGCCTTCGGCCAGGAACTGGTGGCGCTCGTATTGGGTGACGGAGCGACCGCCGAACTTGGCCTCCTCCACCGTGACGTCGATCAGGCAGCCCTCGGCGCGAAGCCGCTCGTCGACCCGCACTCGGCGGTTCCAGCGCCAGGTCTCGCCGGCCAGTATGCCCAGCACGCCCGGCAGGAATTGCTCCACCGAACTCATCCCCTGGTCCGGCCGCACCCGCGGGGCGCGGATGTGGTTGTAGAGGTAGCAGGGTGGCGCGGTCCGAGCGCCCAGCGCCGAGCCTTCGGCATAGGCGCCGTCCCACCACAGCGGGTTGTCGTCGCCGAGGCCCAGCGCGAAATGCTCGATCGACTCGGCCGTCACTTGCCGGCGCCAACTCGGCATCGGGTAGGGCTGGCCCACATGGCCGCGCATGTATTTGATCGCCGCGTCGGTGATCCGCCCGTCGGCCCAGTCGACGTCGTGGATGGGGGTGCGGGGATCACGCGTTGCGGGCACTAAGGGCTCCTACCTCGTGTATTTGTAGGTGATGCTGAATTCCGACGGCGGTTCGATGAATCGGGCGTTGTTGGAGGAGCCCAGCAGGAACCAGACGGTGTTGGTCACGTTGGTGCCCTGCAGGATGATCTGGTGGTGCTCGGCGGGCACGTAGATCACCTTGAAGCCCAGGAGCTCGTAGGGGCTCTGGGTCGTGACCGCCGAGTGGTTGATGCTCTCGTAGGTCTTGTCGGTCCACGCATAGTCGGCGCCCACCGTCAGCGAGCCGGGGATCGGCAGGCTGTCGAAGGTGTAGTCCGTCCACAGGTGGTAGGACAGCTTCGGCGCGTGCTGCAGGGTCGGGTCGGCCAGGCCGAACACCGGGTTGCCGGGCTGCGCGTTCACGTAGCGGCTGTTCATGGTCCCGACGATGCCCGAGATCGACCAATCCGGCAGGGGCCGGGCCGTGAACTCCAGCTCCAGTCCGTCGATTTTGGCATCCGCTACGGCAAGTTGCGTGACGCCGCCCGGCACGAGGATCGCCTGGGTCATATTCTTGTAGTTGGTCCAGAAATAATCGACGTTCACCCGCAGCCGATGCTCCAGCCATTCGGTCTTCAGGCCGGCCTCAGTGTTCGTCACCGTCTCTGGCGGAATGAAGACGTCGGCGGCCGCCAGCGAGGTCGGCTGGACGGTGTTCAGCTGGCCGCCCTTAAAGCCGGTGCCGTAGCTGGCGTAGGCCAGGATGTCGGACGTGATCTTGTAGTCCGTGCTGAACCGGTATGTCGTCGATTGCCACGAGTGCTTCTTCGATCCCGCGTCATAGTTGACGGTGGTCGAGGTCTCGGTCTGGTGGGCGGTCTTCTCGTCGCGGGTCTGGCGGACGCCGGCCGACACGCTCCACTGCGGCAGGATCTTCACCGTGCCGTCGATGTAGCCCGCATAGCTCTTCACCGCCTGACGGGTGGTGAACACCGGCCGGTTGGCGAGCGGCGGCTGCGAGGTCCGGTTTTGGGTGACGCCGTCGAGCAGGAAGACGCCGGCCACATAGGTCAGCCGGCTGTCCATCAGCCCCCCTGTCGCCTGGAACTCTTGGGTGAAGGTGCCGTCGTGGGTCTTCGATTCTAGGCCCGTCGAGGGGATGTCGGTGCGGCCCTGCGGGTTCTGCACGAAGTCCTGCAGGAAGGTCCGGTAGGCGGTCACCGACTTGAGTGTGACGCCGTGGTAGTCGAGCACCGCCTGCACGGTGCCGCCCAAGGTGTCGAGATTGTTGACGTGCGGCAGCGCGTTGCTGGAGGCCGTGGTGTACCAGCTGCCGAAGAACGGCTGCACGTTGGTCCCGACCACCACAACCGGCACGTTGATGCCGATTGGGTCCTTCGCGTGAGTGCCGTCGACGGAAGCGTAGATATTGAGATCCGGAGCCGGTTTCCAGAAGGTGGAGAAGCGCCCATTCATGGTGTGGGTGCCGTTCACCTGGCCGCCGGTGGTCAGGTCGTGCACATAGCCGTCGTAGTTGCGAACCGCGAAATCGGCCTTGGCGGCCCATACGCCGCTCACCACCGGGATGCTCTCAGAGACTTGGCCCTCGGCGCGGCCGAACTTGCCAGCCGTAAAGCCATAGCTGGTCAGCTCGTCGGTCAGACTTGGCTTTTGGGTCACGTACTTCACCGCGCCCACCGTGGCGTTGCGGCCGTAGAGGGTGCCCTGCGGTCCGCGCAGCACCTCCACCCGCTCCAGCCCGCCCACGTCGACCACCGGGCCGACCTGGTAGGGGAAGACCACGTCGTCCACATAGATGGCGACCGGCGACTCGGCGTTGAAGAAGTTGGAATTCCGGCCGACGCCGCGGATGTAGACGCTGTAGTTGTTGGAGGTGTTGACCGGCTTCCACACCTGCACGTTCGGCGAGATGTTGTTCAGCGTCTCCTGGGTGGAGATGCGGCCGAAATCCAGCTTCTCCGCCGAAATGGCGGTCATCGAGATCGGCACGTCCTGCAGGTTCTCGGTCACCTTCCGCGCGGTGACGACGAGTTCCTCGATCGTCGCGGCGCGGTCCAAGACCGGTGGGCGCGGCGCGGCGCTCTGCGCGCGGGCGGTGTCCGCCAGCAACGCGACGGCGGCTGCGCCCACAAACAACGTCGCTACGCGTCCGTATCCATAGGCCATCGCTTCCCCCTTTATCGGCCGCCGGAACCTCGTCTGCTTTGAGCCTGAAAACTCAGGCTCGCTCGCGGGCCGGTAGTGCTCGCCGATATTGAGGGAATGCTAGACGAGGCGACCAACTTGTCATGATTGGACACCCGTCTTACCATATCGAGGTTGATATAGGCGCGAAGCCTGGGACCGCCGGACCAATCTCATGTCCATCGATGTCCGTCTCCTGAAGCCCTTCCTCGCGACAGCGGAGAAGCTGTCGTTCACGAAGGCCGCCGACGAGATCGGGGTTTCGCAGCCTCGCCTTTCGCTGCTCATCAAGAAACTCGAGGACCAGCTCGGCTTCGCCCTGTTCGTCCGCGCTCCGCACCACGTCCAGCTCAGCCGCGAGGGCGGGCAGTTCCTCGACTACGCCAAGGAGATCGACGGGGCGCTGAAGCATTTCGACCGCTCGGTCTGGGATTTGCGGGCCAACATCCGCGCGCGCCTGCGCATCGGCTCGCCGATGAGCACCACGGTGCGCTACCCGGATCGGTTCGAGATCCTCGACCAGTTCGCGGCTCGGCATCCGGCCATCCGCCTGCGCATGGAAGGCGGCTATTCGAACCATCTGGTCGAGCGACTGCGCCAGGGCAAGCTTGACCTGACCTTCGCCATGGTGCCGTTCGAGCCGGCGGGCTTGGTCGCCCTGCCGCTGGAATCCAGCCAGATTTTCCTGGCAATTCCCAGCGAACACCCGCTGGCCGACTGCCGGCAGGTCACCCTGGAGCAGATGGCGGGGGTGAAGGTCGCGGTGATGCCGGCTTTCTCGGGCACCTCCTACCTGCTGCATTCCAACACCGTGCTGCAGCGCGCCGGCGCGGTTCTGATCGAGGCCTACGAGCCGCAGCACAACATGCTGCTGCACTTCGCGGCCCGGAAACGGATCTGCGTCATCGTCCACAAGTGGCGCGGCCAGATGCAGGAGCCGAACCAGGGCTATCCGGACATGGTGCTACGCCCGCTGATCGGGGTCGACGCCTCCATGCATGTGCACCTCCTGAAACTGCCGGGTCCGCAGCCGGCGCCGGTGGAGTGGTTCTGGAAACTTGCGCAGCAGTTCGCGAGCCGCGAAGCCTCGGAGATGGCGCACAGCTAGTCGCCGCCGCGCGCACGGACCGGCCTCAGTCCGGCAGGGGCGGCACGACGTTCGACAAGCCCGCGCCGACCGAGTCCCGGAACCGCCGGCGCACGGCTTCGTAGGTCAGGGGGTCCCCGTTGAACGCCGAGCGCACGATCTGCGGATGCGACCACAGGTCCAGCCGGTCGCCCGCCACCCCGATCACCTGGCCGTTGACGTAGCTCGCCTCGTCCGACGCGAGATAGACGACCCCGGCCGCCACCGCGTCGGGCTCACGCGCCGCCTGAACGGCCCCACGCAATTGCTCGCGGGTCAGGCCATAGGCGCGCCGTACGCGATCCACCGCCGGCGGATGGGCCGAGCCCATTCGGGTATGGGCGCCCGGCGCCACGGCGTTGACCGTGATGCCGTAGAAGGCGAGCTCCTGCGCCAGCAGCCGGGTGAGGCCGATGACGCCCGCCTTGGCCGCGGTGTAGGCGTTCGATCCCGGAAGCCCGAGCAGGCCCGACGCCGAGGTCAGGTTGACGATCCGCCCCCATCCCTGGGCCATCATGTGCGGGGCCACCTCGCGCGCACACAGGAAACTGCCCTTCAAGAGCACGTCGATCTGCCGGTCCCAGTCTGCCTCGGTGGTGTCGATGACCAGGTTGCGGATGATGATCCCGGCATTGTTCACCAGGATGTCCACTCGGTCGAACTCGCGCAGGCACAGCTCGACCATCTCGCGCACGTCGGGCGCGGCGGCCACCGAGCCCGCGTGGGCGACCGCGCGGCCGCCCTCGGCGAGGATTTGCGCCACCGTCTCCTCCGCCGGTCCGGCGCTCGGCGAGCCGCCGTTCGGGTCGACCCCGAAATCGTTGACGACCACGGCTGCGCCCTGCCGCGCCAGCGCCCGGGCGATCGCCTGACCGATGCCGCGACCGGCGCCGGTGACGATCGCCGCCTTTCCCTGGAACGACAGCGTCGCCGCCTCAGGCCGCTTCCATGCGCAGCTCGTCCTGCCATTTCTGGCCGGGCGTCAGCACGCCGGTGGCGCCGCGGATGTGCGGATAGGGGACCTCGCCGGTCGCCCCCAGCGGCCGCTCGCCCGCCATGAAGTCCCGCGCCGCCTTGATCAGCAGCCGCCGGGTGCGCACCACGCACATGTCGCTGGCCGAGAGCTGCTCGCGGGTGCGGTCGGCGATCGGCCCGATGCTGGCCTGCACCACCGTGTCTTCGGTCAGGATGCCGAAGGTGTCGAAGCCGGAGAACGAGCCCCGCGTCATCGCCTCGCGGTCCTGCCCCCAGTTGTTCTCTCGGGTTCCAGGCAGCGGCACCCAATTGTTCAGGTCGGCGCCCGCCGGCGCCAGGTTGCCGGTGTTGACAGGGCCGGCCGTATTCCATCGCACAAAGAAGAAGTTGGTCGTCTCGTTGTCGACCGGAACGCTGATCTGGTACGACGACTGGGTGTCCCCAGATCCGCCCGGCGAGGAGTGGAACGGCATGACGAACTCATTGATCCGCACATGGGTCGTGCCGTCGCCCAGCCGGCGCAGCGCCGCCGCGCGATAACCGTAGGGACGGTCCTCGAATTCATAGGTGGGCGCGGTGTTTTCCATGCTGGCGCCGCCCAGGGTCGGCAGGTTCTTCAGCCAGTCGCGGTGCAGGAAGCCGATGTGGGCCGAATCCACCGTCGCCTCGATCGAGCCTACCCAGTTGTAGGGCACCTTGGTGACCGCGGCCGACACCTGGCTCAGGGGCACGTGGCAGAATCCGAGATCGGGGAACGGCCCGGGCGCCGACTTGCCGAGCCACACCCAGATCAGCCCGCCGGCTTCGCGCGCGGGATAGTGGTTGACCTTCACCTGGGCGGCCCGCTCGACGGCGGCCTCGCCGGCCTCGGTGGGGATCTCCACCACCTGGCCCGAGACGTCGATCTTCCAGCCATGGAAGATGCAGCGCAGCGCGCAGTCCTCATTGCGCGCCAGCGCGAGAGAGGTGCCCCGATGTGGACAGGCCTCGTCGAGGAACCCCACCCGGCCGTCCGTGGCGCGGAAGGCCACGAAGTCCTCGCCCAGCAGCCGCACGCGGATCGGCGCCCCATCGGCCTCCAGCGGAGCGGCCAGCATGGCGGGCATCCAGAAGTTCTCGCGCAGCATCCGCCCCATGGGGGCGTCGCCCTCGACCAGCGTCAGCAGATCGTTCTCGTCCTTGGTCAGCATCGCGTTTCCCGCCCATGGCCGGGGCTGGCGCGCCGCGTCACACGGGCCGCGCCGCCCTGTGTTGGCCTCAACGCTAGCCCCTCGCCAACCCTGGCGACATCTCCGCCGGCCGCGCCGCCATATCCGAGCGGGTATGTCTCTAGGCCGCGCCGCGCCGCGGCAGGATGATGCGCGCGGTCGCCGTGGCTGTGACCTCGCCCAGCTGATTGGTCGCCTCCGCAGCCACCGCGACGGCGCCGTTCTCGAGGTCGCGCTTGTCCACCGATCCGGCGAGCCAGGTGACGTCGCCGAGGAAGTTCGGTCGCCGGATCCGGACGTCGAGCTCTTCAAGGAAGCCGTCGTCACCCATCCAGTCGGTGATCAGGTGCGAGAACCAACTGACCCGCGCGATGCCGAGGTCATAGCCCGCCGGCAGTCCGCCGGCGCGGGCGATTGCGGGCTCGAAGTGGGAGGCTTTCAGCGTGTCGGCTACGCCGCTTGCCGGGTTCACCAGCTTCTGGGCCGGATGCAGGCGCAGGAAGGCCGCGGCCATCCGATTGGTCGGGGTGTTGGGGCATCCGATTCCCAGCAGGAACCCCACCGTATTGGTGAAGGTCAGCGGGCCCTTGAGCATCGGTCCGAGGATCTCGCCCGTGGGCGTATCCTCGACATAGCGCGGCCGTGCGCCACGCCGCGCCTCGGCCTCGCGATCGTATTGCGCGGCGAAGCGCGCGCGGTCCGCGGCCGTGTAGGCGGCCAGCGGACGATCGAGATAGGTCCGCCGCTCGCGGGTCGCCCGGCGTTCGAAACGGCGGATGGTCTGGTCGACCTCGGCGACCACCTCGCCCGTCACGCTGCGCAGCGTGGTCCGCTCGACCTGCGCCACGGAGCGTCCCCCGAATTTGCTGGGTTGATCGGTGACCTCGACCAGGGCCGCGTCCGCGCCGATGCGCTCGCCCACCCGCGCCGGCCGCCTCCAGCGCCAGCGCTCCCCGGCCAAGAGACCGAGCGCGCCGGGCAGGAAGGTCTCGACCGAGCTGTCGCCATCCTCCGGCCGCAGCCGCGGGCCGTTGAAGTGGGCGTAGAGATAGCAGGGCGGAGCGATGCGGCCCTGCCATCGGGAGGCGAGCGCATGGGCCTCGTCCCACCAGAGGGGATTGTCGTCACCGATGCCGAGCGCGAAGTGCTCCACGCCGTCCAGCGTGACATCGCGATCCCAAGCCGGCGTCGGGCGGCTGACGCCAATCTGCGCCCGCATGGCCGCGATGCCGTCGTCGGTGATCGCGCCGTCTTCCCAGTCGACCTCAGCCATGGTCCTCGCCATCCCGGCCCTACCTCAGGCGACCTTGCCCCACACGCGCTCAGCCGCCTGCAAGGCGCCTTCGTTGGCGCCGCCCATCTCCGACTGCAGGGCGCGCAACCGGTAGGTCCAGAAGTGCAGCTTGTGCTCGTTGGTGACGCCCATGGCGCCGTTGAACTGGTGCAGGTCGAACCACAGCTTTGGCATATGCGACTGGGCGTAGGTCGCAGCCAGCACGGCGTCCAGCGGATCGCCGCTCCACCCCGCGCGATAGGTCAGGTACTGGGCCGCGCAGGTGGCCTGGTGGCATTGCGCGAGACGGTGCTGCACGGCCTGGAAGAGGCCCAGCGCATGGCCGAACATCTGACGCTGCTTGACGTAGTCGACGGTGAAATCGACCGCGCTGCGCATGGCGCCGATGGCCTCCGCCGCCAGCGCCACCTGTCGCCATTGGCGGAAGGGTCCGACCGCGGCGGCGCCCAGCGAGCGGGCCTTGGAGAGGTCTGGGGCCGTCGTGAAGCGCCCGAACGGGTAGGCGAAGATGGTATCCACGGCTTCGACGTCGCCCGGCCGGATGTCGATCAGCAGGATATCGTCCCCGGTGTCGAGCAGGGCCGCCTTGGCGACCGACAGATAGCGCTGCGCCTGGCTCAGGTCACCCGACACGATCGCCAGCGGCCGCGGCAGTTCCTCGGCCGAGATATGCGGCGCGACCAGGGTCGAGGTCGCGATCTCGACCACCGGAGCGATCTTGGAGACCGCCTCCACCACCAGCACCGCTTCGAGCGATCCCATCGAACTGACCGCGTCCAGGAAGCCATTGGCGACCAGCGCCTGGTCGAGGTCGCGGGCGTAATAGTGGTAGTCCCGCCGGTTCGCGGTCGGCAGCTCGGCGTATTTGTCGAGGATGTTCTCGACGCTGGAGACCAGGACCGCCTGGTCCTCGGTGAACTCGAGATTCATTGCCTGCGCTCCCGGGGAAGATTGAGCGCACGCTGTGCGATCATGTTCAGCTGCAATTCGTAGGCGCCAGAGGCGATCGTGTTGGTGATCGCGTACCGGTAGAACAGCGTCAGATACGGGTCGTCGCGGCTGGTCAGGCAGCCGGGCGCATATTCCATCAGGAAGTTGAGCGTGTCGGTGACCGCCTCGGCGTTGGAGACTCGGGCGATGTTGGTCATGGCGTTGGCCGGCTGCTGTTTGGCCCGCTGGTCGACGACCAGGTAGGTCAGCATGCGCGCCGCTTCGAGCTTGGCGATGATCCGCCCGGCCGCCGCCCGCATCAGCGGATCGCCATAGCGATCCTCGCGCTTCAGCTTGCCGATGGCGGCGTCCATCGCCAGCCGGCCCAGGTGGTACCTCGGGATCCCCACCCGCTCGAGGCTGAGCGCATGAGTGACCACCTCCCAGCCCATGCCTTCCTCGCCCACGAGAGCCGAAAACGGCACTTCGACGTCCTTGAAGAAGACCTCGTGGATGTGGCCTTCCTCGACCAGGCCGGGGATCGCGAACACCTCGATGCCCGGCGTGTCCATCGGCACCAGGAACACCGAGATCGCGCGACGCTCGTCCGAGGTCCGGGTCAGCAGGAAGCACCAGTCGGACCCGTTGGCGTAGGAGGTCCAGATCTTCGATCCGTTGATCACATAGCCGTGGTTGGTCCGGGTGGCGCGGGTGCGCAGGGCGGCAAGGTCGGTCCCGGCCTGCGGTTCGGAGAAGCCCTGGCACCAGATCACCGAGCCGTTGGCGATGCGGGTGAGGTGCTCCTCCTTCTGGGCCGGCGAACCGAACTTCATCAACGTCGGGCCGATCCAGTTGACGTTCATGTACTGCGGGCCCCGCGGGTCTCCCCACGTCCACATCTCCTCCGACAGGATGAAATGCTCCCAGGCGTCGCCGTCCTGGCCGCCATATTCCTTCGGCCAATGAGGGATCAGCAGGCCCTCGGCGGCGAGTTTGGGACAGAAGGTGCGCGAGAACGCGATCTCGCCCTGCGTCCCGCGGCCATGCGCATAGTCCTGCATCCAGTTCGATGGCAGCTCGCGGGCGAGGATCGCCCTCAGCCGCTCGCGATACTGGTCATGCTCCTGCGCCCAAGCGAGTTCCATTCCATCCCTCTCCGCGTCGTCGTTGGCCGGCGGCGCCCCATTGCCTTTGCAGATGCAGCGCCCCCCGGGAGGCTCGCCGCAGATTGCTAGCTGACGCTTTGGTTGTGGTCGTGACCCAATGATCGGGGTGACATATTTGATCGAGTATGGGCTGGCCTCGCGTCCAAGCGTGACAGCCAAGGGCCCCGCCTCCAGCTTTCCCGCCGCGACGCCCAGACGTCCGGAACGGAGCTGAAGCCAAAGTGGAAACGTCCTTCGACGACCTACGCGCGCGGGAAGAAATCCGCCGCACCATGGCGATCTACAGCATGAATGGCGACCGGGGCCGGTTCGAGGACATGGCCGCGACCTTCGCCCAGGATGGGGTGCTTGAAACCACTTCCGGTCCGCTCGTCGGACGCGACGCGATCGTGGAAAGCCTCACCGCCGCCCGCCGCGCCCGCGGCGATCGACCTGGGCCGCGGGTCAGCTTCACGCAGCACAACCTGACCACCTGTCACATCGAATTCGACTCGCCGACGGCGGCCGGCGCCTGGACCTATTTCTTCGTCGTGACGGACTTTGGCTTCGATCACGCGGGCGTCTACATCGACCGGTTGGCGCCGGTGGGCGAGCGTTGGCTGTTCGTGAACCGGCGGGTGAAGATCCGCTGGGATTCGCCCATCTCGCCTTACCACCGGGCCGCGCCCAGCTAGGCCGCGGGCGCTGCCGCTCGGGCCAGGTCGCCCTTCAGCTTCGAGGCCGCAATCGCGTAGTAGATCGCGGTCAGGATCCGGAGCGAGGCGATGCCCACCAGCGCCCACTTGAGCGAATCGGCGTGCAGCGTCGGGCGCAGCAGGTCGCTGAATGCGCCGGCCAGCACCGGGCCGATGCTGAACCCGACCCCCATGAAAGAGAACAGATAGACCGACGAGGCGAGCGCCCGCATTCGCGGGTCGACGAGCGTCATGACGATGGGTGTGCTCGGACCCGACCAGGCGGTGATCGAAGCTTCGGGGATGAACATCAGGGCCAGGAACAGCCCGTAGCTTGGCGAGAACAACGCGCCGATGCTGGCCGGCGCCGAGAGCGCCGCGATGGCGGCGACGTACCAAAGACCCGCCCGGACGTTGCGATCGCCGAGGCGGTCGGCGACCACGCCGCCAGACAGGCATCCGAACAGGCCCGCGGCCGCGGCCAGCAGGCCGTAGGAGACCCCTGTATGCCCCGACGTGTAGCCGAAGTGGCGCATGATGTAGGCCGGCGTGAACGAGCCCAGAGCGCCGACGGCGCAGCCCGAGGCCATGGCCGCGAAGTTCATGTACCGGAACGTCTTGATCCGCCACAGGATGAGCAGCGATGTCCACAGGGGCGGGATCTCTCCGACCACCGCCTTCGCCCGCTTTGGCTCCCGGATGGTGAGCGCGGCGAGCACGGTGAGCAACAACCCCGGCACGGCCATCACCATCATCGCCACCCGCCAACTGGCGAGGTCGTTGAGCATTCCGCCGCCGGCCACCGCCACCAGATAGCCGATGGGCGATGCCGCCATGAAGATGCCGCCCGCCATAGCCAGCCGCCGGGGCGGGAAGAAGTCCGGCAGCAAGGACTGGGCCGAGGGCGTCGCGCCCGACTCGCCAATCGCCACGCCACCCCGGGCCATCGCGAACTGCCAGAAGTTGGTGGCCAGGCCGTTCAGTCCCGTGATCGAGCTCCACACCAGCAGCGACCAGCATATGACCGCCTTGCGGCCGTAGCGGTCGGCCACCCGCGACACCGGTATGCCGAAGACTGAATAGACCAGCGTGAAGACGATACCTGTCGCGAGGCCGATCTGTGTGTCGCTGAGCTTCAGATCATGTTTGACGGATTCGATCAGGATCAGGGGCAGCTTCCGATCGACCTGACTGAACATGTAGACCAGCACCAGGAGCCCCAGCACATAATAGGAGTACCAGGTCGGCTTCGAGATCGGCGTCGCCGCGCCAGAGACGAACGGCGCATCGCCTGTGGTCATCAGACCTGCGCCGGCAGCGCTTGGGATGTCGGATGTCACCATGGTCGCTTCCCCTCCTACGGTCGCCTGCGTGGAGGTCGGATGCCGCGACCGTACTCCTGGACGCCAGGCGCGAACCGAACCGTACGCTTCTTATGCGCGCTCAAGGCCACCCTAGTGCGCGCCCAGGCGGCGGAGCATACCGCCGTCGCCGCGCGCTATATTCGAAGCGTTATCCATCGACCAATACAACGGCAATGCACTCTCCGCCGGCCGATGGGATCGTAGCCGTCCACAACGAGGAGAGACGCAGATGGACGACGTGATCGCGATTGCCGAACCTCAGGCCAAACCGGCCGCGACCTACGTCAACGTCCTCTACGAGCGGCTCGGGGCAGTCGCGCGGATCTCCCACAATCGACCGGCGCAGCGGAACGCCGAGAATACCCCGCTGCTGGACGAGATGGATGCGGCGCTGCGTGAGGCCATCGCCGATCCGCTGGTCCGCGTGATCGTCATCGCCGGGGTCGGCGACCACTTCTCCGCCGGCCACGACCTGAAGGAGGCGATGAGCGATCGCAGCCTCTACACGGTCGAGCAGCGCTGGGAGTACGAGGCCACGCGCTACTACGGCTACTCCCTGCGGATCTGGGACTGCCCCAAGCCAACGATCGCCCAGGTGCAAGGCGCATGCGTCGGCGGCGCCTTCATGGTCGCCAACATGTGCGACCTGGTGGTGGCCTCGGACGAGGCCTACTTCTCCGACCCGGTCTGCCAGACCCTCGCCGCCGCCGCGGTCGAGGTGCTGGTCCACCCGTGGGTTATGGGCCTTCGGACCGCGAAGGAGTTCCTCTACACGGGCGAACGGATGCCCGCCGCCGAGGCCCACCGGATCGGCATGGTCAACCGCGTGACGCCGCGGGCGGAGCTGGAGGCTGAGACCCTGGCGCTGGCCGAAAAGATCGCCCGGACGCCGCCGTTCGCCCTTCAGGTGCTCAAGCGGTCGCTCAACCGCACCGCGGATATCCAGGGATTCCGCAATGCGCTGTCGGCGCATTTCGATACCCATCAGGTTACGCACGTGACCGATGAGACCCGTCGGATTCGGGAAGACGGCGCCGGTGCGGCTATCTCGCGGGGACGGAACTAGAATCCGCGGCTGCGACTGGATCGGCCATGACCGTTCACCCGCGGGTCATTGGTCCAGGCGCAGACTTGTGTGACTCAAAATCTGTTGTCCGCGAGGACGTGTTGGTTCGAGTCCGACCCGGGGCGCCAGCCTTCGCGCTCTTAGGAGCGTTGCGGCTCGGCAGGCCGTGCCTCCGGCAGGTCGGTGGCGATCGTCGCCGATAGCCTGGTCAGCAGGGTGAGCAGGGTCGACCGCTCCTCGTCCGTCCAGCCGCCGAGGCGCTCGCTCAGGAACGTGCGGCGCGCCACGGCGAACCGGTCCAGCATCTTCCAGCCGGCTGTCGAAGGCTCCAGCAGCCGAACGCGCTGGTCGCCCTTCGCCACCTGCCTTTCCACGAGACCCAGAGCCTCCAGCTTGGCCACCTGGCGGCTGACCGTGGAATGGCCGCGGCCCACCAGGCTGGCCAGTTCGACGACGCTGATCGGATGCGAGCGCCCGATCCGCGTCAGCAGGGGAAACAGCGCCCGGTCCAGCTTCACCCCGGCGCGGCCCAGGAACGCCTGATCGAGATCGGGCCGGTTCATGTAGCCGTGGAGCTGCAGCAGAACGGCGTGGATGTCGTCGGACCAATCCTTCATCCGTGCATGATGCACGGATATCCTTGTCAGACGCAACGCTGGCGAGCTAGATGGCCCGTGCATTATGCACGGAGATGTCCGATGACCACGCCGTCGCCCGACAAGCCGTCCGTCGCCTTCCTCGGCCTGGGCAAGATGGGCCTCGCCATGGCCGCGAACCTGCAACGGGCCGGCCATCCCCTGGTCGTCTGGAACCGGTCGCCGGATAAGGCCGGGCCGCTGGTGAGCGCCGGCGCCAAGCTCGCCACATCGCCGGCGGCCGCAGTCCAGGCGGCCGACATCGTGGTCTCAAGCCTGGCGGACGACACCTCGCTGAGGGCCGTCGTCGCCGGACCGGACGGCGTCCTCGCGGGCCTCAGGCCCGGGGCGATCCACATCGGCACGAGCACGGTTTCGCCGAGCCTTTCGGATGAGCTCGCCCAAGTGCACGCGGAGGCGGGCGGCCGCTATGTCGCCGGCCCCGTCGTCGGCCGCGTGCCGGCCGCCGAGGCGGCGCAGCTGGTGACCTTCGTCGCCGGCGACCCCACGGCCATCGAGAGCGTGCGGGCGGTGATCGTCGCCTACGCACCGATGATGGTGGTTGTCGGCGCGCGCCAGGGGCAGGCCGCCGTCGCCAAGCTGATCGCCAACTTCCTGGGCGCCTCGGGCATGGACCTGATCGGCCAGTCCCTGGCCTGGGGCGAGAAGGCCGGCCTGCCGCCGGACCTGGTCCCGCAGATGCTGGCGGGCTTCTTCGGCAATCCGGGGACCCGGGAATATATCGCCAAGATCGGCGAGCGCGACTTCGACAGCGTCGGCTTCACGGCGGCCGGCGGGCTCAAGGACGTGCAGCTGATGATCGACGCCGCGCAAGGTGTGGACCTGCGACTGTCGAGCGCCGAGGCGCTGCGCGCCAAGCTGGACGCCGCCGTCGCCCGCGGCTGGCGCGACAAGGACTGGAGCTGCTTCACCGAAATCGACCGCACCTAGACCCTGATCGGAGACACGGCCATGTCGCTCAGCCCATTCGTGCCGACGCCGAAATTCGAAGACTACAAGGAGCGCTTTAAGGACCATTTCAAGCTGGAGCGGCGCGCCGACGGCGTGCTGCTGGCCCAGGCGCACACCCTGGGCGGCTCGGTCCAGCTCAGCGTCGAGAACCACCGCGCGCTGGGCCAGCTGTTCAAGACCATCGGCGCCGACCCCGAGAACGAGCTCTTGATCCTCACCGGTTCGGGCGAGCACTTCCTGGCCACCCTGGACCCGGAGGGCTTCGCCCTGGAAGAGGCCGACCTGCAGCACTGGGCCTACGAATACGCCTACAAGGACGGCCGGATAAACGTCAGCGCCCTGATCAACGACCTGGAGATCCCGACCATCGGGGTGCTCAACGGCCACGCCGCCCACGCCGAGATCTGCCTGATGTGCGACCTGACGCTGTGCGCCGAAGAGGCAGTGATCTTCGATCCGCATTTCAACATGGGTTCGGTGCCGGGCGACGGCATCCACAGCTGCCTGCAGGAACTGCTCGGCGTGAAGCGGGCGGCCTACGCCCTGCTCACCGGCCAGCGCATCGACGCCCGGACCGCGCTCGACTGGGGCATGGTCAACGAGGTGCTGCCGCGCGACCGGCTGCTCGACCGCGCCTGGACGCTGGCCGACCACATCATGAGCCAGCCCCGGGTGACGCGCCGCCTGACCACCCAAGTCATCCGGCGTCCGTGGAAGCGCCGCATCACCGACGACCTGGACGGCGGGTTCGGCATCCAGATGTTCGCCCACCTGGCGAAGAACCAGGCGATCCACGACGCCGCGCACGGCCAGGCGGCGGCCGAGGCCTCGCGAAAGCTGTTCGACTGATCGCCTCGCCCACAGTGGCGGAGCCGGCCATCTGAGGTTAGCTTGGCGTCATAAGACCTTGGGGGGATCGGCCGGGTGGCGCGCGTTTCAAGCATGACGGCTGGGCCGCATAGACAGCGCTGTCGGGCATGACCCGGCCGATCGCCAAGGTGGTGGTGGTCGGCCGCGACGCCGCGGCCTGGCTCACCGCGCTCGGCCTGCAGCGGGCCTTCGGCCGCACCGGCGTGCAGGTGCAGGTGGTCGAGCTGCCCTCGCTGCTGTCGCCGGTCGACGCCTACATGTCGCTGCCGAGCCTGGCCGGCCTGCACCGGATCCTGGGCGTCGACGAGGCCCAGTTGATCGCGGCCTGCTCAGGCCTCTATGCGCTCGGCCAGCGGTTCGCCAACTGGTCGGCGGGCCGGCCGCCGTTCCTGCACGCCTACGACACCCAGCCGGTGGGCCTCAACAACGTCGACCTGATCCACTACTGGGTCAGAGGCCGCGCCGAGGGGCTGAAGCTCGATTTCGAGGAGTTCTCGCTGGGCGCGGCCATGGCCAAACAGGGCCGGATGCCGCCGGCCGGCGAGCCCGCCCAGGGGTTCGCGCAGCCGGCGCATGGCTATCACCTCGACGCGCTTGCCTACGTGCGGCTGCTGCGCGAGCAGGCGCTGCGGATGGGCGTGGTCGGCGTCGCCTCGGGCCTCGGCGAGATAGAGGTCGAGGGCGAGCGGATCGTCTCGCTGACGCTGAGCGACGGCAGCCTTGTGCAGGCCGACCTGTTCGTCGACGCCTCCGGCGCCCACGGCGCCCTGATCGAGCGCCTGCCGGGCGCCGGGTTCGAGCCGTGGAGCCAGTGGCTGGCCTGCGACCGCGTCCTGGTCGCGTCGGGTCCGCGCCTCGACCCCGCGCCGGCCTACAGCCAGATCGCGGCCTTCCGCGGCGGCTGGATCGGCCTCTATCCGCTGCAGGACCGCACCGCGATCGTGTGCTGCTACGACTCCGCCGGCACCTCGGACGAGGACCTATTGGCCTCCCTGCCGGTGCTCACCGGCCTGACCTTGCAGGGCGAGGCGGTGGCTGCGCCGTTCCGCGCCGGGCGCAGGCCGGGCGCCTGGGTCGGCAACTGCGTGGCGATCGGCGACGCAGCGGTGGCCCTGGAGCCGCTCGACGCCGCCCCGCTGCATCTCGTCCAGACCGGCCTGTCGCTGCTGATCTCGCTGTTCCCGGTGGACGCCGATGAGATGGCGGAGGCCAAGGCCTACAACGCCCGCCTCGCCGCCCACGCCCGCAACCTCCGCGACTTCCAGATCGCCCACTACAAGCTGAACCAGCGGCGCGACGACGCCTTCTGGGACCGCGCCCGCGACACGCCGGCGCCGGACGAGCTGGCCTACAAGCTGCGGCTGTTCGCCGGCCGCGGCCGCATCGCGCTCTACGACGACGAGACCTTCCAGCCCTCCAGCTGGACCTCGATCTTCGTCGGCCACGGCCTGATCCCGCAGGACCACGACCCGCTGGTCGGCCTGGTGACGCCGCAGGAACAGATCCAGCAGCTGCAGAACATGCTGCGGTTCATCGCCGCCGAGGTGACCGCGGCGCCCACCCTGCAGTCGCAGCTCGCCGCCGCCCGATCCGCACGAGGAGCCCCCCGTTGAGCCAGGACAGCCGGATCCGCGACATCGTCATCGTCGGCGGCGGCACCGCCGGCTGGATGGCCGCCGCCGCCCTCTCCAAGGTGGTGGGGACGCAAGGCCAGACCATCACCCTGATCGAGTCCGACCTGATCGGCACGGTGGGGGTCGGCGAGGCCACCATCCCGCCGATCATCCTGTTCAACAACCTGTTGGGCATCGACGAGGACGAGTTCGTCCGCGAGACCAACGCCACCTTCAAGCTGGGCATCGAGTTCGAGGATTGGCGCCGGCTCGGCCACCGCTACCTGCACCCCTTCGGGCCGTTCGGCGTCAACGCCAACGGCATCGCCTTCTCGCACCACTGGATCCGTTGGCTGAAGGCTGGCGGCGACCCGGACAACCTGCGCTTCATCGCCGAGGGCGAGGCGGCGCGTCAGGGCAAGTTCATGCGCACGCCCGACGGCGCCGGCGGGCGGCTGCCGAAGATCAACTACGCCTTCCATTTCGACGCCAGCCTCTACGCCGCCTACCTGCGCCGCTACGCCGAGAAGCGCGGCGTCAAGCGGGTGGAGGGCCAGGTGGTCAAGGTCCATCAGGATCCCGAGAGCGGCTATATCGAGGCCCTCGACCTGAAGGACGGCGGCAAGGTCCGCGGCGACTTCTTCCTGGACTGCTCCGGTTTCCGCGGCCTGCTGATCGAGGAGACCCTGAAGGCCGGCTACGAGGACTGGAGCCGCTGGCTGCCGGTCAACCGGGCCGCCGCCGTGCCCTGCGCGCGGATCGAGGACCCGATCCCCTACACCCGCTCGACGGCCCGCGAGGCCGGCTGGCAGTGGCGCATCCCGCTGCAGAACCGCACCGGCAACGGCTATGTGTTCTGCAACGAGTTCATCGGCGAGGACCAGGCGGTCGAGGCGCTGTCGGGCCGCCTCGACGGCGCGGCGCTGGCCGAGCCGCGGATCCTCAGGTTCGTCACCGGCCGGCGCAAGGCCAGCTGGGTGAAGAACTGCGTGGCGCTCGGCCTATCGAGCGGCTTCCTCGAACCCCTGGAGTCCACCAGCATCCACCTGATCCAGGCGACCATCTCCAAACTGCTGGCGATGTTCCCGCAGGGACGGCTCGACAGCCGGGTGATCGACCGCTTCAACCTCGAGCTGGAGCGCGAGTTCGCCCACGTCCGCGACTTCGTCATCGCCCACTACAAGGTGACCGAGCGCGAGGACACGCCGTTCTGGCGCTACTGCAAGCACATGAGCGTGCCCGACTCGCTGGACGCCAAGCTGGCGTGGTTCCGCACCCGCGGCGAGGTGCTGGCCGAGCCGCAGGAGCTGTTCCAGGAGATGAACTGGTTCGCCATCCTCTACGGCCAGGGGCTGACGCCGCAGGACCACCATCCGGTGGCCGACGTGATGGCCGACGACGAGCTGAACCTGCTGCTGGCCAATGTCCGGCGTGGCGTGCTCGACCGGGTGGCGGCCATGCCGAGCCACCAGGCCTTCATCGACCAGCACTGCGCGGCCAAGCCGCCGCCGGTCCCGGCCTGAGGTCTAGCCGCCGGCCACGGCCGCGAGAGCCGGCGCGGCCGGCGCTTCCAGCTCGCGCAGGTCGCGGCCGCGGGTCTCGGTGCCGAAGCGGGCGACCAGGACCATGGCCAGCAGCGTGGGGATCATGATCAGGCCCGCCGCCAGGCCCACGGCGGGGACCACCACCAGCATCGACAGCAGCTGGGCGACGAGGCCGCCGAACTTGGAGCAGCCGGCCACCCAGCCGGTGGCGCGGCCGCGCACCCGCAGCGGATAGCTCTCGGCGGTGTAGGGCAGCAGGATCGCCAGCACGCCGTTCGAGCCGACGATCAGCAGCGCCACCGGCAGGATCGGGCTGAGCGTCGGACCGCTGGCGGTCAGCATCTGCAGCACCAGCGCCAGGCCCAGCGCCATGGTCCCGATCATGACGATCAGCGACCACTTGGCGCTCCAGCGGCTGTAGAGGAAGGCGCATACGAACACCGTGGGCGCGGCGATCAGCGCCGACAGCGCCAGGAGGCGGCTGAGGGCGCCCATGGAATAGCCCCGGGCGGCCAGGTCGGCGGGCAGCCAGAGCAGCAGGCCGAAATTCACCAGGCCCCAGGCCAGGGCGACGATCGACAGCGACACGGCCTTGCCGAGATAGACGCCGGCGACCGGCGGGATCGGCGCGAGCCCACGAACGGCTCCGGCGGGGGCGGCCTGGGGGTCCGGCGCCTCGACGATGCGCGAGCCGAACCGGCGCAGCACGGCGTGCGCCTCCTCGACCCGGCCGAGGCTGAGCAGGAACTTGGCGGACTCCGGGATGGCGCCGTTCAGCAGGATCAGGATCAGGCCGGTCGGCATCCCCAGGAACCACATGATCCGCCAGCCGAAGGTCGGCTGCAGCAGGGCCGAGAGGCCGCTGGCCGCCAGATAGCCGCCGACCGCGCCCAGCCCGCCGATCAGCACCAGGCTCCAGCCCCGGTGCCGCGACGGCATGGCCTCGGCCAGCAGGGCGTAGGCCACCGGCAGCATGCCGCCCGCCGCCGCGCCCATCAGGAAGCACATGCCGACGTTCCACCACAGGCTCGGCATGGCCCCGCAGATCGAGGTGCCGACGAACATCACCGCCGACAGCAGGATCGAGGCCCTTCGGCCATAGATGTCGGCCAGCACGCCCCAGACCACCGAGCCGCAGGCCGTGCCCGCCAGGGCCGTGAACGGCAGGATGGCGACGGTGGCCCGCGGCACGCCATATTCGGCGACCATGCCCGGCACCACGAACCCGAGGCTGGCCGGCTTCATCACGTCGATCACCAGGGCCACCACCAACAGCGCCATCAGCCGCCAGTGGGCCGCCGTCAGCGGCGCGTCCTCCGGCGGGGTGACCTGCACGGTGGAAGCCTGCGCCCTGGCGTCGGGGCCGCGGCGCGGCAGCAGGCCGAAGCCCGCCACGGCGACGCCGGCCACGATCAGCCCCATGCCGCCGATCATCAGGGGATCCATCGGCATGCCGGCCAGGCGGAAGCCCATGTGGCGGCCCATCCAGACCATCGGCAGGTGCGCCAGCACGCCGGCGGTCACGGCCGCACAGCCGATCCAGAAGGCCCAGGCGCCGCGCCGGTCGGCGAGCACGCCGGCGGCGGGGGCGGCGCGGGTCACGCGGTCAATGGCGATGATCGGCCTCCCTCTGCGGCTTGCCGCCCGGGATCGGGGTGAAGCGGATGGCCTGGCCGCCGCCGGCCGCCAGCCGCAGGGTCAGGGTGTCGGCGGAGGAGACCTCGCGCTGCTCGATGACCATGTCGCTGGGCGCGGTCTTCCAGTCGGCGGCCGGGCCGTCGCGATAGATCTCCGCGCGGTAGCGGCGGCCGGGATCGAGGAAGCCCAGCCGCACCGTCAGCACGCGGCCGAACTCGTCGGTGATCGAGCCCAGATACCAGTCGTCGCTGCGACGGTCCTTGCGCACGACGGTCGCGTAGTCGCCCACCTCGCCGTTCACCACGCGGGTGTCGGACCAGTCGGTGGGCACGTCCTCGATGAACTTGAAGGGCTTGGGATTGGCCTCGTAGTTCTCGATCCGGTCGGCGGCCATCTGGATCGGGCTGTAGAGCACCACATAGAGCGCCAGCTGCTTGGCCCAGGTGGTCGGCACCCCGTCGGGCGAGCGGGTCTTCATGCCGAACACGCCGGGCGTGAAGTCCATGGGCCCCTCGAGCATGCGGGTGAACAGCAGGTTGGTCTCGTGCTCCGGCGGATTCCCCGGGCTGCCCCAGGCGTTGTACTCCTGGCCGCGCGAGCCCTCGCGGGCCACCCAGTTGGGGTAGGTGCGCCGCAGGCCGGTGTCCTTGACCGGCTCGTGGGTGTCGATGGCGATATGGTGGCGGGCGGCGGCCTCGATCACGCGCTGGTAGTGGCGCACCATGTCCTGGCTTTCGTGCCAGGCGAGGTGCGGCTTGCCGTCGGCGCCGATCACCTGGGCCTGGGCGGCGTCGGAGACGTAGCCGGTCTTCACCTGCTCGATCCCCAGCTTTTCGTAGAGGGCGAAGGCCGCCTCCATCTGGCTCTCGTAGCGGGCGGCGTTGGCCCCGGTCTCGTTGTGGCCGACCAGGCGCACGCCCTTGGAGCGGGCGTAGCCGGTGACCTTCTCGATATCGAAGTCGGGATAGGCCTCGGTGAAGCTGAAGTCCGACCCGTGGCCGAACCACTCGCCGTCCCAACCCTTGTTCCAGCCCTCGACCAGTACGCCCTGGATGTGGTGGGCGGCGGCGAAGTCGATGTAGCGCATGGCCTCGGCCGTGGTGGCGCCGTGCTTGGGCCCCGAGTTCCAGGTCTTGTTGTCCAGGTGCATGTCCCACCAGATGCCGACGAACTTGCCGGGCTTGAACCAGGACACGTCGCCGAGCTTGTTGGGCTCGTTGAGGTTCAGGATCAGGTGCGACTGGTAGAGGCCGCCGGCGCTGTCGGCGATCTGGAGGGTCCGCCAGGGCGTGGTGAACGGCGTCGTGCGCGTCGCCTTGGCGTCGCCGACGCTTTGCGTCAGGGCGGCCTTGAAGCGCCGGCCCTCCACGCGCGCCAGGTTCATGCCGGAATAGTCGACCAGGGCGGCCTCGTGGATCGCCAGGTGCAGGCCGTCGGCATAGCGCACGGTCATCGGGGTCTGGGCCAGGCCCACCTGCTCGATGGGGGTGCGGTTGTAGAGGTACTCCTCGCGGTCCCACTCGAAGGCGGTGTTCCACCAGGCCTCGCCGGGCTGGGCCAGCACGAACTCGGTCAGCTCCTCGCCCACCTTGACGGTGGTCAGCTGCGGCTGCTGCGGGAACTCGTAGCGGAAGCCGACGCCGTCGTCATAGACCCGGAACACCACGTCGAAATGGCGCTTCAGCCCGCCGGTCTCTGTGACCCCGACGCGCAGCTCGTTGAAGCGGTTGCGGATCTCGCGCCATTCGCCCCACGGCTGCTGCCAGGTCTCGTCGACCGAGCGCCGGCCAAGCTCGGCCACCGCCATGTTGCGGTCCAGCTTGGGGGCGTCGACCAGCAGGAAGCCGAGCTTGGAGGGCGCGATCACCGGCTTGCCGAAGCGCGCCACGGCATAGCTGGCCCGGCCGTCGCCGTCGGTGGTGACCTCGACGCTCAGCACATTGTCAGGGGAGGCGACGCGCACCGGGGCGGCCAGCGCCGGGCCGGCGACCAGCAGCAGGACGAGCGACAGCAGTCGGAACAGCATGGCGGAGCCTCCGGGGCGGGCATGTTTAGCGCGTCCGGCGCGCGGCTGGATGTGACGTTCAGGCCACATGGGCGGCGCTCGCGGCCTCCAGTGGGCGGGCGGCCCGCAGCGCGGTCGCGGCGCCCAGCAGGGCGGCGTAGGGGTGCAGGATCACCTGGGTGCTGATCGGCTGCACATAGGCGGCGAAGCGGCCCTTGGCCTCGAAGCGGGCGCGGAAGGTCCCGCGCCGCAGCCACGGCAGCAGGCGCGGCGCGATCCCGCCGCCGAGATAGATCCCGCCTCGCGCGCCGTAGACCAGCGCCAGGTCGCCGGCCGCCGCGCCGTAGATGGCGCAGAACCGGTCCAGGGTCTCGACGCAGAGCACGTCGTCGCCCTGCGTCGCCAGGGTCACGATCTCTTCCGGCTCGAGCGCCGGCCCCTCGCGCCCGGTGATGCGGCCCAGCGCCCAATGCAGGTTGACCAGGCCGGGCCCCGACAGGATGCGCTCCAGCGACACCCGCCCGAACCGGCCGGCCAGCTGGCGCAGGATCTCGATCTCCAGCTCACCGGAAGGGGCGAAGGCCGCGTGCCCGCCCTCGGTGGCCGCGACCATCCCGGCGCGGCCGTCGTCGAGCGCGGCCGCCACGCCGAGGCCCGTGCCGGCCCCCAGTATGGCCGCGGTCTGGCCGGCCACCGGCGCCGCCGGTCCGATCTGGCCGAGGTCCTCGGCGCGAAGATGGCGCACCGACAGCGCCAGCGCCTCGTAGTCGTTGACCAGCCGCGCAGTGGCGAAACCGGCCTGGTGCAGGCCGTCCACCGACATCCGCCACTGGCCGTTGGTCAGCGCCGCCGATCCCTGCGCCACGGGTCCGGCGACCGCCAGGACGGCGCCGCGCGGGCGCGGGCCATAGGCCTTCGCGCCGCGCAGGTAGTGCTCGATGGCCGCTTGCAGGGTGGCGAAGTGGTCGCGCAGGAAGGTCTCCGCCCCCAGCAGCCGCGGCGTGGCCTCCGAGAGGTCGGCCAGTGCGAAGCGGACGTTGGTGCCGCCGACGTCGCCGACCAGCCCGAGTTCAAGGTCCGAACCGCTCATGGGGTGAGCACGACCGGCGCGTCGCCCAGCGCGCGGCGCGAGTGGCTGAACTCGCCGTAGAGGGCGATCAGCAGGTAGCAGGCCACCGGCACGAACAGCGCCAGGCTGAGCCCCATGCGGTCGGCGGCGAGCCCGGTGAGCGGCGGGATCACCGCGCCGCCGACGATGGCCATGCAGAGCAGGCTGGAGGCCTGGCCGGTGTGCTTGCCCTGGTCCTCGATGGCCAGGGTGAAGATGGTCGGGAACATGATCGAGTTGACCAGGCCCACGGCGATCAGCGCGTAGGCCGACGTCCAGCCGTCGCTGAGGATCGAGACGCTGACCAGGGCGACCGCGCCCAGGCCGCAGGCGGCGAGCAGGCGGCCGGCAGGGACCTTGGCGAACAGCAGCGCCGAGCCCACCAGGCGGCCGACCATGGCGCCCAGCCAGTAGAAGGCCACCATCTTGCCGGCGTCGGCGGCGGTGTGGATGCAGGGGTAGACCAGCCGCAGCTGGTCGAAGGGCACGGCCCGGCAGACGGCCTGCGCCGTCACGCCCAGGATCTTCGGCTGCATCAGGTAGTTGACCATCAGGCTGCCGATGGTCACCTCGGCGCCGACATAGAGGAATATGCCCAGCACGCCGAGCGCCAGGCGCGGGCGCCTGAGCAGGGTGAAGCTCTTCAGACCCACCTCATTGCTCGCCGCGGTGGGCACGTCCGGGTTCTTGCGGAACAGCCAGAAGACCAGGGCCAGCACCGCCAGGCCCGCGGCGATGCCGAGGAACGGCGCCTGCACGGCGTGCGCCTCGGTGACCCGATAGGCGGCCAGCACCTGCGGCGCGGTGGTGTGCGGATCGGGCGGCGTCACGCCGCTCTTCAGGATGAAGGCCGCGCCGACGAAGGGGCCGACGAAGGTGCCCAATGAATTCAGCGCCTGCGCCAGGTTCAGCCGGAAGTGCGACTTGCCCGGCGCGCCGAGGATGGCGATCAGCGGGTTGGCGGCGACCTGCAGGGTGGTGATGCCGGCGGCCATGATGAACAGCGCCGCCAGGAAACCCCAATAGACGCCCGCCGAGGCGGCCGGCGAAAACAGCAGGCAGCCGATGGCCATGACCACCAGCCCCACCACGATCGACCTCAGGTAGCCGATCCGCGCCAGCAGGGCGCCGGCCGGCAGGGACACCAGGAAATAGGCGATGAAGAAGGCCGAGGCGATCAGCGTCGACTGGGCGTAGTTCAGCGCGAACACCCCCTTCAGCTTGGGGATCAGCGAATCGATCATCACCGTGGCGAAGCCCCAGGCGAAGAACAGGGTCACCACGAAGGGCAGCAGCCAGGCCGTGCTGCGGGCGGCTTGGAAGCCGGCGTCGGGCGCGCGGGCGCTGGGGGCGCCGGTCGGAGCTGGGGGCGGGGGCATAGGTTTCCTCGACTGCCCGCCGCTCGTGCTGCCAAGGCGCGGGTTCCACGCGACACTAGGTCGGGTCCGACAGCGCTGTCAATTTGCCGCGCGACGGCCTTTGTTGAGGATCCGCTCGGGTTTTCGCAGAGGCGCGGCGGCGCCTGACGCGGCGAGTGGCGCTTCGGCCGCTGGAGATCAGGTAGGGCACGCGTCCTGCGGGAAGTCGGTCCGCAGAACAACGAAGTGTCGAAAATGTCACGCCTTGGGGGCCTTGACGGAAAAAATTTGCGCGAGGTCTAGCTTCACCGTTGCAGGCGTCGTTAGTGTGTCGGCGACGGAACCTCGGTGACGTCGGGGTGGCGCGGCACGATTGTGCCGCTTTATTTGGAACTGAAATGACAGCGCTGTCGTAGCCGATCAAGGCGGCGACGGACGCAGGCTTGGGAAAGGCGCGGGGCCCCAGAAGCTCCGCCCTTTTGGGAGGACGACAGGATGAGCACGCCCAACGATAGGGTTGTCTTTCGGCGAGCCCTGACGCAGAGCGCCTCGGTCTTCGCGCTCGGCGCAGCGGCGCTGGCGCTGACCCCGGTGGCCGCGTCGGCCCAGGCCCAGCCCACCGACCCGCCGGCCGTCCAGGAGGTCGTGGTCACCGGCGTGCGGGCAGCGCTCGCCACCTCGCAGGAGATCAAGCGCAACGCCGACACCGTGGTCGACTCGATCACCGCGACCGACATCGGCGCCTTCCCCGACAAGTCCATCGCCGAGGCCCTGCAGCGCGTTCCCGGCATCACCGTGAACCGCTTCGCCGCCAGCGACGACACCTCGCACTTCTCGGCGGAGCCGTCCGGCGTGCTGGTGCGCGGCCTGCCGCAGGTGCTGACCCAATTCAACGGCCGCGACACCTTCAGCGCCAACTCCTCGCGCGGCCTGGGCTGGGGCGACGTGTCGCCCGAGCTGATGGCCGGGGTCGACGTCTACAAGAACCAGACGGCGGACCTGATCGAAGGCGGCATCGCCGGCACGGTGAACCTGCGCACCCGCGTGCCGTTCGACCAGACCGGCCGCATCCTGGCGCTCAGCATCAACGGCAACTACGGCGACCTGTCGAAGAAGTGGACGCCCGACGTCTCCGGCATGGTCGGCGACCGCTGGCAGACCTCGATGGGTGAGTTCGGCCTGCTGGCCAACCTCGCCTACTCGGACGTGAAGACGAAGTCGCAGGGCGTCCAGTACGGCCAGATGGGCGTCTTCAAGGACCTGTTCGGCCCGGGCCTGAAGTACATCCCCGCCAGCATCGCCAATCGCGACGTGGACTATGAGCGGGTCCGCAAGGGCGTGGCGCTGGCCGGCCAGTGGCAGGACAACGACCACCACTTCCTGCTGACCGCCCAGTACAACCGGTCGGAATTCGAGGACACCTGGAAGGAACGGGGCCTGGTCAGCTACATCAGCGACCCGTTCGGCAATCCGGTCGACACCGTCTATTCGAACGCCTTCAAGCCCGAGCAGGCGCCGGTGCCGGCGCCGGGCAGCTCGTTCACCTTCGACGACGCCGGCAACTTCCGCAGCGGCGTGCTGACCACCCTGCAGTGCTGCACGGGTCCCAACGCCACCGGCAACAGCTGGTGGGGCATCCCGCCCGGCAACGACACCAACCAGGGCGACGCGGGCAATATCGCGCTCAACTCGACCGGCCGGAACATGCTGAACCCCTGCTATTCCTGGCAGGGCACGGCCTGCGCCTTCCCGGGGCGCGGCAACGACCTGAACGCGGTGAGCCGGTTCAACAACACCAAGGACATGACCGAGGACGCGGCCATCCACCTGAAGTGGACGCCGAACGACCAGTGGAAGTTCAACTTCGACGTCCAGCACGTGCATTCGACGGTGCAGAACTACGACGTCGAGGTCGGGCAATATTCGTTCGCCAACCTGCAGCTGGACGCCACCGGCTCGCAGCCGGTGATGACCCTGCTGCCGCCCTCGAACATCAACCAGTCGCCCGGCGGCCTCAGCAACCCGGACAACTACCGCTACAACCACGTCATGGACCACACCGAGAGCGACAGCGGGACCGAGACCGCGCTGCGCCTCGATGGCGAGTACCGCTTCCAGTCGGAGTGGCTGAACGCGCTCGACTTCGGCATCCGTTACGCCGACCGCGACCAGCGGGTGCGCTACAGCGCCTTCAACTGGGGCAACATCGCCAACGACTGGAACCTGAACAACAACCAGTACGTCTTCTGGAACATCGACAAGACCTCGCCCAACGGCGCCTTCAAGGGCTATCCGACGGGCCTCTACGAGGTGGTTCCGTTCGGCAACGGCTTCTTCGGCGGCCCGACCCAGAACATCGTGTTCTTCAACATGGACGCGCTGGCCGCACACAAGGCGGACCTGCTCAGCTACGCCAACCTGGGCGTGGGCCAGGACCAGTGGTCGCCGATCTGCCAGCGGACCGGGCTCACCGACGGCTGCTTCCGCGACTCCGAGCTGGATCACGTCAACGAGAAGGCCAAGGCGGCCTTCGTTGAGCTGAAGTTCGGCGGCCGCGACAGCCAGATCGGCGGCTTCCGCATCTCCGGCAACATCGGCGTGCGCTATGTGAAGACCGACGACACCAGCAGCGGCTCGGTGGTGGCCCCGAGGCCGTTCTCGTCGACCACGCTCGACTGCCACACCCTGACCGCGCCGCCGCCCGGCGCGCCGCCGCTGGCGGTGCCGAAGTCGATCGGCTGCTACCTGACCGGGGAGATCCCGTTCAACACCGGGGCGGGCGTGTCCTCGACGGTGAAGACGCCGCACACCAACTGGCTGCCGAGCTTCAACCTGACGATCGGGCTGACCGACGACTGGCTGCTGCGCTTCGCGGCATCACGCTCCATGTCGCGGCCGGACATCGGCCTGCTCAAGAACTACACCAGCATCCAGGCGGTGCTGCCCGGCGGCCAGTCGCTCAGCGATCCGCGCTGGATCAAGGACGCGGCCGGCAATCCCATCGCGGTGGTCCCGACCTATATCGCCAACGCCTACAACCCGAGCCTGGCGCCGACCACGGCGGACGGTTTCGACCTGTCGCTGGAGCACTACTTCGGCAAGGTCGGGTCCTTCAGCCTCGATGTCTTCTACAAGAAATTCTACAACTACATTCAGTACGGCACCTACAACCGCCAGGTGACGGTCGGCGGGGTCAGCCGCACGGTCTCGGTCACCGGCCCGCAGAACGGCCAGGGCGCCAGCCTGCAGGGCTTCGAGGTCGCCTATCAGCGGTTCTTCGACTTCCTGCCCGGCCCCTGGGACGGCCTGGGCGTGCAGGCGAACTACACCTTCGTCGACAACCGCGGCATCTCGAACTCCAACCTGAAGGTCGCTTCGGGCGGGGAGTCCGCGCAGACCGCGCAGGGCGGCACCAGCAACACCTCCCTGCCGGTCAATTCCCTCGAGGGCCTTTCGCGGCACGCCTACAATCTCGTCGGCATGTACGAGAAGGGCCGCTGGGCCGTGCGGGCCGCCTACAACTGGCGCTCGCAGTGGCTGGTGACCTCGGTGGACTGCTGCATCTACCTGCCCATGTGGGAACAGTCCGCGGGCTTCCTCGACGGCTCGGTCCGCTACAAGGTGAGCGACAACGTCGAGCTCAGCCTGCAGGGCAGCAACCTGCTCAACACCAAGACGGTCATCAAGCAGCAGGTGGACGCCAGCGGCCTGTTGAAGCCCGGCAGCTGGTTCCAGAACGACCGCCGGGTCGTGTTCGGACTGCGCCTCAAGTACTGAGGTCCGCGGGCCTAGGGCCGCGCCGCCGCTCCCCCGGCGGCGCGGCCGGCCTTGGAGCCGGCGCCGGACGCGCGATAGGGTGTCGGAGACTTGGGATCCGGGCTCGTGGGTCCGGGTCGGCGCTTCGGAGCGGGGCCGGATGACGAAACCTATCGACGTGGTCATCGTCGGCGGCGGCACGGCCGGCTGGATGTCGGCCGCGGCCCTGGTCGGCGTGCTGAAGCCCAACATCTGCCGCGTGCGGCTGATCGAGTCCGAGGAAATCGGGATCGTCGGCGTGGGCGAGGCCACCCTGCCGCAGATCCGCGACTTCAACGAGGCCATCGGGGTCAGCGAGCCCGAGATGATGGCCGCCTCCAACGCCACCTTCAAACTGGGCATCGAGTTCCGCGACTGGGGCTTCAAGGGCTCGTCCTACGTCCACCCGTTCGGCAAGCACGGGGAACCGTGGGGCGGCGTGGCCTTCCACCAGCACTGGGCGCGCGCCCTGCAGGCGGGACGGCCCTACGAGATCCAGGACTTCTCCTATCCCATCGTCGCCTGCCGCCAGAACCGCTTCGAGTTCCCGGCCAGCGATCCCGAGGCGATCGAGTCGACCTACAGCTACGCCTACCATTTCGACGCCCACCTCTATGCGAAGTACCTGCGGGGCTTCGCCGAGGCGCGCGGCGCGCAGCGCATCGAGGGCAAGGTGGTCGACGTGGCCCTGCATCCCGAGCGCGGTGAGGTGCTGTCGGTCACCATGCAGTCCGGCGAGGTGATCGCGGGCGACCTGTTCCTCGACTGCTCGGGCTTCCGCGCCCTGGTGATCGGGCAGGCGCTGGGCGGCGGCTTCGAGGAATGGACCAAATGGCTGCCGTGCGACCGGGCCATGGCCGTACCCTGCGCGAGGTCCGACGACTTCAGCCCCTATACCCGCTCCACCGCCCGCGAGGCCGGCTGGCAATGGCGCATCCCGCTGCAGCACCGCACCGGCAACGGCTACGTCTATTCCAGCGCCTTCATCAGCGACGAGGCGGCGGCCGCCACCCTGATGAGCAACCTCGACGGCGCGGCGCTGGCCGATCCCCGGCCGCTGCGCTTCACCGCCGGCCGGCGCACCGCCTCGTGGCTGAAGAACTGCGTCGCCATCGGCCTCGCCAGCGGCTTCCTGGAGCCCCTGGAGTCCACCAGCATCTATCTGATCCAGGTGGCGGTGATGAACCTGCTGCGGCTGTTCCCGCGCGCTCGGGTCGATCCGGTGCTGGCCGATGAGTTCAACCGGCTGATGGATGTCGAGTACGAGCGGGTCCGCGACTTCCTGATCCTGCACTACCATGCCAACACCCGCGACGACGCCGAGCTGTGGCGCCACTGCCGCGAGACCGAACCGCCGGACAGCCTGCAGGAGAAGATCGCGCTGTTCACCCACCGCGGTCAGATCGAGGCCTACAAGGACGGCCTGTTCGCGCCACCGAGCTGGCTGGCGGTCTATGTGGGCCAGGGCCTGGCGCCGCGCGGCTATGAGCGGCTGGCCGACAGCTTGCCCTTCGACCAGGTGATCCGCAGCATGGACGCCCTCAGGTCGCGCATCGCCGACCGGGTCGCGGCCATGCCCGACCACGCCCGCTTCGTGCAGGGCTACTGCCCCGCCGCCGACGCCGTTCAGCCGGCCCCGGCGCTCAGCGGCGCCTGAGGCGCGCTCAACAGACGCTGGGGTCCCAGCCGTCGTCGCCCGGGCCGCGCACCACCACGAACCCCGAAGCGCAGTCGTGCACGCCGCCGAGCCCCAGGTTGCGCGCCGTCACGTGGGCGAAGCTCGCCCGTCCGGGACCGTCGAGCTGCAGGGCGTAGGTCCCGGCGCCGTCGATCCGCACCCGCTCGAACGCCACGCCGTCGATCGCCTGGCCGGTGAACTGGATGGCTTCGTAGCTGCTGTCGATCAGCTCCACGTCCTCGATGCGGATGTCGGCGCCGGCGATCGGCCGGTCTAGGGCATAGAGCCACAGGGCCCCGACGCCGCGCCGCCAGTTCGGGTCCAGCACGCCGGCGCGGACGGCCATGTCGCGGCTGAGCTCGATGCGGCCCGCGAAGGGCGTCGCCTTGAACCGCGCGCCCAGGTGGAAGCCGCCGCCCTCGGTCACCGTGTCGGCCACCAGGTTGTCGGTGATGCGGATGTCGCGGCCGCCGTAGGCCGCGACGCCGTTGGCCAGGATCGGGGCGATGACGGTGTTGCGGCGGAAGGTGATGCGCGCGTCGGGGGTCCGGTGCGACCACACCGCCAGGCCGTCGTCGCCGGAATTGCGCACGAAGCTGTCCTCGACCACCGCATCGCTCACCCCGCGATGGAAGTTCACCCCGTCCGCCGTCTGGTCGAGGATGCGCAGGCCGCTCAGCGTGAGCTTCGACATCGGCCCGTCGAACCAGGCCCCGCCCTTGGTGTGCTGGATCCACAGGTTGGAGATCGTCGAGGCCGACATGGCCCCGCCGACCCCGGCCAGCCGCGCGTGGTCGTCGCGCGCCTGCACCTCGCCGAGGATGGCGAAGTCGCGCAGCCCGACGCCATGGCTGCCGCCGCCGGTCCTGCGGCCGAACACCCCGACGCCCCTTCCGGTGAGGATCGAGTACCACGGGCCTGCGCCGGCCAGGGTCACGCGGTCGACGACGATGTGCCGGTCCACCCGGTAGCGGCCCGGATCGAGCCAGACGCTTCGGCCCGAGGCCTGGCCCGCCGCCAGGGCCGCGTCGATCGCCGCGCCGGAGTCGCGCGCGCCCTTGGGGTCCGCGCCGAAGTTGAGGACGGAGATCGCCGTCGCCGGCCTGGGCCCCGGCGGGCCGACCATTTCGAAATCAGCCAGGTCGAGGACCCGCCAGGCCGCCGCGTCCGGCGCCTGCACCGCGAAACGCACGCGCGTCCCCGCCGCCAGGGTCCGGCCGAACAGCAGCCGCGCCTCGTCGTAGAAATGGTGCGCCTTGCCGTCCTTCGGATCGTTGGTGAACGGGTAGCGGCCGTAGAACCAGCCATAGCGGGAGGTCAGCTCCAGCGCGCCGATCCGCTGGCCGTCGGCCAGCACGGCGATCCGGCCCGTCAGGCCCTGCCCGTCCGGAGAATCCGGCAGCGCATAGCGCAGGGTCACCGCATTGGCGGGCCGGCACAGCACGAATTCCACGAAGCCGCCGACGCCCTCCAGGCGCACCGCCCGCCGCCCCGAGGCCTCCGACGCCAGGGCGCCGAAGGTCCGGTCGGGGCCGATGACCTGGCCGTTGGTGAGGCCGCTCTCCGCCTCGTATTCCACGAACGGCGGGCGCGCGCCGCGGCCGGCGGTGAGCTCGGGCGGCAGGGCCGCGACGGTCGGCGGCGTGCAGGCTGGCCGCTCGGCGGCTGCGACGGGCGCCGCCAGGGCCACGAGCCAGGCCGCCAGCGCCAGGAGGAAGATCATGCCACCTCGGACAGCGCTGTCAGTCGCGAACCTGCGGGATGAGCGGGTCAAGCCTGCGGCCTCAGGAAGCGGCGCCGGCGCCGCGCGGCGGCCCGGAGGACTCGCGGATCACCAGCTTGAAGTCCAGCAGCCGGCCGCGGGCGTCCTTGTCGGCCGCCTTGCGCTTGATCAGGATGTCGGCGGCGACAGCGGCCATTTCCGCCGTCGGCTGGCGCACCGTGGTGAGCTGCGGCCAGACCACCTGGGCGCTGGGCGAATCGTCGAACCCCACGAGGGTCAGGTCGCGCGGAATCTCGATGTGCAGGCGGTTGGCCACCGCCATGACCCCCAGCGCCATGTCGTCGTTGCCGGCGAAGATCGCAGTGGGCCGCCGCTGCGGATCCTGCAGCAGCCGCTCGCCGGCCTCCCAGCCCGAGCGGAAGCTGAATTCGCCGCGCTGGATGCGTCCGGGGCCGACCGCCAGGCCGGCCGCGGCCATGGCGTCGGAGAAGCCCTCGGTGCGGCGCGCGGCGGCGACGTGGTCGAGCGGCCCGCCGATGAAGGCGATGTCGCGGTGGCCCAGGGACTGCAGATAGGCGGTCATCTCATAGGCCGCCTCGCGGTCGTCCATATAGACATAGGGGCTGCGCTCCAGCCCCCAGGAGGGCGCGATGCGCACATAGGCGGCGTTCACGGCGTCGAGCGCGGCCAGCAGTTCGGGCCGGTCGCACAGGGGGGGCGTCAGGATCACGCCGTCGGGGCGCACGCGGGCGTGGAAGGCGGCGATGCTGTCCTGCACGCCGGCCCCCATCTCCAGCATCTCCTCGACGATCAGGTGGTGCCCGGCGCGGCGGCAGGCGGCCATGGCCCCCTGCTCGATCTGCCCGACATAGCCGGGGCTCGGGTTGTCGTAATAGAGCGCGATCAGGTAGGAGCGGCCGCCGGCCAGCGCCCGGGCCGAGACATTGGGCGTGTAGTCCAGCTGGGCCGCGGCGGCCTCGACGCGTTCACGCGTGGAGTCCCGCACATAGGGCTCGCGGTTGAGCACCCGCGAAACGGTCTTGATGGAAACGCCCGCAAGCCTGGCAACGTCGTCGATGGTGACCGTGGACACGTCGCTCGCCCTGAGAAGCCCGTCTTCCTTATCCGTCGCATAGCCAATCTCGCAAGAGAGCTTAGCAGCGCCGTCTCCGCGGCCGGGCTCCAACGGCCGCCTGGCGCGCTGTCGCCCTTGTGCTTTGGCTCCCAAATGCGTAAATGATAATCAGTCGCAAGTGCAGGACCGCCCCGCCGATGCACGACATGCTGCCCGAGCCTATGACCCCCGACGCCGCCGCCCAAGCGGTCGGCCAGGCGGACGGCCGGCTCGTGCGCCTCAGCCAGGCGCGGCCCGGCGACCGCGGCGTCATCGTCGAGGTGCGGGCCGAGACCCATCCCGGCGACCACGGCGTGGGCGTCGACGAGCTGCAGCGCCGGCTCCTGGAGTTCGGCTTCGTGGAAGGCGCCGGCATCGAGATCCTGCACGAGGGCGCGATCCGCCGCGATCCCATCGCCGTCAGGCTGGATTCCATGCGCATCGCGCTGCGCCGCCGCGACGCCGAGGACATCTGGGTCCTGCTGGACGCCCAATGACCGACGCTGTCCACCCGCCCGCCTTCGGCGGCGGGACTCCAAGCAAAGATTCGACCGGGCCTCTGGCCCGATCGGGGCCAGCCCGCGTGGCCCTGGTCGGCAATCCCAATTCCGGCAAGACCGCCCTCTTCAACGCGCTGACCGGCGCCCGCCAGAAGGTCGCCAACTACGCCGGCGTCACCGTCGAGCGGAAGGAGGGCCTGCTGACCACGCCGGAGGGCCGCACCCTCTCGATCCTCGACCTGCCCGGCACCTACTCCCTGCGCGCCCGCAGTCCCGACGAGGTGGTCACCCGCGACGCGGTGCTCGGCAAGCTGGCCGGCGAGCAGGCCCCCGACGTGTTGGTGGCCGTGGCCGACGCCACCAACCTGCGCCTTGTCCTGCGGCTGATCCTCGAGCTGAAGGCGGTCGGCCGGCCGATGGTGCTGGCGCTCAACATGTACGACATCGCCCAGCGCCAGGGCCTGCGCATCGACCTCGAGGGCCTGGCCCTCGAGCTCGGCTGCCCGATCGTCACCACCGTCGCCACCCGCAAGCGCGGCATTGAGGAGCTGGTCGCCCAGGTCGACGCGCTCGCCCGCTCCGGCGCGCTGCAGCGCCAGAGCACCTGGCGCGAGCCGGACGCCCACGCGATCCGCCAGGCGCACCGCGAGGCGCAGCGCATCCTCAAGGCCTATGTGCTGCCGCCCGAGCGCCCCGACACCCTGACCGGCAAGATCGATGCCGTGCTGCTGCACCCGGTGGCCGGCCTGGCCATCCTGCTGACCGTACTGTTCCTGATGTTCCAGGCGGTGTTCACCTGGGCCAAGCCCGCGCAGGACGCCATCGACCTGGGCTTCCAGGCGCTGGGCGGGCTGATCGCCTCGGGCCTGCCCGAGGGCCTGATCCGCGGCTTCCTCACCGACGGCCTGATCTCCGGCGTCGGCAGCGTGCTGGTGTTCCTGCCGCAGATCCTGGTGCTGTTCCTGTTCATCATCCTGTTGGAAGACTTCGGCTACATGGCCCGCGCGGCCTTCCTGATGGACCGCATCATGGGCGGCGCCGGCCTGCACGGACGCGCCTTCATCCCGCTGCTCTCCAGCTTCGCCTGCGCCATCCCGGGGATCATGGCCACCCGGGTGATCGACAACAAGCGCGACCGGCTGACCACCATCCTGCTGGCGCCGCTGATGACCTGCTCGGCCAGGATCCCGGTCTATACCCTGATCATCTCGGCCTTCATCCCGAACCGGACGGTGTGGGGGGTGATGAGCGAGCAGGGCCTGGTGATGTTCGGGCTCTACGCCGCCGGCATCGGCTCGGCGCTGGCCGTCTCCTTCGTCACCCGGCGCCTCTTCTGGCGCGGCGCGGTCGAGCCGTTCCTGATGGAGCTGCCGACCTACAAGCTGCCGGACATCGAGAACGTGGTCCGCAGTCTGTGGCTGCGCGCCAAGATCTTCGTCAGCCGGGCCGGCCGCATCATCCTGCCCCTGATGATTGTGGTCTGGTTCCTGGCCAACTTCCCCGGCCCGCCGCCCGGCGCCACCGGCCCGGCGATCAACTACAGCCTGGCGGGCGTGATCGGCCACTGGCTGCAGCCCGGCCTCGCCCCCATCGGCTTCAACTGGCAGATGACCGTCGCCCTGATCCCCGGCTTCGCGGCCCGCGAGGTCGCCGTGGCGGTGCTGGGCACGGTCTATGCGGTGGGCGGCGAGACCTCGCCCGGCGCGCTGGCCACCTCGCTCGCCCACCACTGGTCGATCGCCACGGGCCTGGCCTTCCTCGCCTGGTACATCTTCGCGCCGCAGTGCATCTCGACGCTGGCGGTCATCAAGCGCGAGACCAATTCCTGGAAATGGCCGCTGATCGCCTTCGGCTACATGACCGCGTTGGCCTATCTCGCCGCCTTCGCCACCTACCAGATCGCCCGCGCCTCAGGGCTCGGCTAGCGTCACGAAACCGCCGCACAACTGACGGCTGCATTAACCAACTATTCGCCTTGACGCTTAACCGGGCGCTAAACGCGACTGTGCAAATTGGTCCCTGTCATGGGAAAAAACCTGGAACACACCTCAGACGTCGCGACCGGCAAAATGCCGGCGAGGGGCAGCAAACAGCTCCTCGCCAAGCGCGTCCGTGAGGTCCTGCTGGCGTTCGGCGGCGAAGCGCACCGAGCGTTGGTGATTGAGCAAGTGGCCCGCGCGATGGGTCACGATGTCCGACAGATCCCGGAAGATCTGCAGGAAGCCCTCATCCACACCTTTGAGGACAACTGGCGCGACGAGCGTCGGCGGGCGACCTACGGCTTCCATCTGCCGTTCGGCGAGGGCTCCCACCGGTGGGGCGTCCGTCCCGAGCCGGCGATGATCCACTAGCTGAGTTGTCTCTTTGACGCGCAGCCGGACGCAAAAGTGGCCTCCACTTTTGCTGGCTGTCGCTCTTAGGCCGGCGGATCGGCGTCGACCAGCGCGGTCGCGCTCTCCTGCAGCCGGCCCAGCAGGCGCTTGAGGTCGTCGACCTCCTCAGGGCTCAGGCCCGAGATGAGCGCCTGTTCGTAGGCCAGGGCCAAGGGGGCGATCTCGGCATAGAGCCGCTGGCCTTGCGGCGACAGCTGCAGTACGTGGCTGCGCCCGTCGGCGTGGTGCTCCGAGCGGCTCACCAGATGGCGCTTGAGCAGGCCCTGGGCCGAGCGGCTGACGGTCACCTTGTCCATCACCGTGCGGGCGACCAGCTGGCCCTGGGTCAGGGCGCGGTCCTCGGCCAGCACGCAGAGCAGCCGCCATTGCGGCACGCTGAGCCCGAAGCGGTCCTGGTAGGCCCGCGCGATCAGGCCCGACACCGCGTTCGAGGCCACCGACAGCCGGTACGGCAGATAGGCGTCGAGCCGCAGCTCCGCCTCGCTCATACCGCCACCACCTCCTGCTCGATGGCGCCGAAGATCGAGTGGCGCTTGGCGTCGCGCATGTCGATGCGCACCGTGTCGCCGGCCTTCAGGAACGGCGTCTTGGCCGCGCCCGAGGTGATGGTCTCGATGGTCCTGACCTCCGCCAGGCAGGAATAGCCCACCCCGCCCTCGCTCACCGGCTTGCCGGGCCCGCCGTCCGGGCCGCGGTTGGAGACCGTGCCGGAGCCGATGATGGTCCCGGCGCCCAGCGCGCGGGTCTTGGCGGCGTGGGCGATCAGGGTCCCGAAGTCGAAGGTCATGTCGACGCCGGCGTCGGCTTCGCCCAGCGGCG
Source organism: Phenylobacterium sp. (assembly GCA_028290945.1). GTDB lineage: Bacteria > Pseudomonadota > Alphaproteobacteria > Caulobacterales > Caulobacteraceae > Phenylobacterium. The sequence goes on along the minus strand of JAQGIV010000084.1, from coordinate 22,900 downwards.
TGCCGTTGACCTCCACCTCCAGCGCCCCGTGCAGCTTGCCGTCGCGCCAGCCGGCCAGTTCGTCCGGCGTCACCGCCACCGGCGAGAAGGCCGACGCCGGCTTGGCCTGGAAGAAGCCGAAACCCTTGGCGAGTTCATTGGGGATCAGGTTGCGCAGGCTCACGTCGTTGCACAGCATGACCAGCCGGATGTGCGCCAGCGCCGCGATCGGATCGACGCCCATCGGCACATCGCCGGTGACCACCGCCACCTCGCCCTCCAGGTCGCAGCCCCAGGCCTCGTCCTTCAGCGGGATCGGATCGCGCGGCCCGAGGAACCCGTCGGAGCCGCCCTGGTACATCAGGGGATCGGTCCAGAAGCTGTCGGGCATCTCGGCGCCCCTGGCCTGCCGCACCAGCTGCACGTGGTTCACATAGGCCGAGCCGTCGGCCCACTGGTAGGCGCGCGGCAAGGGGCTCGCCGCGGCGTGCTCGTGGAACCGCTCGCGCGGCACCGAGCCGTGCTCCAGGCTTTCGGCGAGGCCCCGCAGGTCCGGCTCGCAGGCCGCCCAGCGGTCCAGCGCCGCCTGCAATGTCGGGGCGATATGCCAGGCGTCGGTGAACCAGGCGAGGTCCTTGGAGACCACCACCAGCCGCCCGTCGCGGCCGCCCTTGAGCGATGCCAGCTTCATGCCTCAGACCGTCTCCCGCTTGATGGCGCGGGTGAGCCTGACCCCCGCTTCGTAGTTCTTCGGCTCATAGACATGCACTTCGACGCGGATGTCACCGCCGGGCTGCGCATCCCACAGATAGCTGCGTTCGAAGCAGACCGCGCGCCCCAACGGCGTGAACCCTTCGAAGGTGTCGCCCCAGGGCGTGTGCTTGGCGAGCTCGCGCCAGGCCAGCGTGCAGGCTCGGTCGATCTCGTCGCCGGCCGCCTCCGCCAGGTCGTCGGAGGCGCTCATCCTCCTACGCTCCTGGCGGAGCTTCGCAGGATCGAGGAGGCCCGTCCCCCGAAGCCTTGGCGAAGGGGGATCATCCGCCCTTCCAGCTGTCCACATAGGCCGGGTTCTCCACCGAGGACGCGGCCTCGCCCACCTCCAGCGGATCGCGGGTGTCGATCATCACCGCATATTCGTCGGTGGCGGCCTTGGGCTGGCTGAGCATGTTCTTCAGCGCCTTGGGGTGCGGCCCGTGGGTGAAGCCGGAGGGGTGGAAGGTCATCATCCCGGCCTCGATGTGGTCGCGGCTGAAGAAGTCGCCGGCGTGGTAGAACAGCACCTCGTCGAAGTCGTCGTTGTTGTGGAAGAACGGCACCTTCAGCGCCCCTGGATCGGTCTCGAAGGGCCGCGGCGCAAACGTGCAGACCACGAAGCGGTCCGACAGGAACGTGGTGTGGACGCTCGGCGGCAGGTGATAGCGGTGGCTGGACACCGGCCGCAGGTCCTCGACGTTGAGCCGCACCGGGGCCAGGTCGCCGTGCCAGCCGACGGCGTCCAGCGGATTGTACGGATAGGTCACGCGGGAGACCTCGCCGCGCTTCTTGATCTCGACCTCGAACTCGCCGGTCTGCGCCTGATGGGCGCGGAACGCCTCGTCCATCTCCGGCGTCTGCAGCATGGCCGGGTCGAACAGGGCGTGGCCGCCCAGCAGGCCCTTGTCCGGCAGGCCGAAGTGGGTGTTGGTCGCCTGGATCATCAGGATGGCGGTGGGCTCGGCGGGCGTCAGCCGCCACATGGTGCCGCGCGGCAGGTACAGGTAGTCGCCGGCCCGGTAGGCGAGGTGGCCGTAGTCGGTGAACAGGTCGCCCGCCCCCTGGTGGACGAACAGCAGCTGGTCGCCGTCGGCGTTGCGGGCCAGCGCCGGCATGGCCTCCGCCAGCTTCCAGAACCGCACCTCGACGGCATTGTTGTAGAGCACCTTGCCGGCCGCCCAGGGGCTGGGCTCGGCGGCGTTCAGCCGGTTGAGGTCGAAGGCCCGCGGCCTGAGCGGCCCCTCGAACTTCACCCAGCCGGTCGGCGGACGCTGGTGGTGGAGGAAGGCGGCCGGGCCGAAGAACCCCTCCTTGGAGATCTCCCGCTCATAGGTGCCTTGCGGCATGTCGGCATGGGCCTGGCGCGAGTGGCGCCCTTGAGCGCCACGGACCGGGATCCAGTTGCGGTTCGCCATCAGGTCGTTTCCTCAAGAGGCGTTATCCAGCGCCGGAGAGCGCGGTCTTGTGCGCCCGGCCACAGCTTATCTGCCAGCAGAACTAGGTCCCACGCCTTCAGCTTGCCCAAGGACCAAATCAGGAGACCCGCTCGGTCGTCCTCCAACAGATGATCCATCGATTGTTCCACCCGTCTAAGATCGATGGGCAGATGAAACTTCGCTGCGAGGTAAGTCCGCGTGATGGGATCATCCTCCACGGCATCGAGATTCACCTGCATGCCTGCTTCCAAGACTCGCGAGAGGATGAGGCGCGCAACCCAGGCGCCGCCCGTCGCCTTGAGCAGATCAAAGTCGCGCCAAACGCGCTCCTCCGTCTCGTGCTGCGCGAGCAGCGCCGCCGCATGACGGTCGCCGTGCTGCTCTACATTCCGCCAGAGGTCAGACGTGAACGCGTCGTCCCATTTGTCCGTCAGCGCTTTGTAGGCGCGGTTTCGCAAATCCTTCCGGCGATGGTGGAGCATCGAGTGGATAAGCTCCGCTCGCCGTTCCTTGGGCGCCGACTCTAGGAGTGTCGATGCGGCATAGCCGATGGACTCGCCCCGTACATTCGATCGAGAAAGCTCAGTTGCAAGAGTAGCTAGGAGCCCTTCATGCTCGGGCGTCACTTCGACATACATGTCCTCGGCGACGCGTCGCAGGGCATACCTCCGGCGGATGCCTGGCTGGAAAACAACCGCTTCAAGAAGTTCGGCAGCCTCCTGAACAGTCAGGCAACTGATCAGGGCGAGGAGTACGGACCGCGATAGATCGCTCTCATTGGCAACGTCGAGATCCAGGATGTACTGGACGCGCTCAGTCGCCATCACGGATCGTCCTTGTAGATGCCTACCACCATAGCCTCGCCGTCGGCGATGCGCGCCCGGTACATGCCCGAGGTGTTGAAGCTCCAGGCCATCTGGCCGTCGGGCGCCACGGCGATCACCCCGCCCTCGCCGCCGAGGCGCGTGAGGTCGCGCTGCACCACCTGGTCGGCGGCCGCCTGCAGGGTGAGGCCCTTCAGCTCGACCAGCGCGCAGATCGTTCGGGCCACCGCGAGCCGGATGAAATATTCCCCCGCGCCGGTGCACGAGACCGCGCCGGCCGCGTTGGTGGCGTAGGTCCCCGCCCCGATGATCGGCGAGTCGCCCACCCGGCCCCAGCGCTTGGCGGTGACCCCGCCGGTCGAGGTTCCCGCCGCCACCGTCCCCTCGGTGTCGAGGGCGACCACGCCCACGGTGCCGCGCTTGCCCTCGTCGTGGGCCAGGGCCGCCCGCGCGTCGAGCGCGGCCGGTGCGGCGCCGGCGGGCCGGGCCGGGATCGGCAGGCCCTGGCGCTGCAGCTCGCGGACCAGCGCCGTCCAGCGCCGCTCGGTGAAGAAGAACGCCGGCTCGACCTGCTCCAGGCCGCGGCTGCGGGCGAAGGCGTCGGCGCCCTCGCCGCCCAGGAACACGTGCGGCGAATGGGCCATCACGGCGCGGGCCGCCGAGATCGGATGCCGCGTGCGCCGCAGGCCCGCCACGGCGCCGGCTTCCAGCCTGCCGCCCTCCATGATCGAGGCGTCGAGCTCGATGTCGCCCTCAGCGGTGAACACCGCGCCACGGCCGGCGTTGAACAGCGGGTCGTCTTCCAGGATTCGGATCGCCGCCTCGACGGCGTCCAGCGCCGCGCCGCCGGCCTTCAGCACCGCCGCGCCGGCCTGCGCCACCCGGCCCATGGCCTCGCGATAGGCCGCATCCTGCTCGGGCCGCAGCTGGTCACGCTCGATGACGCCCGCCCCGCCGTGCGCCACCAGCGCCCATTTCGCCATGAGACGGCTACTCCTTGACCGGCAGCACGCCCCGGCGGATCTGGTCGAGCTCGATGGATTCGAACAGGGCCTTGAAGTTGCCCTCGCCGAAGCCCTCGTTGCCCTTGCGCTGGATCATCTCGAAGAAGATCGGCCCGATCATGTTCTCGGTGAAGATCTGCAGCAGCAGGCCCTGGCCCTCGGTGGGTGCGCCGTCCAGCAGGATGCGGTCGGCCCGCAGCCGCTGCAGGCTCTCGCCGTGGCCAGGGACCCGGCCGTCCAGCTGCTCGTAATAGGTCTCCGGGGTGTCCTGGAACTTGACGCCCGCCTCGCGCATGGTCTCGACGGAGGCGAAGATGTCGTCGGTGCCCAGCGCCACGTGCTGGATGCCCTCGCCGTGGTACTCGCGCAGGAACTCCTCGATCTGCGAGTGCTCATCCTGGCTCTCGTTCAGCGGGATGCGGATCTTGCCGCAGGGGCTGGTCATGGCCTTGGAGAACAGGCCGGTCTGCGAACCCTCGATGTCGAAGTAGCGGATTTCCCGGAAGTTCAAGATGCGCTCGTAGAAGTCCGCCCAATAGGCCATCCGCCCGCGGTGCACGTTGTGGGTCAGGTGGTCGAGGTAGGTCAGGCCCTTGGAGTTCGCGGCCATCGCCGCCTTGGCGCCGGGGATTTCCACGAAGTCGACGTCGTAGATCTCCTGCGCGCCGTAGCGGTCGACCAGATAGAGGTGCGAGCCGCCGATCCCCTCGATGGCCGGGATGTTCAGCTCCATCGGCCCGACCGGGCCGGCGACTGGCGTCGCGCCCCGCTCCACCGCCAGCTTGAAGGCCTTGGCGGCGTCCTTCACCCGGAAGGCCATGGCGTTGGCCGAGGGGCCGTGCACCTGGCGGAACTCCGCCGGCTGGCCCACGGGCTCCATGTTGAGGATGAAGTTGATGTCGCCCTGCTGGAAGCGCAGCACGTTCTTGGAGCGGTGCCTGGCCGTGGCCGTGAAGCCCATCAGCTCGAAGAGGCCCTTCAGCCGCTCCGGCTCGGGCGAGGTGAACTCGACGAACTCGAAGCCGTCGGTGCCCAGCGGGTTCTCGAACAGATCGCGGCCGCGATCGCCGTCGGTGGGTTTCGCCTGGACGTTCATGGATGATCTCCCGTTCGGCGGAGTTAGTATCATCTGAAACTAGTTTGCGAAAGCCCCGAGACAAGGCCCCATCGCCCTGTTAGCTCAACGCCTCAACCTGGCTGCCGGATCGTCGATGCTGCGCAAAACCTACGACTGGATCATGAGGCTCGCGGCCTCCCGCCACGCCGCCCTCGCCCTGGCCATCGTCGCCTTCGCGGAGAGCTCCTTCTTCCCCATGCCGCCGGACCTGATGCTGGCGCCGATGGTGCTGGCCAGGCCCCGGAAGGCCTTCGTCTATGCCGCGATCTGCACCGCCGCCTCGGTGATCGGCGGCCTGCTGGGCTACGCCATCGGCGTCTTCCTGGGGCCGGTCGCCCATCAGATCCTGGCGCTGTTCGGCCATCCGCAGGGCCAGCAGGAGTTCCAGGCCTGGTTCGCCCGCTACGGCCTGTGGATCATCCTGATCAAGGGCCTGACGCCGATCCCCTACAAGCTGGTGACCATCACCGCCGGCCTGGCGCGCTTCGACCTCTTCACCTTCGTCTGGGCCTCGATCGTCACCCGCGGCGCGCGCTTCTTCCTCACCGCGACCCTGCTCAAGTACTTCGGCCCGGCCATCCGGGCGGAGGTGGAGCGGCGGATCGCCCTCTACGCCACCATCGGCGTGGTCGCCCTCATCGCCCTCATCGTCGCGCTCAAGGTCTTTGGCTGATCGCGATTTTGCGCCCATATCCAGACCGATGCCGCTGACCCCGATCCTCGACCGCTGGCGCCTTACGGCCCTGCTCGTCTCGGCCCTGATGCTGGCCATCGCGCACGGCTTCCAGACCTTCGGCGGCTACCAGCCCTGCACGCTCTGCCTGCGCCAGCGCGAGGTCTATTGGGTGGCCGGGGCCCTGGCGCTGGCCTTCATGATCCTGGTCCGGCTGCCCGGCGGCGCGCGCCTGCGCCAGCTGAGCTGCTGGGCGCTGGGCCTCGTCTTCCTGGCGGGCTGCGGGATCGCCGTCTATCACGCCGGCGCCGAGTGGAAGTTCTGGCCCGGCCCCTCCACCTGCTCCAGCGCCGGCGGCGCGGGCGGGGTCAGCGCGGCGTCCATGCAGGCGTTGATCAATGGCGCCAAGATCCGCCCGCCGGCCTGCGACCAGGCGGCCTGGGTGTTCGCCGGCCTGTCGATGGCGGGCTGGAATGCGCTGGCTTCGTTGGGCCTGGCGGTGCTCAGCTTCGCCGCCGCCCTGCGCGAAAGGTCGAGAGCGTGACCGAAAAGCCGATCCCACCCAAACCTGTTCCGCCAAGGCCCGGCCGCGGGGCGCTGGCCGCCCGCCTGGCCGAGATCCTGCGCGTCGACCACGCCGGCGAGCTGGGGGCCGTGCACATCTATCGTGGCCAGCGGGCCGTGCTGGGCGAGGCGCCCGGCCACACGCGCATCGCCGGCCAGCTCGCCGAGATGGAGGCCCATGAGGCCGAGCACCTGGCCCGCTTCGACCGCCTGCTCACCGAGCGCCAGGTGCGGCCGACGGCCCTGGCTCCGGTCTGGCGCCTCGCCGGCTTCGCCCTGGGCGCCGGCACCGCGCTGATGGGCGAGAAGGCGGCGCACGCCTGCACCGAGGCCGTCGAGACGGTGATCGAGCAGCACTACGCCGGCCAGATCGCCGAACTGGAAGGCCGCGAGCCCCAGCTCGCCGCCGAGCTCTCCCGCTTCCGCGCCGAGGAGCTGGCGCACCGCGACCAGGCCGTGGCGGAAGGCGCCCGCGAGGCGCCCGGCTACGCCCTGTTGTCGGCCGTGATCCGCACCGGCTGCCGCGCCGCCATCAAGATCAGCGAAAAGCTGTAGATCGCGGCCGTACGCCCGCCTCGGCTCGGGTGAATCGCGGCAAGCTCAGACCACGTCCGATCGCCGCCAGGGTTGCGGCCGGCGCAGTTACAGCCCCCGGGGAGTCGCGCATGTCCGAAAGTTCTGCTTTTGTTCCGACAACGGAGTCGAACATGGCCGATGCGCACCGGATCATCCCCCTCGAGCCTGGCGAGCTGAAGCTCGCCCAGGCCCTGCTCGCCCGCTCCAGCCTATGGGCGGTCTGCGGCTGCGGCCGCGAGGCGGTCATCGACCCCGCGCCCTGGGTCGGCCAGGGCCTGAAGCGCCAGCCGCTGGCCCAGCTGGAGCCGCGCCTGCGCTGCCGGTGCGGCGCGCGCCGCGTGCCGCTGGAGATCCGCGGCCTGGCCGAAGCGCCCGGCGGCCCCACCGGCGGCATCCACATCTTCCGCTGAGGACTTGAGCGTCCGCATCCGGGGGCGCAGGCTGCTGCGTAGATAACGCGGGTCTGGGAGGGCCGTCATGACGCTGAAGGTGATCGGGGCCGGCTATGGCCGCACGGGGACCATGTCCCTCAAGCTGGCGCTGGACCATCTGGGCTTCGGGCCCTGCTACCACATGGTCGAGGTGTTCAAGAACCCGCAGGCGCCGCTCTGGTGGATCGACGCCGCCGAGGGACGGCCCGACTGGGAGAAGATCTTCGCCGGCTACGCCTCGACCGTCGATTGGCCGAACGCCACCTTCTACAAGGAACTGGCCGAGGCCTATCCGGACGCCAAGGTGATCCTCACCGAGCGCGACCCGGAAGCCTGGTTCAAGTCCACCCAGGCGACCATCTTCGCCAACGATATCCCCGAGGACGCCACCGATCCCTGGATGCGCATGGTGGGCAAGGTCGTCGCCGACCTGTTCGATCGCCGCATGCACGACAAGGACAGGCTGATCTCGGTCTACCAGGCGCACAACGCGCGGGTCCGCGAGGTCATCCCGGCGCAGCGCCTGCTGGTCTATGAGGTCTCGCAGGGCTGGGCGCCGCTGTGCGCCTTCCTGGGCGTCGCGGTCCCGGAGGGGCCGATGCCCAAGGTCAATTCCACCGAGGAATTCCAGGGCCGCCTGGCCCACCAGATCGCTGAACGCGCCCAGCCGGCGGCGGAGCCGGCCTAAGCCTCCAGCTCGATGTCCCAGTAGAGGTAGTCGAGCCAGCTTTCGTGCAGGTGGTGCGGCGGGAAGCGGCGGCCGTGCTCCTGCAGCTCGTAGGCGGTGGGCCGGCGGGGATGGCGGCGCGGGTGCATCGAGGCCTCGCGCGGCGTGCGGCCGCCCTTGGTCAGGTTGCAGCGCGCGCAGGCGGTGACGATGTTCTCCCAGGTGGTCCGCCCGCCGCGCGAGCGCGGGATCACGTGGTCGAAGGTCAGCTCCTCCGTCGCGTGGCAGTACTGGCAGGCGAACGAGTCCCGCAGGAACAGGTTGAACCGCGTGAAGGCCGGCGGCCGGTCCTGGGTGACGTAGTGCTTGAGCGCGACCACGCTCGGCAACCGCATCGCGAAGGAGGGTGAATGGACCACCTGGTCATAGTTGGAGACCACGTCGACCCGCTCCAGGAACACCGCCTTGATCACCTCCTGCCACGGCCACAGCGACAGCGGGTAATAGGACAGCGGCCGGAAGTCGGCGTTGAGCACGAGCGCCGGCCAGCCATTCGGCGCGTGACTAAGCACCTGCATGGCCAGGCCCTCTGCTACGTGGCCCCGGATTAGGCGGCGAAACGCCTATGATTTGAAACTTTGACCTGAAGACCGAGCCCTCGTCAGCGAAAGCGCCGGCGGCTGATCGCGTGCGGCGATCCCCGCTGCAGGCCCACTATACGAGTGATTCTGAGACAGCTCCATGTCTCGCAACGTCTATCTGCCGGGCTCATTTGGGAGCCACGGGCCTCGCCCGGGTCAAAGCAGCGGGCGAGGCCTCTTGCAGGCTTGCATGGGGTCCTTAGGCGCCGACGGCGAGCGTGGCGCCGGCGAGGGCCAGACCGAGGATCACGACGACCCAGGAAGCCAGGGCGTCGAGGGTGCGGTTCAGGGTGAGCGACATGGTCGAATTCCTTTTTTGTGTTGGCGGCCCGGGGACCCGAACCGCATGTCCATCTGGACGATGCTTAGATAGCATGTATCTGAACGGTGTCTAGATATCGAATGCTGCACCGCAGCTATGCGTTTCTGTATGAGCTGGGACGTGCGCTCGCCGGACCGGCGGGTCGAACGACGAAAAAGGGCCCCGCGAAGGGGCCCTTCTCACATCGCGCCTGCGGAAGGTGCTTCAGGCGCCGACACCCGCGACGGCGGCGGCGGACGCCAGGCCGAGGAACAGCAGCAGCGCCGGAGCGGCGCGGTCGAACAGGCGACCGAAACTACGAAGAGACATGACACACACCTTTGAGTTGGACCTCCGGGGGAGCGGAGGGTGGTTTCTTATGGTGGCGCTTACTTAGGTACGATCTGAGCGCCGTCAAGATTTCCGCTGCTGCAGTGCAGCACGCAGCCGGCGACTGTGTCTTAGGCGCCGACGCCCGCCACGGCGGCGGCCGACGCCAGGCCCAGGACCAACAGCAGCGCCGGGGCGAGACGGTCGAACAGGCTTTCGAACATCGCGAGGGACATGACACACACCTTTGAATTGAACCCTGTGGGGAGCCAGGGCGTTTGCTATTTGAACAGTGCTAAGATAGGACCCATCTAAGCGGCGTCAAGATATCTTTACGTCGTCCAGATATCGATTAAGGTGAAGGGCCATGAGAGAATCTCACGCCGTTGAAGCTCGGCCCTATCACCACGGCGACCTGCGCCGCGCCCTGGTGGACGCCGCCCGCCGGATCCTGGAAGCGGAGGGCCCGACGGCGCTCTCGCTGCGCGCCGTGGCCCGCGAAGCCGGCGTCAGTCCGGCCGCGCCCTACCATCACTTCAAGGACAAGGCCGAGCTGCTGGACGCCGTCGCCTCCGAAGGCTGGCAGATGCTCGACGCCGCCATGGCCAAGGCGAAGGCCCAGGCCGAGACGCGCAACAAGCTGAATGCCCTGGGCATCGCCTACGTCTGCTTCGCCCGCGACAACCCGGCCCTCTACCGCGTGATGTACGACGCCGCCCGCGACAAGGAAGCCCTGCCCGAGGACATGCAGGACAGCGAGGACAGCGCCTACTGCAAGGTGCGCAACACCATGGTCGAGCTGGGCGCCGATCCCACCGCCACCATCGACCTCGAGCTCGCCACCACCGCGGCCTGGTGCGCCGCCCACGGCCTGGCCGAGATGGCCGGCTTCAAGCAGTTCGACCACCTGAAAGAGGAGCTGGGCGGCGAGACCGCCTTCCTGCAGGCGGTGTTCGCGCACCTCGGCCTGTTCCTGCACGTCCGTCACGACTAGACCGGCGGGGTGGCAGCCCCATTCGTCACCCGCTTCGCGCCCTCGCCCACCGGCTTGCTGCACCGGGGCCACGCCTTTTCCGCGCTCACCGCCCACGCCGCCGCCAAGGACTCCGGCGGCCGCTTCCTGCTGCGCATCGAGGACATCGACGCCACCCGCTGCCGGCCGGAATATAAGGCCGCGATCCACGAGGACCTGGCCTGGCTGGGCCTGTCCTGGGAAACCCCGGTGCGCCGCCAGTCGGAGCACATGGCCGACTATGACGCCGCGCTGGAAAGGCTGCGGGCCATGGGCGCGCTCTACCGCTGCTTCCGCACCCGCGGCGAGCGCGCGGGCGAGTTCGCCGCCGCGCCGCACGGACCGATGGACGCCTTCCGCGGCGCGCCCCTGCCGGCCGAAGACGAAGCGCAGAAGCTGGCGGCCGGCGCGCCCTACGCCTGGCGGCTGTCGCTGGACGCCGCGGCGGCGCGGCTCGGCGGCTTCGAGCGCCTGAGCTTCACGGTTCAGGACGAGGGCGAAGGCGAAGGCGTGGTCCAGGCGCGGCCCGAGGTCGGCGGCGACGTGGTGCTGGCCCGCAAAGACGTACGCGTCGCCTACCACCTGGCCTCGGTGATCGACGACGCCCTGCAGGGCGTGACCCACGTGATCCGCGGCCTGGACCTGGCCGACGCCGCGCACGTGCACCGGCTGCTGCAGGCGCTGCTCGACCTGCCGACGCCGATCTACCGCCACCACCGCCTGATCCTCGGGCCCGACGGCAAGCGGCTGGCCAAGCGCGACCGCGCCGAGACGCTGCGCGATCTGCGCCAGCGCGGTATCACGGCCGGCGAGATTCGGGCGGAGCTGGGTTTTGACTGAGGCGATCGCGGAGACAATCGGGGAAGGCGCGGGCCCGCCGCGCTGGCAGGCCATCGCGGTGCTGCTGTTCGGCGCCTGCGTGATCGGCCTGTCGCCGATCCTGGTGCGGCTGACCACCACCGGCCCGGCCGCCGCCGGCCTGTGGCGCCTCGCCGTCGCCCTGCCGGTGCTGGCGCTGATGACGCGGCGGGCCAACGGGCCGATCCGCCGGCCCTCGCGCATCGCCCTGGTGGCCGGGGTGATGTTCGCCCTCGACCTCGGCTTCTGGCACTACGGGATCAAGTACACCTCGGTGACCAACGCCACGGTGCTCTCCAACCTGACGCCGGTGGTGGTCACCGCCTTCGCCTGGATCTTCCTGAAGCAGCGCCCCAGGCCGCTGTTCCTGCTGGCCGTGGCCGTGGCGGTCGGCGGCTCGTGGATGATGGCGCTGGAGAAGGGCGGCGGCCCGGGCCTCGATCCGCCGCTGGGCAACCTGTTCTCGGCCACCACCGCCCTCTGGTACGCCCTCTACATGCTGGCCATCGGCCAGGGCCGGAAGACCGAGGGCGCCAGCCGGCTGATGTTCTGGTCGAGCGTGGTCGGCGCGCCCCTGATGCTGATCGCCGCCCTGCTGCTGCGCGAGCCGCTGCTGCCGACCACGCTCCTCGGCCTCGGCGCCTGCCTGGGCCTCGGCCTGATGCACGTCGCCGGCCAGGGCTCCATCGCCTGGGCTATGGGCCGGCTGCCGACCTCGGTGGCCTCGGCGGTGGTGCTGGTGCAGCCGGTGGTGGCCGCCGTGCTGGGCTATCTGATCTTCGCCGAGGCCATCGGCCCGATGCAGGCGATGGGCGCGGCGGTGGCGCTGGGCGGGGTGGTGCTGGCCCAGTGGGCTTCGCGGCCCCGGCCGGGTCAGGCCGCCGCGTAGCTCCGCTGCGAAGGCAGGCCCCAGGCGCGGCGGGCCGCGTCGATGGCCCCGAGCTTGGCCTCGAAGGCCGACCAGTCGTCATCCGTGGCGATCTTCGCCCAGATCGCCTCGATCTCGTCGTAGAGCAGCTCCTCCGGCTCCGGCCTGGCGAAATAGGCGTGGCCGAGCCGGCCCGGCCGGTCGGGCTCATAGGCCTCCAGCAGGCGGCGGAAGTCCGCGAACCCCTCGGTCTCGTAGAGCCAGCCGCGCGGCCCGGCCATGGCGCGCGCCTCGTCCTTGCAGAACCAGTCGAAGAAGAACGGCTCCCAGCGCAGCGGCTCCGACCCGGCGGCGATGGCGCGGAATATCGCCTGCACGAAGTCGGCGTCCACCGCCTCGCCCTGCGGCTTCAGGCCCAGCCGGTCGAGCATGGCGGCGATCAGCTCGCGCCGGTAGGTGGCGCCGAAGCCGTTCAACGCCTCGACCAACGGATCGCTGCCGCTAACCAGGCTCAGCGTGCCGGCCAGTTGCTGCAGGTTCCAGAACACCGTCTCCGGCTGGCGGCCGAAGGCGTAGAGCCCGGTCTGGTCGAAATAGGCGGCGGTGAAATTGGGGTCGTTCTTCGGCAGGAAGCGGTAGGGCCCGTAGTCGAAGCTCTCGCCGGTGATCGACATGTTGTCGGTGTTGAGCACCCCGTGCACGAAGCCGGCCGCCATCCAGCGGGCGGTGAGCCGCGCCGAGCGCTTGACCACCTCGGCCAGCAACGCCGTGGCCCTGTCGTTGGCGCCTGAGAGCCGCGGGTAATAGTTGGCGATCACATGGTCCACCAGCGCGGTGATCGCGCCGGCCTTCTCGAAGAAGGCCTGCCGCTGGAAGGTGCCGAAGCGGATGTGGCTGTGCGACAGTCGCACCAGCACCGCGGACCGGGTCGGCGACGGCTCGTCGGTGCGCTGCAGCGCCTCGCCCGTCTCGATCAGCGAGAACGACCGCGAGGTCGGCACCCCCAGCGCCTCCAGCATGGCGGTCGCCAGCACCTCGCGCACCCCGCCCTTCAGCGTCAGCCGCCCGTCGCCCTGCCGGGACCACGGCGTCTCGCCCGAGCCCTTGGTGCCCAGGTCCAGGAGGCGGTTGGTCTCCGCCTCGCGCAGCTGGGCGAACAGGAAGCCGCGGCCGTCGCCGAGCTCGGGGTTGTAAACCCGGAACTGGTGGCCGTGGTAGCGCTGGGCCAAGGGCGGGGCGATGTTGTTGGGCAGCGGCTCGAAGCGGCCGAAATGGGCGATCCATTCCTCGTCCGTCAGCCGGTCGAGGCCCACCGTCGCGGCGGCCCGGTCGTTGCGATAGCGCAGGAGGGTCTTGGGAAACGCCGCGGCCTCGACCGGGTCGGCGAACTCGGGCCCCAGCTCCGGAAACTGCGGATCGGGGCGATAGGCGGGCGCGAGCGGCATCTCGCCGTCACATTGGGGCTTCCGCCGCCCGCCGCAATCTCAATTCAGCGCAGCAGGCGCGCCACGATGAAGCCCGCCACCAGGCCAGCCGCGAAGATTGCGATCCAGACCGCCCAGTCGGGCACGCCGGTGCTCGCGCCGCGGCGGCGGCCGCGCACCTTGGTGAGCGCCACGAAGTGCTGCTCCGCGGTCTCCGTCAGCCGCGCGCGGATCTTCGGCGCCTCGGCCGAGAGCAACGGCTTCCAGGGGTGGTTGTCCTTGTCGAGGGCCAACGCCAGCTTGATCGAGGCGTCCACCGCCTGGCCGATCTTCTGCACCAGCTGCTGTTCCCAGCGCTCGTTGGGCAGCATCGGGCGGTTGATGGCGTCGTCGTAGGCGGCGAGCGCCTGCTTCACGGCCGGCTGCAGCTCGCCCTCAATGGCCTCGGTGAGGATGAAGGCCACGCGGCGGGTGTCCTGCGATTGCAGGTTCTCGGTCTTGGCCTTCTCCACGGCCAGCCGGCCGCCCAGCCGGCGTTCCATCCCGGAGAAGATCCCGGCGATCTTCGACTCGAAGGCCGTGTCACTCATGGCCGAATACTCCGCATGCATGCGGAGGGTGTAGCGTTAGCCTTACTCCTTGGTGAACGCCGGCCTCAGCCGATGCGCACGCCCATGCCGCCGTCGACCGGCAGGATGGCGCCGGTGATGAACTTCGCCTCGTCGGAGGCCAGGAACAGGGCGGCATAGGCGGTGTCCCAGGCGGTGCCCATCTTGCCGCCGAGCGGCACCTGGGCGTTGCGCCGGGCGCGCACCTCGTCCTGCGTCTCGCCGCGCGCCGCAGCGATGCCGGCCACGGCCATGGGGGTGTCCATCAGGCCGGGCATGATGGCGTTGCAGCGGACGCCGTGCTTGGCGTTGGCCTGGGCCACGCTGGTGGTCAGCCGGTTCACGCCGGCCTTGGAGACCTCGTAGGCCACCTGGATTCCGCCGGCCACGGCCGCCAGCGACGAGATGTTGACGATCGCCCCCGAGCCCTGCTCGCGCAGCACGCCCAGCGCCACCTTGGTCATCAGCCACATGCCCTTGAGGTTGACCGAGACGATGCGGTCGAAGGCCGCTTCCTCGGCCCGGTGGGCCGGAGCGTCGCCGCCGCCGATGCCGACGTTGTTGATCAGGATGTCGAAGCCGCCCCAGCGTTCCATGGCCGCGGCCACCACGCCGATGCAGTCGGTCTCCTTCACGATATCGGCCTGGCGGGCGAAGGCCTGGCCGCCGTCCTTGCCGATCATCGCCGCGGTCTCCTCGGCCCGCTCGCCGATGCGGTCGACGCACAGCACCTCGGCGCCCTCGGCGGCGAACAGCAAGGCCATGGCGCGACCGTTGCCCAGCGTCTCGCCCGGCGTCTGGCCGGCGCCCACGACGATGGCGCGCTTGCCGGCAAGCCTTCCCGTCACGCTCAGAAGCCCTTCAGGTCCGGATCGAGCGTCAGGCCCGCATCGAGCTGCACGCCGAAGGTGTTCAGGAACATGGAGACCTGGGTGTACTGCGCGGCGGTGAACACCACGTCCATGCACTGCTTCTGGCTGAAGTGGCGGCCGAGGTCGGCCCAGGCGGCGTCGCTCACGAACTGGTCGGCGTGCAGTTCGTCGGCGGCCTGGATCAGCGCCGCGTCGGCCGGCGTCCAGCCGGCGTGGGCGCCGTCCTTGATCCGCGCGATATCGTCCTCGGTCAGCCCCTCGCGCAGGCCGATGCGCACGTGCTGCGCCCACTCGTAGCCGGACTTGCACAGGAAGCCGGTCCTGAGGATCACGATCTCCCGCTCGCGCGGGGCCAGGTCGTTGCGCCGGGACAGGATATAGCCGCCCCAGGCGTTGAACCGGCCGAGCGCCTTGGGCGCATGGGCCAGGGTCCGGAAGATGTTGAGCACCGGGCCGGGGCGGAAGGCCTCCAGCGCCTCGGCCTGCTCCGGGGTCAGCTCGGCGTCGGCGAGCGGCGCGATGCGGGGCTTCGAAAGTCTCATGGTCCCTCCGGCTCTGGTCGGCGGTCACTCTAGCCGGTTGCCGTCGATTGCGCGCCAGGGCCGTGCTAGCCAGGGCCCATGGCCAAGCGCATCACGCTGGACTTCCTGAAGACCGAGAGCGCCTCGGGGGCGATCCTGGCGGCGGCGGCCGTGCTGGCCATCGCCATGGCCAACTCGCCGGCCGACGGCCTCTACTTCCGCTTCCTGCAGGCCCCCTTCACCGTCCAGCTCGGCGGCTTCGCCGAGACCCATCCGGTGCTCGACTGGGTCAAGGAAGGGCTGATGGCGGTGTTCTTCTTCGTCGTCGGCCTGGAGATCAAATACGAGGTGCTGCGCGGCGAGCTGGCCAATCCCAGGCGCCTCGCCCTGCCGATCCTGGCGGCGCTCGGCGGGATGCTCGCCCCGGCGCTGGTCTACCTGGCCTTCAACGCGGGACCCGGCGGCGCGCCGCAGGCCTGGCCGACCCCGGTCGCCACCGACATCGCCTTCGCCATGGCGGCCCTGGCCGTGGCCGGCCCGAAGCTGCCGCCGACCTTGCGGGTGTTCCTGCTGACGCTGGCCATCGTCGACGACCTGGGCGCCGTGGCGGTGATCGGGGCGGTGTTCACCAACCACCTGAGGTTCGCGGCCCTGGCCGCGGCGCTCGCGTCGCTGGCGCTGATGGGCCTGCTGACCCGCTGGCGGGCCGCGCCCTACCTGTTCTACGCCATTGGCTTCGTGCTGGTCTGGGCCTTCACGCTGAAGTCCGGCATCTCCACCTCGGTGGCCGGCGTCGCCGCGGCCATGACCATCCCCATCGAGCCCCGCAAGCCCGGCCGCCCCGGCATGCTGGAGGACTTCATGGAGAGCCTGCACCCCTATGTGGCCTTCCTGATCCTGCCGCTGTTCGCCTTCTGCGCGGCCGGCTTCGACTTCGGCCGCCTGCAGATGAGCGACCTGTTCGGCCCGGTGGCCCTGGGCGTGGCCGCCGGCCTGTTCATCGGCAAGCCGCTGGGGGTGTTCGGGGCCATCGCGCTGATCTGCGGCCTGAAGATCGCCCGCCGGCCGATGGGCACCAAGTGGGTGGAGCTGTTCGGCATGAGCCTGCTCACCGGCATCGGCTTCACCATGAGCCTGTTCATCGGGGCGCTGGCCTTCCCCGGGTCCGGGGTCGAGCAGGGCCAGGTCCGCGCCGGGGTGATCGCCGGCAGCCTGCTCTCGACCCTCGCCGGGGTGGGCGTGCTGGCCTGGGCGCAGGCGCAGCGGCGCGGCGCGGCCTGAGCCAGACGCCGCCGCCCCGAAAAGGCGACGGCGTCCGTTGTCGGCCGACTAGCCGAGAAGCACGTCGGACGGCGCGAGGGCGCTCAGCGTGGTGTGCTGCAGCACGATGGTGTCGTCGGCCCCGTAGGAGATGACCACATCGTTCCCGACCTGGTGGGCGTGCGCCATGAAGTCGGAGAAGCCGGTGAACAGCCCGTGCGCGAACGACAAGGTGTCCTCGTTGGCGAAGTCGGTGATGACGTCGTGGCCGAAGTGGAGCCCGAACACGAACACGTCGGGCCCGTTCCCTCCGGTCAGGGTGTCATTACCCAGGCCGCCATCGAGGGTGTCGGCGCCATTGCCGCCGTACAGCCGGTCGATGCCGCTGCCGCCGGCGAGCGAGTCCGTGCCGTTGCCACCGTCGAGGGTATCGGCGCCGCCACCGCCGGACAGGGTGTCCTTGGCGTTGCCACCGGAGATGTGCTCGTCGAGGCCCGTGCCGATCAGCGTCTGGTCGTGGTTGCCGCCGATCAGGTCGGCGCCGTCCGCCACGCCGTTGACCGTGACGGCCACCGTGGAGGTGCTGAGCGCCCCGTGGCTGTCCTTCATCGTGTAGGTGAAGGTGTCGACCTGCGATTGACCCAGGTTCAGCAGCGACAGGGTGTCGGCCGTCGCCGAGTAGACCAGGTGGCCGTCCACGATCGTGACCACGCCGCCAAGTGCTGTGGCCCCGACGCTGACGATCGACTTGCTGTCGCCGGCGTCGACGTCGGTGTCGTTGCCGAGCACGTCGATGACCACCGAGGCCTTCTCGTTGACCAGCGCCGTATCCGCATGGGCGATCGGCGCGTCATTGGCGCCGGTCACGGTCCATGACACCGCGCCGGCCGTGGTCAGCGACCCGTCCGATACGCCGTAGTTCACCGTCACGACCTGCGTCGCGCCAAGGCCCAGCGACTGATAGGCCGCATTGGCCGGATCGAGCGCGAAGCTATGCGTCGCGGCGTCGTAGGTGACGCCGGCCGGCAGGGTCGAGGGCACGTTCACCACCGAGAGCGTCGTGTTGTCATCGACGTCCGAGGCGGCGCCCAGGCCGTCGAGCTTCACCACCGCGCCGTCCTCGGTCGCCGAGCCGGTCACCGCGCCGGACACCACCGGGGCGTCGTTGGTCCCGGTCACCGTGAAGGTCACCGAGGCCGGGGTTGTGGCGATGCCGTCGGTCACGCCGTAGCTGACGGTGACCGTGGCCGCCTGACCGGCCGCGAGATGCTGATAGGCCGCGTTCGACGGATCGATCGCGAAGCTGTGCGTCGCCGCGTCGTAGGTGACGCCGGCCGGCAAGGTGGAGGGCACGTTCACCACCGACAGCGTCGTGTTGTCATCCACGTCGGAGGCGTTGGCGAGCGCGTCCAGCTGGACGGTCGGGCCATCTTCAGTCGCCGAGCCCGTCACGGCGCCGGCAACCACCGGGGCGTCGTTGGTCCCGGTCACCGTGAAGGTCACCGAGGCCGCTGTCGTGGCCAGGCCGTCGCTGACGCCGTAGCTCACCGTCAGGGTCGTGGTCTGGCCGGCGGCCAGGTGCTGGTAGGCCGCATCGGCGGGGTTGAGGGCGAAGCTGTGCGTCACGGCGTCGTAGGTGACGCCGGCCGGCAAGGTCGCCGGCACGTTCACCACCGACAGCGTCGTGTTGTCATCCACGTCCGCAGCGTTAGCGAGAGCGTCGAGCTGGACCGTCGGTCCATCTTCGGTCGCCGAGCCCGTCACCGCGCCGGACACCACCGGGCCGTCGTTGGTCCCGGTCACGGTGAAGGTCACCGAGGCCGCTGTCGTGGCCAGGCCGTCGCTGACGCCGTAGCTCACCGTCAGGGTCGTCGTCTGACCAGCCGCGAGATGCTGATAGGCCGCATTGGCCGGATCGAGCGCAAAGCTATGCGTCGCGGCGTCGTAGGTGACGCCGGCCGGCAGGGTCGGCGGCACGTTCACCACCGACAGCGTCGTGGCGTCGTCGACGTCCGAGGCGTTGGCGAGCGCGTCCAGGTGGACGGCGGCGCCGTCTTCCGTGGCCGAGCCGGTCACCGCGCCGGAAACCACCGGAGCGTCGTTGGTCCCGGTGACCGTGAAGCTCACCGAGGCCGCTGTCGTGGTTAGGCCGTCGCTGACGCCGTAGCTCACCGTCAAGCTCGTCGTCTGACCAGCCGCGAGATGCTGGTACGCCGCGTTCGACGGATCGATCGCGAAGCTGTGGGTCGCGGCGTCGTAGGTGACGCCGGCCGGCAGGGTCGAGGGCACGTTCACCACCGACAGCGTCGTGGCGTCGTCGACGTCGGAGGCGTTGGCGAGCGCGTCCAGGTGGACGGCGGAGCCGTCTTCCGTGGCCGAGCCGGTCACCGCGCCGGACACCACCGGGGCGTCGTTGGTCCCGGTCACCGTGAAGGTCACCGAGGCCGGGGTTGTGGCGATGCCGTCGGTCACGCCGTAGCTGACGGTGACCGTGTCCGCCTGACCGGCCGCGAGATGCTGATAGGCCGCATTGGCCGGATCGATCGCGAAGCTGTGCGTCGCGGCGTCGTAGGTGACGCCCGCCGGCAAGGTCGAGGGCACGTTCACCACCGCGAGCGTCGTCCCATCGTCGATGTCCGAGGCGTTGGCCAGCGCGTCCAGGTTGACGGCGGCGCCGTCTTCCGCGCCGGAGCCGGTCACCGCACCGGACACTACCGGGGCGTCGTTGGTCCCGGTCACCGTGAAGCTCACCGAGGCCGGCGTCGTCGCGATGCCGTCGCTGACGCCGTAGCCCACCGTCAAGACCTGCGCCTCGCCGGCGGCCAGGTGCTGGAAGGCGGCGTTCGACGGATCGACCACGAAGCTGTGGGTCGCCGGGTCATAGGTCAGCCCCGGGGGAAGGGGCGGAACGCCGACCACCGAGAGCGTGGTCGCGTCGTCCACATCGCTGGCGTTGGCCAGCGCATCCAGGTGCAGCGCCGCGCCGTCCTCCGCCGTCGTGCCCGTCACCACGCCGGACACCGCCGGGGCGTCGTTCTGGCCGATGACGGTGAACACCGCTTGAGTCGAGACCGTGGAGGTCCCGTCGAAGACGCCGTAGGTCACCACCACTTGCTGGGACACGCCCTGCGCGAGGTGCTGGTAAGCCGCGTTCGAGGAATCCAACGAGAAGCTGTGGCTGGCCGCGTCATAGGTCACGCCGGCCGGCAAGGTCGCCGGCACATTGACGACGCTCAGGTGGTCGTTGGCGTCCAGGTCGCTGGCGCGAGCCAGGGCGTCGATCTGAATCGCGCCGGCGCCTTCCACCACCTGGGCCAGGCCCGGGCCGCTGATGATCGGGGCGTCGTTGGCCCCGGTGACGACGAAGGTGACCGGCTGGGTCGAGGTCGCGCCCGCGCTGTCGGTCACGGTCAGGTTGTAGGTGACCGTGAGGGTCTCGCCCTTGCCCAGGAAGTCGAAGGTCTTGTCCGGGGCCGCGAAAGTCGCCGTCACCGAGCCCGCGCCCGTGCCGGTGGTGTCGGCAAGCGAGGTCTGGACCGCGCCGGCCAGGGCGCCCGCCAGACCCGCCGGCGTCGCACCGCCCGACCAGGTCACGGTGGGCGCGGCGACGGACACGCTGTGGGTGTTGCTGAGGTCCGCGTCGCCGAGCGAAAGGGTGAGGGCGGCGGTATCGACGACGCTCTGCCCGTGGACCCCGGCGATTTCGGAAATTGCCCCCGCGGTCGATGTCAGGACGACATTGTCGATGATGCCGCCGACGCCATCGCTGTTGGAGATTTCCCGGAACTCGACCTTGCCGACCGAACCGGTCGCAACCACCGAATAGGTGTGATGCTCGAAGGTGGTGCTCGCCGGGTTGACCGTGTCGATCACCTGGCCGTTCCAGATCACCTGATAGCTGTTCGTGACGCCCGGGAAGCCCGCGCGCTGGGCGGTGTCGAAGCTGAAGGTGTAGGTCCGGCCGGCCACGGTCGCGACGGACTGCGAGACGTCGTCGAACGGCAGGCCGCCGTTGACGTCGAGTTCCATGACGAGGCCGTGCGATCCGTCGAGGCCATAGACGCCGGCGGGGTTGACCTCGACGCCGGTGCCGGCCGCGTTGGTCCAACCGGCCGCGCCGGACGAGAACGTGCCGTTCACCACCACATTGGCGCTGAGGGGCGCGCCCAGGACCGGTGCGTCATTGGTCCCGTTGACGGTGAAGGTGGTCTGGGCCGCCGTCATGGCCGATCCGTCGGAGACGCCGTAGCTGACCGTCACCGTCTGGGTCTCGCCCGCCGCGAGGTGCTGGTAGGCGGCGTTGGTGGGATCCAGGGTGAAGCTGTGGGTCGCCGCATTGTAGGTCACCCCGGCCGGCAGGCTCGCCGGCAGGTTCGCCGCCGACAGCGTGGTGCTGTCGTCGACGTCGGAGGCGTTGACGAGGGCGTTGACGCTGACCGTCGCGCCGTCCTCGGTCGCGGCGGCGGTGACGGCGCCGGAAACGACCGGGGCGTCATTGGTCCCGATGATGGTCCAGACGGCCGTGGCCGGGGTGGTGACGATGCCGTCGGATACCCCGTAGCTGACCGAGACGGTGGTGGTCGCCCCGCTTGCCAGATGCTGGTAGGCCGCGTTCGACGCGTCCAGGGTGAAGCTTTGGGTCGCCGCGTTATATGTCACGCCGGCCGGCAGGGCTCCGGGCACGACCGAGAGCGTGGTCCCGGCGTCGGGGTCCGACGCGTGGGCCAGGGCGCTCAGCGTGCTCGACGAGTCCTCCGGGACGGAGCCCGTCACCGGCCCGGAAATCACCGGAGGATTGTTGACCAGCTCGACGTCGACGTTGTCGATCCCGATGATGCCGGTGCCGCCGGCCGTCGTGAAATTGAAGTCGAGCGTCGTCGAGGTCGAGGTCGCGACGAAGTCGATCGCGTGCTGGGTGAAGGTCTGGGTCAGCCCGATCGCCGTGCTCCCGCCGGCGACGATCACGCGCAGGAAGTTCGACCCCGAATTTACGTTGTCGAACGAGGAGAACGTCAGATGGTAGTGGGCGCCGACGATGGTGGCGAAGGTCTGCGTAAGATCACCGCCGGTCGAGCTGTTGCTGAACCCCTGGAAGCCCGGCGTGGGGGAGCCCGTGCCGGTCGTCGCAGAGCCGTTGGGCGCTGTTACGGACCAACCGTTGAGCCCGTTGTCGAAACCGCCATCGACGATCAAATTCGGCATAGTAAAAACCCCCAAACGCTCAATAGCGCCCCGCCGAACCCCAGCGGCTCGATGGTGCGTCCGACTGTCTGATGTGAGCCGTCAGCCTCCGGTCCCACGGGCGCGTTCGCTTGCGCCGCGACGCCTGTGGCGCACGGCGAAGCACGACGGCCTCGTCTTGGATCGAATGACCACATGTCTTGCGTCGCCAGCTAAGCCGGCAAGCGCAGGACCTCTCCCCCCAGAACTCTACTGGGCGGCATGTGTTGCGAGCTGTGCAATTCTGTCAATAAATCATTTATAGTGTAAGGTTATCCACTTGCGGTTGCGAACTCGGGCATACCGTTTGCCGCGATGCATTATTTCTGCCGTATATATCTATATCTATTGGGCTGAGAAGACTTGCGCCCTGGTGGGCGGTCAGTCTCGCCGCGCCCGGCCGCGCCGACCTTTCGGCTGCGCCCAACACCTTGCTTTCCGCCGGCCTTTCGCGTACATGCCGCCGCTCTTCGGGACCGCCTGGCCAATGGCATGCCACGGCGATCCATCAACACGCTGCTTGAGGACGGGGCTTCGGCTCCGACGTGAAATGCCGAAACTGAAGACCAAATCGGGCGCCAAGAAGCGCTTCAAGATCACGGCGTCTGGCAAGATCAAGGCCGGCGTCGCGGGCAAGCGGCACCGCCTGCTCAGCCACAACGCCAAGTACATCCGTCAGAACCGCGGCACGAAGGTGATGAGCGACGCAGATGCGAAGATCATCAAGACCTTCCTGCCGTATGGCCTCTAAGGAGATCTGACAGATGGCTCGCGTCAAAAGGGGCGTCGTCGCCCACGCCCGTCACAAGAAGGTCCTCGAGCAAGCCAAGGGCTTCTACGGGCGCCGCAAGAACACCATCCGCACCGCCAAGGCGGCCGTGGACAAGGCCGGCCAATACGCCTACCGCGACCGCAAGGTCCGCAAGCGCAGCTTCCGCGCGCTGTGGATCCAGCGGATCAA
>JAQGIV010000033.1 GCA_028290945.1 Phenylobacterium sp. | reverse complement strand
GCCGAGCGCCACGGCGCGCTTGCCGGACGCCGCGCGGCGCTGGGCGGCGCCGGCCAGCCAGGCGGCCAGCGCCAGGACGATGGCGGCGGCGAAGATGCGGGCCAGCGCCGTCTCCCCGGCCTGGATGGTCAGCACCCAGGCGAGCCAGGCCGCGGCGGCGTACATCGGGAAGGCCAGCGCCTTGCGGAACGCGTCCATCCACGGGCCGGGCCTGGGCAGGCGGGTGAGCAGGCCGGGCCAGAAGGTCACCGCCACGAACGGCAGGGCGAAACCTAGGCCCAGCGCCAGGAAGACGGTGAGCGCCGCGGCGGCCGGCTGGGTCAGGGCCCAGCCGATGGAGGCGCCCATGAACGGCGCGGTGCAGGGCGCGGCGACCACCACGGCCAGGGCGCCGGTGAACACGTCGCCGGCCAGGCCGCCGCGGGCGGCGGCGGTGGAGCCCACGCCCTGCAGCGAAGTCCCCACCTCGACGACGCCGGAGAGGTCCAGCGCCACGGCCAGCATGAGCAGGCTGAGCGCCGCGACCACCGGCGGCGACTGCAGCTGGAAGCCCCAGCCGATGGCCTGACCAGCCGCCTTCAGCCCGATCAGCAGGACGGCGAGGCCCAGGAAGGTGGCCAGCGCCCCGGCCCCGAAGGCCAGGCCGTGCTTGCGGGCCTGCGCCGCCTCCGTCCCGCCGTGCGCCGCCAGCGAGGCGGCCTTCATGGCCAGGATCGGGAACACGCAGGGCATCAGGTTGAGGATCAGGCCGCCTATGAAGGCGAACAGGGCCGCGGTGATCAGGCCCAGGCTGGCCGATCCGCCCGCGCCCTTGGCCGCCGGTGGGCCCAGCCCCGAGGCGCCGGCCGGCGGCGCGCCGGGGCTGGCTGCGATCTCATAGGCCTTGCCGTCGACGGCCAGCACGCCGGGCAGGGTGGTGGGCGCGGGACCGGCCTGAAAGGCGGGACCCGGGACCAGGGCCAACGTCAGGCCGTCCCGGCCGCGGTCGATCGCCTGCGGCTTGGAATGGTCGATGCGGTCGGAGTCGTAGGGGTAGAAATAGACGTCGTGGACGTCGGCGCCTTTCAGCACGCCGCCGGTGACGGCGAGCGCCACGGCCGGGCCCTTCTTCTGGAAGACGGCGGTGAGACCGGCCGGCTTCGGCGCCTCGGCCAGCGCCTTGGCGATCTTGCCGCCCCACTGCGGATCAGGGGCGGCCGGAGCGGCGACCACCGGCAGGGCCAGCGTCAAGGTCGCATCCTCGGGGACGCAGATGTCCTTGCAGACCAGGAACGAGGCGGCGGCCTTCAGGGTGACGCTCTGGCCCGGCCTGGCGTCGGCCGGCGCGGTGATGACCAGTGGCAGGACGACCTGGTCCTCATAGCCATAGTTGACCAGCGGCCCGACCGGCAGGCGTTTCGGCGTCGGCCAGACGATGTCGCCGGCGCGCCAGCCGGCGGGCAGGGTCCACTTCAGGCGGGTGGGCTCGCCCGAATCGCCGGGGTTGCGCCAATAGGTGTGCCAACCGGGCAGGATCTGTTGGCGGAGCGCGATGTGGATCGTCTGGCCCGGCGCGATCCCCTGGGTCTGCGGAACCAGCTCGGCCGTCAGGTGGCCGGAGTTGACCGGAGCGGCCGCCGCGCCGGTGGAAAAAGCCAGGACGGCCAGGATCGCGGCAAGCCAGCGCATCGTCACCTCTTCAACGCCCCCCGCGCGATACCGGAGCTATATGGCCTCTGCGGGGCGATACGCAAAGCAAGGCTCGACGCGGCCGGTCGAGCCGGCTCTGATACCAGAATCGCGTTCGCCAACCGGAGAGACCCGCCGTGCCCGCCCGCTTCGACGATATCGAGATCGGCCAGGTGGTGTCGCTGGGCGCCATGGCGGTGGAGGCCGACTCGCTGGCCGCCTTCATCGCCGCCTTCACGCCGGGCTGGGCGCCCGAGCGCGGCGCGCCGGACGCCATGGTCTACGCCATGTGGGCCAAGCTCGACGCGGTGGCCCACACCGACTGGCCGCAGACCAAGCGGCTGGGCGTCGATGCGCTGCGCTGGATGCGCAACCCACCGGCCGGCGAGCTGCTGCGCGGCCGCATGACGGTGATGGCCAAGGACCCCGTGGGCGAGGGCAAGGGCATCGTCATCTGCCAGCACGACCTCCTCGACGAGGCCGGCCGGCTGGTCTTCTCGTGCCTGACGCGGGGCGTGTGGGCGCGGTGATAAACAATTCCTCCCCTTCGGGGGAGGGGGACCACGACGTGTTGGAGGGGGCTTCCGCCGCAGATTCGCAGCTGCGATTTTTGAGTGGAAGCCCCCTCACCCGCTTCGCGGGAGCTCCCCCGAAGGGGAGCAATTCAAGGTCTACGCGTTCGCCGCCACCGGCTCCTGGGCCGGGCGGGCCATGGCCAGCGCGATGAGGCGGTCCCAGCCGACCAGCGACAGCAGGTGGGCGTAGATCTGGCCCAGCGCGCCGTTGTCGCGGATCTCCACCAGCTTCTCGGTGGGCAGCTTGTTGAGCTTGTCTTCCGAGACGCCGAAGTAGTCGGCGATCTTCTGCGGCTCGCCGGGGGTCCCGTCGGCGTTCATCGGGGTGAAGTTGGCGGTCTTGGTCTCGAACAGGTCCAGGTCCTTGAGGATCTGCACGAAGGCCATGGTGCGCTGCCGCTCCTGCTCGAAGTTGTTGCAGAACTCCATGCAGCGCTGGGTGTAGTCGCTGGGCTTGCCGTCCTTGTCGAAGAACGGGATCTCGCCGCCCTCGACGATGAACTCGGCCTTGCGGTCGATGCACAGCACCATCTGCTTGGCCTCGTCGTCCTGGGCGAACACGAAGGGATAGCGGCGGATGTAGGCCGGGATGTAGACGCCCGGCTCGAACATGCCGTCGTCGCGGACGAACATGTTGTCCCCGGCGTTCAGGCCCATGACCGCGATCGGGGTCTTCTCGTCGCCGACGAAGATGATCGGGCCGGTGAGCGCGGCCAGCGGGAACTCGCCGACGGTCAGCGGCACGGCGTGGCCGGGCTTGGCGAAGCCGAAGGGCCGGTCGCTCTGAACCACGCCCAGCTTGCCGTGCAGCTCGGGGCTCAGCGGCTCGGGCTGCGAATAGAGAAGGACGTTGCCGGTGATCGGGCCGGGCTGGACGGTGGTGGTGGTCATCGAAGCCTTCGGAAATCGAGGTGCGGGGCGGAGACGATCCAAGCGTCCCCGCGCAAGGTCGCCGCTTCTAACCGATCGGGACCCAGGCGGCAATTGAGGCGCCACGCCGCTTGCCGGACGCCGTCTTCGGGGCTTCAATCGCGGCCATAGAGAAGAAGGCCCCGCCTGCGGCCGCCCCGGGAGGACATTTCATGCCGATCTATTACCCCGACATCCTCGAGCAGAAGACCGAGCCGCGCACCTTCAGCTACGGCGACAAGGACGTGATGCTCTACGCCCTGGGCATCGGCATGGGCCGCGACCCGATGGACGAGCGCGAGCTGCCGTTCGTCTACGAGAAGGACCTGAAGGTGGTGCCGACCGCCGCCACCGTGCTGGCCGCCGGCGCCGGACGCCGGGCCGCCCAGGCGGTGGAGCAGAAGGAAGGCCTGCGGGTCAGCCAGCTCAACTACCTGATGGTGGTGCACGGCGAGCAGAAGGTGGAGCTGCACAAGCCGCTGGCGCTCAACGGCTCGTTCACCGCCACCAGCCGCACGGTCGGCGCCTTCGACAAGGGCAAGGACAAGGGCGCCGTGGTCGTCAACGAGACCATCTGGACCGACGACAAGGGCGAGAAGGTCGCCACCCTCACCGGCTCGACCTTCGCCAGGGGAGACGGCGGGTTCGGCGGGCCCTCGGATGGGGCGCCGGAGCCGCACGCCGTGCCGACCCGCAAGCCCGACATCTCCGTGCCCATCGAGACCCGGCCCGACCAGGCCCTGCTCTATCGGCTGAACGGCGACCGCAATCCGCTGCACTCCGATCCCGA
The DNA here is from genome assembly GCA_028290945.1 of Phenylobacterium sp. GTDB lineage: Bacteria > Pseudomonadota > Alphaproteobacteria > Caulobacterales > Caulobacteraceae > Phenylobacterium. The sequence continues at coordinate 11,396 of JAQGIV010000033.1, read as the reverse complement.
CGTGGCCAAGCGGGCCGGCTTCCCGCGGCCGATCCTGCACGGGCTGTGCACCTACGGCATCACCTGCCGCGCCGTGCTGCAGGAGATCTGCGACTACCAGCCTGAACAGATCCTCAGCCACGAGGCGCGGTTCTCGGCGCCGGTGTTCCCCGGCGACACGGTGACCGTCGACCTCTGGAAGGACGGCGACGTGGTCTCCTTCGAGGCCCGCGTGCTGGACCGCGGCGCGACGGTGATCCGCAACGGCAAGACCGTGCTGCGCGGTTAGGAGTGAGCTTGATCAAGTCCCTGTTTCTCGGCGCCGGCCTGGCGGCGGCTATCGCCGCCGGCGCGGGCGCCGCCAGGCCCGTGCTGGCCCCGGCGCAGATCGAGACCGTCGCCGCCGCGCCGCCGAAGGTGACGGGCTACCTGCCGAACAACGACATCGACGGCGAAGCGGTGATCGGCCCGCCGCCTGCCGTGGAGTCCATCGCCGGCCAAGCCGACCGGGCGGCCTATCTGGAGACCCGCAAGGCGGCGGGCTCCGCGCGCTGGGCGCTGGCGATCAAGGACAACGACCTGTGGAACGGCGGGGCCCTGGAGCGCTATTCCTGCGCGCTGGGCCGGGTCATCGGCCCGCAGGCCACGCCGGTGACCTACCGCATCCTGCGACGGGTGGAGATCGACGTGCGCACCGTCGGCACGCCGCCCAAGGAGCACTACAACCGCACCCGCCCGCCGATCGGCGACGACCGGCCGATCTGCGTGCCCAGGGAGGACTGGATGAAGACCAACGCCTCCTATCCGTCGGGACACGCCATGACCGGCTGGGCCTGGGGGCTGATCCTCGGCGAGCTGGCGCCCGCCAGGCTTGGCAAGCTGATGGAGGCGGGTGGCGCGATCGGCGACAGCCGGGTGATCTGCGGTGTGCACTACCGCTCCGACGTGGAGGCCGGGCGCAAGCTCGGCGCAAGCCTGGTGGCGCGGCTGCACGCCGATCCGGCGTTCCAGAAAGACCTGGCGGCGGCGCGGGCTGAGCTGAAGCACGGGCGCGCGACGGCGCCGCTGAGCTGCGCGGCGTAGGCCACGGACTGATCGCCTCTCCCCCCGCGAAGCGAGAGGGGAGAGGGTAGGGAGAGGGGCGGCGTAGGACAGGCCGCTGCCGCTCCCGGCGCCGCCATGGGTCATAGCTGGCCAGCCGCACCCGATGAGCCGCCGAGCCGGCCCCTCTCCCTACCCTCTCCCCTCTGCCTCGCTGCGCTCGCGGGGGAGAGGCGGTTCCTAGACCGGCCGCGGCTGGGCGAGGAGGCCGTAGAGGTCGGGGCGGCGATCGCGGAAGAAGCCCCAGGCGGCGCGGTGGGTGCTGAGGAAATCGAGGTCGAATGCGGCGGTCAGCACGCCCTCGTCCTCGCGCCCGAAGGCGGCGGTGAGGTCGCCGCGATGGTCGGCGATGAAGCTCGAGCCATAGAACAGCTGGCCGCTGTTCGGGTAGTTCGCCCAGGGCTCGAAGCCGGTGCGGTTGGCGCCCACCACCGGGATCACGTTGGAGACCGCGTGGCCCTGCATGGCGCGGCGCCAGGGCGCGGCGGTGTCGAGGCTGGCGTCGTGCGGCTCCGAGCCGATGGCGGTGGGATAGAACAGGATCTCCGCGCCCATCAGGGCCATGGCCCGCGCGCTCTCCGGATACCACTGGTCCCAGCAGATGCCGACGCCGAGCCGCCCGAAGCGGGTCGGCCAGACCCGGAAGCCGGTGTCGCCGGGACGGAAATAGTACTTCTCCATATAGCCCGGCCCGTCGGGGATATGGCTCTTGCGGTAGACGCCGAGCGGCGTGCCGTCAGCGTCGATGACCACCACGCTGTTGAAGTAGTGCGGCCCCTCGCGCTCGAAGATCGAGACCGGGATGACCACGCCCAGCTCGGCGGCCAGCGCGGCCATGGCGACGACGGCCGGGTGTTCGCGCCAGGGATGGGCGTTGGCGAACCAGCGCTCCTCCTGGGCGACGCAGAAATAGGGGCCCTGGAACAGCTCCGGCGGCAGCACCACCTGCGCGCCCTTGCCGGCGGCCTCGCGCACGAAGCCCTCGGTCTTGGCGATATTGGCGGCCATGTCGGCGCCGTAGGACGACTGGATCGCCGCGACGGTGATCTGGCGGCTCATCAGGCGGGCTCCTGCTGGGTGATGCAGTGGAAGGATCCGCCGCCGGTGAGGATGGCCATCGACGGCAGGCCGATCACCTGGCGGTCGGGGAACAGGTGCTCCAGGGCCTGGACGGCGAACTCCCCCGGCTGGTCCTCGTAGATGGGCACGATCACCGCCCGGTTGGCGATCAGGAAATTCATGTGGGAGGCGGGCACGGGCCGGCCCTCGCCGCTGTCGACGAAGCCCGGCGAGGGGATGCGGGCGACGGTGAGCGGGCGGCCCTCGGCGTCGGTCATGGCCGCAAGCCTGCGCGCCGCGTCGTCGTAGGCGGCGGCGTTGGGGTCGCCGCGGCCCCAGGCGATCGGGCAGGCGACGACGCCGGGCGCCACGAAGCGCGCCAGGTTGTCCACGTGGCCGTCGGTGTGGTCGTTGAGCAGGCCTTCGCCCAGCCAGAGCAGCTTCTTCGCGCCAAGCGCCTCGGCGAGCGCCGCCTGAGCAACCGCCTCGGTCCAGCCCGGATTGCGGTTGCGGTTGAGCAGGCACTGGCCGGTGGTCAGCACCGTGCCCAGCCCGTCGTGGTCCACCGCGCCGCCTTCCAGGACGAAGTCGTGGCGGATCAGCGGGACGCCGGCCGCCGCCGCGATCTGCTCGGCCACGGTGTCGTCGTGTTGCAGCTCGTACTTGCCGCCCCAGCCGTTGAAACGGAAGCCGTGCGCCCGGCCGGCTGCGTCGAAGATCGGGCCGGTGTCGCGTAGCCAGATGTCGCCGAAGCGGCCGGGCACGATCTCGATCCCCGCCACATCACCCAGCATCCGACGGGCGGCGGCCTCACCGTCCGGATGGCCGGTCATCAGCCGCACCCGCTCGCCCCCGGGCCCGGCCAGCGCGCGGGCCAGCGCCGCCACCTCGTGCTGCGCGGCCGCCAGGTCGTCCTCCCACAGCTCCGCATGGCTGGGGAACCCCAGCCACATGGCCCGATGCGGGGCCCACTCCGGCGGAACGGCAGCGCTCAAAATCGAGACCTCGAACGGAAGGACGCGCGCAGATGGGCGCGGGCGGCGGCGGCGTCAAGTCGGCAAAAGAAAAGGGCGGCCCGTCGCCGGGCCGCCCTCTGCGAAGTCGTAGATCGCTGGACGCTTAGAACTTGGCGCCGAGCGTGATGGTGGCGGTCCGCGGCGCGCCGATGAAGTAGCCGGGCGTCGAGGCGAAGAAGGTCCGCGTGGTGCCCGGGATCGGGAACGCCACGTTGTTGGCGTTGGTGGTCGAGCGCGAGATGTAGAACCGGTCGAACAGGTTCTGCACGTTGACCTGGATGTAGCTGCCTTTGAAGAACGGCAGGTCGTAGCGGGCGTCGAGGCCGAACACGGCATAGGCCGGGATGCGGGTCGAGTTCAGGTCATCGATCCAGCGCGAGCTCATGTACTTGCCCTGGAAGCCGACGGACAGGTCCCCGAAGTCGTAGGAGATCCGGCCGTTGAACACCCGGTCAGGCGTCATCACCAGCTCGTTGCCGGCCACTGGCAGTTCGAAGGTGATTCCGCTGGTGGTCAGGACGTAGTTCTTCTTGACCCGGCTCTTGTTGAAGTTGGCGCTGCCGTAGATGTTCAGGTGCTCGATCGGCTTGTAGCCGGCTTCGATATCCACCCCGTAGATCCGCACATCGCCGACGTTCCGGTCGATGGACAGGGTCGGGTCGTTCGGGTCCGGCGAGGACACGATGCGGTTCTTGTACTCGGTGTCGTAGAGGTTGATCGACAGGTTCAGGAGGTGGGTCTGGTAGCGATAGCCGGCCGCGAAGTTGTCGCTGAGCTCGGGCTGCACCAGGTTCGGAGACGAGGTGTAGAGGTTGTCGGTCTTCGGCGCGGCCAGGCCCTTGGCGTAGGACGCATAGAGCAGGTGGTCCTCGGCGGCCCGGAAGGTGATGCCGAGGTTCGGCAGCGACTTCTTGTACTTGAGGTCCGCCTTGAACGGGAAGGCGAAGTTCGGCACCCCGTTCAGGCCGGTGGTCGGGCTGGCGCCGCCGCCGAACACCGCCGCCAGGGCGGTGGCCGTCGCGCCGCTGGCGCGGTGCGCCGCCAGGTCGGTGTTGTAGGCCGTCTGGACCCGCGCCGGATCGACGGTGTCGCAGAAGGCGCTGGTGCCGTTGAAGGTGTAGCAGAACTGGTTGAGCTTGCGCTCGAAGTTCGGCATCCGGACGCCGATGTTGATGTGCAGCCGGTCGTCCATGAACTTGCCGAGGTAGTTGGCCGACAGCTGGTTCAGGATGGCGATCGAGAAGCGGTCACGGGTGCGCAGGATGGCGCCGTCCGCCGTCTTGATCGGCGTGCCCTCGCCCTCGAGGCCGCCGAACACGCTGCTGGGCTCGCCGGTGGCCGGATTGACCATGGTGAACTCGCCGGTCTGGCGGTGACGGCCGTAGTCCAGCGTATAGGCCAGCTGGAAGTGGTTGTTGTCGTTCAGGTCCCACAGCAGCGAGCTGGTGACGCCGTAGCGGTGCGTCCGGGTGTTGCTGGGCGAATAGGCGGCCACCGTGTCCAGGGTGTCGCCGTCGCCGTTCAGGTCCACGCCGCGGACGGCCGTGTTGCCGATCAGGCGCGCGTCGGTTTCCCGCAGCGACGACGAGCCGCCGCCGTTGGCCAGGGTGTAGAACAGGTTCGGGTCGATGGTCAGGACGAGGTTCTTGGACAGCGTGAAGTGCGACTGGCCGCGGACGCTCGCGAAGTCCACCGGGTTCGGGAACAGCTTGTAGTAGTTGGTGTCGGCGCCGAACGGGCCGGCGTTGGCCGGGATCACGTCGGCCACGCCCGGGGTCACGGTCTCCGGAACCCAGGTGGAGTTGTCGCCGAAGGCGTAGCGGCCGATGGTGGCCAGCTGCGTCGGGCTCAGGCGGAACGCCGGGTACTGGCGCTCGCTGACATAGATGCCCGCGAGGCTCAGGAAGTCGTTGCCGCTCAGCGGCTGATAGATCCGCCCGCTGATGTCGGCGCGCCGGCTGTAGCCGGGACGGCTCTTGAAGTTGTTCTCCTTGCCGTACTCGCCGGCGATGTAGGCGGTGGTGCCCCAGGGCCCGATGGCGCCGGTGTCGAACTCGGCGAAGCCGCGGTAGTATTTGTAGCTGCCGCCCGACAGGTGGACGACGCCGCCCAGGTCCGGCGGCGGGAGCTTGGAGCGGATGTTGATGGTGGCGCCCAGCGCCGAGGCCGACGGGCTGTCCACGTCGCTCGAGCCGACGTTGACCGCCAGGTGGTCGATCAGCTCACCGATCATGTATTCGCCGGGGAACACCGCGTAGTTGCCGGTGTCGTTCAGCGGCGCGCCGTCCAGGATGATGGCGACGTGGTTGCCGTCGAAGCCGTGGATGCGCAGGTCGCCGGAGTTGAAGCCGCCGGGATCTTCCGTCGAATAGCTCACGCCCGGCAGCACGTTGATCAGCTGAGCGATGTTGGCGCTCGGCATCTGCGTCTGGATGAACTCCTGGCCGACGATGGCCACGTCCTTGGCCTCGTTCACCTGGGTCGCCAGGCCACCAGTCGATTGCGCGGCGCGCGAACCGGTGACGATCAGTTCCTGCACCTGGCCGGCGGTGGACTGGGCGAAGGCGTTCCCCGCCAGCAGCATCCCCGTCGCAAGCGCGGTCGTCGCGCATAGCGCGCGGCTCAAAGTCTTCATCGAGATACCCCCTCTTGTCGCATAGCCCAGGTTTCCAAACCCCATCGGAACCCGAGTCCTAAAAAGCCCTATAGCGGAGAATCTAAGCTTGAGGGTGACGCTTTTGCTACGGTGACAACGGGTCGCGTAGCTTGGCTGTAAGTGTGGCGCCGGCGCCTTTACAGGAAGCGTTCGGCCCTTAGGGTCCACGATTCAACCGAAGGACCTTGCATGGCGCGCGCCACGAGCTTGCGGACCCCCGAAAATTATTGGACGGCCGCCATCCTGCTCACCGCCGGCCTCACCCTGGCCCGTTTCGTCGCCCTGTTCCGCACGCCGCTGGAGCTCTACCCGGACGAGGCCCAGTACTGGCTTTGGTCGCGCACCCTGGACTTCGGCTACTATTCCAAGCCGCCGATGGTCGCCTGGGCGATCTGGGCGACCACGCACCTGGGCGGCGACGCGGAGGCCTATGTGCGGCTGTCGGCGCCGCTGTTCCAGGCCGGCGCGACGCTGGCCGTCTTCGCCATCGGACGGAAGCTCTACGGCGGGCCGGCGGCGCTGGCGGCCGCAGCGCTCTACGCCCTGATGCCGGCGGTGCAGCTGTCGGGCCTGGTGGTGGCCACCGACGCACCGCTGATGTGCTTCCTGGGCCTGACGCTGCTGGCCTACATCAGCCTGCAATCGGCCTCAGGCGGGCGGCGCCTCGCGCTGGCCGCCGGCTTCGGCGCGGCGCTGGGCCTGGCCTTCCTGTCGAAGTACGCCGCCCTCTATGCCGTGATCGGCGTCGCCCTGCACCTGGCGCTCAGCCGCGAGGCCAGACGGGCCTGGTCGACGCCCGCCGCGGCGCTGGCCGCCGCGACCTTCATCGCGGTGCTGACGCCTAACCTGATCTGGAACGCCCAGCACGGCTTCGCCACCCTTCGCCACACCGCCTCCAACGCCGCCTGGGGCGAGCAGGCGGCGCCCAATCCGCTGAACATGGCGAGGTTCTTCGTCTCGCAGTTCGGGGTGTTCGGGCCGATCCCGTTCGGGGTGCTGCTGGCCGGCCTGGTGCTGGCGGCGCGGCGGCGCAGCCTGCCGCGCGAGGACCTGCTGCTGCTGTGCTTCGTGATCCCGCCGATCGTCATCGTCAGCCTGCAGGCCATGCTCAGCCGGGCCAACGCCAACTGGTCGGGAGCCAGCTACCTGCCGGGCGCGGTGCTCGCCGCCGCCTGGCTGATCCGCTGGCGGGCGCGGCGCTGGCTGACCGCGGCGGTGGCTTTCCAGGCGCTGGTGGCGGCGCTGGTGCTGCTGGTGCTGGTGCAGCCGCGCGCCGCCGATGCGCTGGGCGGCTCCAACAGCCTGAAGCGGCTCCGCGGCTGGTCGCAGACCGCGCGGCTGGTCACCGACCGCGCCAGGGTCGAGGAGGGCGCCGGCCTCTCCGCCGTGGCCGTCAACAACCGCTTCCTCTACTACACGCTCGCCTACTACGGCCGTGACTACTTCCAGGCGCCGGGCGCGCCGCCGCTGGTCTATTGGTTGCTCACCGGCAAGCCGGCGAACCAGGCGGAGGCCAGCGCGCCGCTGGAGGCGCGGCGCGGCGCCCGGGTGCTCGGCGTCGCCTACGAGGGCTGGTATCGCGAGGCCATGATGGGCGATTTCAGCCGGGTGCTCGGCCGCGAGATCGCCAGCGTCTCCCTGGACCGCAAGCACCAGCGCCACATCGAGATGTTCGTCGGCCAGGGCTTCCAGCCGCAGCCGCGCGATCCGCTCAGCGGCCTCCCCAGACGACCCTGAGCGTCGCGTCGCGGCGGCAGCCGATGCGGTAGGCGTTGTAGTGGTCCGGGTGCGTCTCGGCGAAGTGCTGGTGGTAGGCCTCGCCCATCCAGAACTTGGCGGCGGGCCGGATCTCTGTGGCCACCTGATGACCCAGCGTCTTGGCCACCTGGGCCTTCACGGCCTCCGCCGCCTGCCGCTCGGCGGGGTCGGCGGCGAACACGGCGGTGCGGTAGCTCGGGCCCTGGTCGCAGATCTGGCCGTTGGGGTCGGTGGGATCGATATGGTGGAAGAAGGCATCCACCAGCTTGGCGTAGCTGATCTTCGCCGGGTCGTAGGTGACCTGGATCGATTCCAGATGACCCTCGTGGTTCTCGTAGGTGGGATTGGGCCGCGCCCCGCCGGCGTAGCCGACGTCGACCTTCACGATGCCCGGGGTGTGCTCGATGTCGTGCTCGGCCGACCAGAAGCAGCCGCCGGCGAACACCGCGGTCTTCAGGGCGGCGGCGGCCGGCGCGGCCTGGGCGGCGAAGAACCCGGCCGCGGCGACCGCGGCGAAGAGGCGTCTGTTCATGGCGGGCAAGCTCTCATCTCGAAGTCAGCGGTCAGGATACGTCAGATCGCGGGGTCTGGATGCGCGCGAAAGCGCCCGCCCCAATCAGGTGGGGAAACAGCGCCGCCAGCGCCAGGTCCGGCTGGGCGGCGAGCGCGGCTTCACCGGCCGCGGCGAGACTCCGGCCCGCCCGGCAGGCGGCCAGGAAGGCATGGCCGCCGGAGCCCAGCGGCAGGGTCAGGACGGTCAGCTCGGGGCGGGTGACCAGCAGGCCTTCGGGCGCGGGCGACAGCTCGATCCCGGCCGCCGCGTCGTCGGCCTGCAGCGCCTGCCAGAGCGACGGCGTCCCGTCGTCGAACCACAGGAGCTGGGCGGCGGGATGCAGCTCCGCGCCGAGCGATGCGTGGTCTTCAGGCGTCAGGGCTGTGAAGGCCCGGGCCGTGAGCGCCGGCCGATCCTCGGCGAACAGCGCGGCGCGCCAGGCCCAGTCGATGCGGGCGAGGCCCGGCAGCCAGGGCATGTCCGCAGCGGGCGGGAAGTCCGCGAGCCAGCCGGGAAACGCCGCGCCGTAGTCCGCCAGGCTGGCGCTGACCGGCGGATGGCCGCGGGCGAAGATGACGGCGGCGTCGCGCAGCCAGGCCTCGCCCACCCCCCGGACCAGGGTCGGGAACTGGGCGGCCACGGCGTCGGCGCAGCCCTTGGCGACGGTGTTGCGATAGACGGCCAGGCGCGGCTCGGCCGAGGCGTCGGCCAACCAGGGCGCGAGCCCCGCAGCGTCGCCCGTCAGGGCTTCGGCGAAGGCGCTCTGGAAGCGGGCGAGCTCAGACATGCTCCACCTCGCGGGCCAGGACGGCGTGGGCCCGCGCGCGCTCGGCCATCAGCGCGGCGAAGGGCGGCAGGTTGTCGTCGCGCTCGATCAAGGTCGGCCGCGGCCCGATGCGTGCGATCAGCTGTTCGTAGAGCCGCCAGACCGGCTCGGCGACCGGCGCGTCGTGGCTGTCGATCAGCAGGGCCTCGCCGAGCCCGAGATCGGCGCTGTGGCCGGCCAGGTGGATTTCGCCGATCGCCGCGGCCGGCAGGGCGGCCAGATAGGCCTCGGCGGAATAGCCGAGGTTGTGGGCGCTGACGAAGGCGTTGTTCACGTCCACCAGCAGGCCGCAGCCGCTGCGTTGGGTCAGCTCGGCGAGGAACTCGGTCTCCTGCAGCTCATGGCCTTGCAGCGGCAGGTAGAGCGCCGGATTCTCGATCAGCACCGGGCGGTCGAGCGCGTCCTGCATCCGCGCGACGTTGTCGGAAATCCGAGCGAGCGCCGCACGGCTGCGCGGGAAGGGCAGCAGGTCGGGCAGGTAGCTTCCGCCGCTCCGCGACCAGGCCAGGTGCTCGGAAACCAGCGCCGGCCGGAAGCGGTCGACCAGGCGCCTCAGGTCCGCCAGGTGGTCCGCATCGGGCGGCGCGTCGGAGGCCAGCGACAGGCCGACCCCGTGCAGGGAGATCGGCCAGCGCTCGGCGACGGCGGCGAGGCCTGCGAGCCTGGGCCCGCCCGCGGCCATGTAGTTCTCCGGATGGACTTCGAACCACAACCCCTCGCCGGGCGCGGCCAGGGCGTCCGCGAAATGCGGCGGCTTGAGGCTGAGGCCGGCGGTCAGGCCCTGGCGCATGGCGGACCCGTCAGCCCTTCGGCGTCAGCGAGCCCATGCCCTTGGGCGTCTTGATGGTGACGCAGGTCCCCTTGGGGACTTCCTTCCAGTCCTTGCGGCTGTAGTCGGTCTTGGAGGTGCCGGCGCACGACGTGCCGGGCCCGGACATGCAGTCGTTCTGGCCGGCCTTGGCGACGCCGTAGCACTTCTCCTTGACGGCCGGCTCGGCCTTCGGGGCGTCGCTGGTCGGCTCCTCGGCCGCGGCGGCGGCGCCGACCATCAGCGCGAGGACGGCGGCCGCGGCGAGGGTCGTCTGGGTCTTGGTCATGTCGTCGCTTCCTCGTCCGCCATCCTGCCATCGCCTGGGCGCGGGGGCCAATCCGCGATGCCGGAGGCGCGGATTACCGCGGTTTTCCGATTTTTTTGTGTCGCGGCGCGGCTAGGCCGGGGCGAGCGTCTTGGCCACCTGGAAGTCCGGCTCGGTCTTGGCCTTCACCTCCTCGACGGAGACGCCCGGCGCCAGCTCCAGCAGGGTCAGCGGGGACTTGCCGCGGTTCACCTCGAACACGCCGAGGTCGGTGACGATGAGGTCGACGACACCCTGGCCGGTGAGCGGCAGGGAGCATTCGCGGACCAGCTTCGGCGCGCCGGACTTCTCCGAATGCTCCATGACGATGACCACGCGCTTGACGCCGGCCACCAGGTCCATGGCCCCGCCCATGCCCTTGACCATCTTGCCGGGCACCATCCAGTTGGCGAGGTCGCCGGCCGGCGTCACCTGCATGGCGCCCAGGATCGACAGGTCGATGTGGCCGCCGCGGATCATGGCGAACGAGTCGGCGGAGCTGAAATAGGACGAGCTCGCCAGCTCGGTGATGGTCTGCTTGCCGGCGTTGATCAGGTCCGGATCGGCCTCACCCTCATAGGGGAAGGGGCCCATGCCCAGCATGCCGTTCTCGCTCTGCAGGGTGACGCTCACGCCGGTCGGGATGTAGTTGGCGACCAGCGTCGGGATGCCGATGCCGAGGTTGACGTAGAAGCCGTCGCGTAGCTCGACAGCCGCGCGGGCGGCCATCTGTTCACGGGTCCAGGCCATCAGACTTCTTCTCCCGCAGCCGCGCCGACCGTTTCCTTCGGCCGGGTGGTCACCCGCTCGATGCGCTTCTCGAACACCGCGCCCTCGATCAGCCGGTCCACGTAGATGCCCGGCGTGTGGATGTTGTCGGGATCGAGCGATCCGACCTCGACCAGCTCCTCCACCTCGGCGACCGTCACCTTGCCGGCGGTGGCCATCATCGGATTGAAGTTCCGGGCGGTCTTTCGATAGACGAGGTTGCCCGCCGCATCGCCCTTCCACGCCTTGACGATGGCGAGGTCGGCCACCAGGCCGCGCTCCATGACGTAGGCCTCGCCGTCGAAGTCGCGCACCTCCTTGCCCTCGGCCACCAGGGTGCCGACGCCGGTCTTGGTGAAGAAGGCCGGTATGCCCGCCCCGCCGGCCCGGATGCGTTCGGCCAGCGTGCCCTGCGGGTTAAACTCCAGCTCCAGCTTTCCGGAGAGGTAGAGCTCGGCGAAGAGCTTGTTCTCGCCGACGTAGCTGGAGATCATCTTCCGGATCTGGCCGCCGGCCAGGAGGATGCCCAGGCCGAAGTCGTCGACCCCGCAGTTGTTGGAGACCA
>JAQGIV010000031.1 GCA_028290945.1 Phenylobacterium sp. | reverse complement strand
CCGGTCCCGCCGCAGCCGCCCCAGGCCCCGCCCGCCGCCACCGCGCCGGCTCCGGCCTCCGAGGAGGCGCCGCCGGTCAATGTGCCGACGCCGCAGCCGATGGTCGTGCCGCCGATCAGCGAGAAGGAAGTGGCGCCCGTTCCGCCGGAGCAGCCGCAGACCGCCGAGACCAAGGCCCCCGAGCAGCCGCAGCGCCGGCCGCGCTACGACGTCGCCGTCATCCAGGCGCTGGACAAGGTCACCGCCGAGACCCTGCGCTTCGAGGCCGCCGTCGGCCGCCCGGTCCGCTACAAGACGCTGATCTTCACCGTGCGGGCCTGCGAGCATTCCGCCCCCGACGAGGCCACCGAGGACGCCGCCGCCTATGTGGAGGTGATCTCCCAGCCGCGCGCCGAGCCGGGCCGCCCGGTGCTGCCGCCGAAGCAGGCCTTCAAGGGCTGGATGTACGCCGACTCACCCGGGCTGAACCCGCTGGAGCATCCGGTCTATGACGCCTGGCTGATCAGCTGCAGGGCCGCAGCCCCCGTGACCGGCGCGCCCGCCCCGGCGCTGCCGCCGGCGCACTGAAAGTCGCCCTCGACGGCCAGCGCCTTCTCCAGCCGCTTCAGATAGTCCCGCCGGCCGATCTCCTCGGCCCCGAACTGCGCCAGGTGCTCGGTCATGAACTGGGCGTCCAGCAGCCGGTAGCCGCCGGCCAGCAGCCGCGCCACCAGGTGGATCAGCGCCACCTTCGAGGCGTCGCGGGCGCGCGAGAACATGCTCTCGCCGAAGAAGGCCCCCTTCAGCGCCACCCCGTAGAGCCCGCCCACCAGCACGCCCTCGGTCCAGCACTCGACGCTGTGGGCGAAGCCCATCTCGTGGAGCTTCAGGTAGAGCTTCTCGATCGGCCGGTTGATCCAGGTCTGGGGCCGGTCGGGCGCGGCCTCGGCGCAGGCCAGCACCACCTGGTGGAAGGCGGTGTCTGCGCGCACCTCATAGCGGTCGGCGCGCACCGTGCGCGCCAACCTGGCCGGCACATGGAAGCGCTCCAGCGGGATCACGCCGCGCCGTTCGGGGTCGATCAGGAAGACCCGCGCGTCCTCTCGCGCATCCGCCATGGGGAAGACGCCGCGGGCGTAGCAGGCCAGGAGTTGGCGGGCGGAGAAGCTCTCCATGCGCCGCAGACTACACCGTCGGCGGGTACTGGGATTTGATCCAGTTTTCCAGCCAGTGGATGTTGTAGTCGCCGCGCAGGATGTCGGGATTGGACATCAGTTCCTGGAACAGCGGGATGTTGGTGTCGATGCCCGCCACCACGATCTCCGACAGGCATCGGCAGAGCCTGGCGATGCACTCCTGGCGGTCGCGGCCGTGGACGATCAGCTTGCCCACCAGGCTGTCGTAGTAGGGCGGGATCGTGTAGCCGGCGTATAGCGCCGAATCGAGCCGCACCCCCAGGCCGCCCGGGGCGTGGAAGTCGGTGACCATGCCCGGCGACGGCGCAAAGGTCCGCGGGTTCTCGGCGTTGATCCGGCACTCGATGGCGTGGCCCTCGAAGACGATGTCCTCCTGGCGGAACGACAGCGGCTCGCCGGCGGCGATGCGGATCTGCTCGCGCACCAGGTCGATGCCGGTGATCGCCTCGGTGACCGGGTGCTCCACCTGCAGGCGGGTGTTCATCTCGATGAAGAAGAACTCGCCGTTCTCGTAGAGGAACTCGATGGTGCCGACGCCCAGGTAGCCGATGGCCTTGATCGCATCGACCACCACCTTGCCGATCTTGGCGCGGGTCGCGGCGTCGATCACCGGGGAGGGGGCCTCCTCGAGCACCTTCTGGTGACGGCGCTGCAGCGAGCAGTCGCGTTCGCCCAGGTGGCAGACGTTGCCGTAGGCGTCGGCGATCACCTGCAACTCGATGTGCCTGGGCGTCTGCAGGTAGCGCTCCATGTAGACCGCGTCGTCGCCGAACGCCGCCTTGGCCTCGGAGCGGGCGGTGCCCACGGCCTCGGCCAGGTCTTCGGCGGTCTGGGCGACCTTCATGCCACGCCCGCCGCCGCCGGCCGCGGCCTTGATCAGCACCGGGAAGCCGATCTCTTTCGCCGCAGCGAAGGCCTCCTCCTCGGTGGTGATGGCGCCGTCCGACCCCGGCACCACGGGGATGCCGGCGTCCTTCACCGCCTGCTTGGCGGTGATCTTGTCGCCCATCATCCGGATGTGCTCCGGCTTCGGCCCGATGAAGGTGAAGCCGTGCGCGCCGACGATCTCGGCGAAGCGGGCGTTTTCCGAAAGGAATCCGTAGCCTGGATGGATCGCCTGAGCCCCGGTGATCTCCGCAGCCGCGATGATCGAAGGGATGTTCAGATAGCTCTTGGCGGCCGGCGGCGGGCCGATGCAGACGCTCTCGTCGGCCAGCCTCACCCACATGGCGCCGGTGTCGGCCTCGGAGTGCACGGCGACGGTGGCGATGCCCATCTCCTTGCACGCCCGGTGGATGCGCAGGGCGATCTCGCCGCGGTTGGCGATCAGGATCTTCTCGAACATGGGGCTACTCGATGACCACGAGCGGCTCGCCGAACTCGACGGGCTGGGCGTCCTCCACGAGGATCTCCACGATCTTGCCGCCCTTGGGCGCGGGGATCGGGTTCATGGTCTTCATGGCCTCGATGATCATCAGGGTCTGGCCGGCGGTCACCGTGTCGCCGACCTTGATGAAGGGCGGGGTGTCAGGCTGCGACTGCATGTAGACGGTGCCGACCATCGGCGACTTGACCACGTCGCCGGTGCGGACCGCCGCGGGCTCGCTGGCGGCCGCTGCCGGAGCCCCAGCCGCCGCAGGCGCGGCCGCCGCGGGAGCCGGAACCGGCGCGGCATAGTGGACGGGCGCGGCGGTCAGGGTCTTGGCCACGCGGATCTTCAGGCCGCCGTGCTCGACCTCGATCTCCGACAGGCCGGTCTCGGTGAGGATGTCGGCCAGTCTGCGCACCAGACGCGCGTCGATCGGATCGGCGGGTGCCTTGGGACTGCTAGCCATGGATACAAATCCTCGCTTCTGGTGAGGCTTAGCGGGCGAGGCCCGCAGCGGCCTCGACGGCCAGTTCATAGCTGGCGGCGCCGAAGCCCGACACGACGCCGGTGGCCGCCAGGGACACATAGGTCTTGCGGCGGAACGTCTCCCGCGCCGCCGGGTTCGAGAGATGGCACTCCACCACCGGGATCCCCACCGCCTTGAGGGCGTCGAGGATGGCCACGGAGGTGTGGCCGTAGCCCGCCGGATTGATCACCAGCGCGCAAGCGGCCTCGCGGGCCTCCTGGATCCAGTCGATCAGCTCACCCTCGTGGTTGGACTGGCGGAACACGACCTCGCGGCCCAAGGCCGTGGCGCGGGCTTCGCAGAGCCTGCGCACGTCCTCCAGCGTCTGGTGGCCATAAATCTCCGGCTCGCGGGTCCCCAGCAGGTTGAGGTTGGGGCCGCTCAGCACATAGATCGGTTTCGGCATTCGGCTCCGCCGTCGATTCCGGGCGTCTTGTACCGGGCGGGGCTAAGGCTCACAAGGCAAGCGTTCATGAACCTGACCGTCAACGGAGAGTCCCGGGCCTTCGACAGCGTCGCCGACGTGGCGGGGCTGGTGGCCGCTTTGGGCCTGGATGCGCGCAAAGTGGCGGTGGAGCGCAATCTGGAGATCGTGCCGCGCTCGGCCTATGCTCGCACCGCGCTCGCCGAAGGGGACCGGATCGAGATCGTGCATTTCATCGGAGGCGGCTGACATGGACGGATCGCAACCCGGCGCCGACAGCTGGTCGGTCGCCGGCCGCAGCTTCACCTCGCGGCTGATCGTCGGCACCGGCAAGTACAAGGACTACGCCCAGAACGCCGCCGCGGCCGAGGCGGCCGGCGCGGAGATCGTCACCGTGGCGCTGCGCCGGGTGAACCTCTCCGACCCTAGCCAGCCGATGCTGGTCGACCATGTGAAGCCCGACCGCTTCACCTTCCTGCCCAACACCGCCGGCTGCTACACCGGCGAGGATGCGGTGCGCCTGCTGCGCCTGGCGCGCGAGGCCGGCGGCTGGGACCTCGTCAAGCTCGAGGTGCTGTCCGACACCAAGCACCTGCTGCCCGACATGGAGGAGACGCTGCGGGCCCTGAAGATGCTGGTCGCCGAGGGCTTCCAGGTGATGGTCTACTGCTCGGACGATCCCGTGTACGCCAAGAAGCTGGAAGAGGCCGGCGCGGCGGCGGTCATGCCGGCCGCGGCGCCCATCGGCTCGGGCCGCGGCATCCAGAACCCGCTCAACCTCGCCCTGATCCTCGAACAGGCGAGGGTGCCTGTGCTGGTCGACGCCGGCGTCGGCACGGCGTCGGACGCCGTGGTCGCCATGGAGCTCGGCTGCGACGCGGTCTTGATGAACACCGCCATCGCCGAGGCCAGGGACCCGGTCCGCATGGCCGGCGCCATGAAGCACGCGGTGATCGCCGGCCGCGAAGCCTTCCTGGCCGGCCGGATGGCCAGGCGCATGTACGCCGACCCGTCCTCGCCGCTGTCGGGGCTGATCTAGGGCCTTAGCCCAGCTTCTTCAGCCCGCCGTCGCGGGCGATGCCGATGGCGGTCTTCAGCGCCGTCAGGTCGGCGCCCGGCACCATGGTGTCGCCGACGATGAAGGCCGGCGTGCCCTCGATCTTCAGCGAGTTGGCCAGCGCGTGGGTGTCGAGGATCTGGCGCTCGATGGCCGGGTCGGCCGACGCCTTGCGCAACGCCGCCGGATCGAGGCCGGCCGCGGTCAGGTCGCGGTCGAGGCTGGCGTCGTCCAGCGCCTTCTCGGCCATCCAGCTCTTGTAGAGCTCCAGGCCCTTGGCCTTGGCGGCCGGGGTCAGCGCCACCTTGGCGGCGGTGTCGGACACCGCGCCGAAGATCGGCAGCTGCTTGAAGACGAAGCGGATGTCCGGGTTCTGCTCGAGCAGCTTGACCACCTCGGGGGCGGCCAGCTTGCAGTAGCCGCAGCGGTAGTCGAAGAACTCCACCACGGTCAGCTTGCCGTTCGGGTTGATCACGATGTCGCGCGGGTCGCGCTCCAGCTGGTTGCGGAACGTGCCGATGGCCGCGGTCGAGGCCTTGGCGGCGGCGGCCCGCTCGTTCTCCTGCAGCCTCTGGGCGGCCTCCTGGATCACCTCCGGGTGGGCCATCAGATAGGCGTGGACGCGCTTTCCGAAGACTGCGTCGTCGGCCTTCTGGCATCCGGCGAGGGCGAGGGCGGCGGCCGCGAGGGCGCTGAGGGCGGGTTTCATGGGCTGCAGATAGTCGACCTGGGGGAATTAAGAAGCTCAGCGCGTCTGGCTGCGACTGATGGACCCTTCGCTCGCCAGGTCCTTCAGGTCGTCGCGGCTCGGCTTGGAGACCAGCACGATGTCGGTGGCGCGCCGCCATTCCGGCGTGTTGCGGTCGAGCTTCTCGCGGGCCCGCATGGCGAACACCCGGGCGTCCTTCAGGTTGCCGATGTTGTAGTTGAACTCGGCGGTGGCCAGGCGGGCCAGGCCGTCCTTGCCCTGCTTGTCGTAGGCCTGCGCCAGCAACCGCCAGGCCTCGGCGTTGTCGTCTTCCTTCAGCAGCGCCTTGCGCAGCTCGCCGACGCCTTCCTCGACCTTGGCGTTGTCGTCGAGGGCGATCAGCGTCTGGCCGAGGTTGATGCGCAGCAGGGGCGCGTCGGGCTTCAGCGCCACCGACCTGCGCTGCGGCGCCTCGGCTTCCTTGCCGCGGGCGTATTCGAACAGGATTTGGCCCTTGAGTTCGTAGAGGTACGGATTGTCCGGCTGCTCCTGCAGCAGGGCCTCGATCAGCTTCAGCGCCTTCTCCGGCTCCTTGAGCTGGTAGTAGGCGATCGCCCGGGCGTAGCGGGCCGTGTAGCTCTTGTCGGTGTCCTGGTACTTGGCCATCGTCCGCTGCGGCTCGAGGAAGCCCTCGAGCTTGGCCTGCATGACCTTGTGCTCGGCGATCGCCTCGGGGCTATCCACCTGGCTGAAGTGCGGCATGGCCGCGACGCGGGCCTGCAGGCTGTCGATCCGGTCCGAAGACAGCGGGTGGTCGATGAAGTACTTGTAGCGGCGGAACTCGCTGAACACCTCCTGGTAGCGGAAGTTGTTGAAGAACTCCGCCAGGCCGCGGCCGGAGAGGCCGGCCTTCTCGAGGATGGTGGCGCCCGCCTGGTCGGCGCGGCCTTCCTGTTCGCGGCTGTAGCCGGCGGCGCCCAGCGCCCCGAAGTAGCCGGCGCTGCTCACCAGGCCCGCGGCGGCGTCGCCGGAGCCGGCCAGCGCGGCCAGGATGCCCAGGCCCATGGTCAGCAGGAACGGCCGCATGCCGGCGTGCATCATCTCGTCCGAACGCGCCGAGTGGCCGCCGGCCAGGTGGCCGACTTCGTGGGCCATGACGCCCTGCAGCTCGTTGGGGACCTTGGTCTCCAGGATCAGGGCGGTGTTGACGCCCATCACGCCCGGTCCGGCGAAGGCGTTGATGTCGTCGCGGCGCGATCCGATGATCAGGATGTGGATGTTGGTGGCGTTGACGCCCGCCGCCTGGAACAGCGGCGTGGCGTCCTTGCGCAGGGTTTCTTCGATCTCGGTGTCGCGGATCAGGGTCTCGCCGCTGTCCTGCGCGGCGGCGACGACCGGCCGCAACAGCAGGGTGGCGGAGAGCGTGACCGCGAGGGCGATGCGCAGGACCGAGCGGACGGGGGCGACCATGCTGAACTCTTCTGTGCCGCCCCCGCGCTTCATCGAACTGTAACGCCTCAGCCGCGCCGCCACCAGCCTTTGCGGGGGGCGGCCGGCGGGGTCGAGATTTCCGCCGGATCCGGCTCCCGCGGGGCAGGCGCGGCCTTGGGTTCCGGCGGCGCCGCGACGGCGGCCACCGGCTCCGGCATCGGCTCGGCGACCGCCTCCGGCGCAGGCGCGGACGCCTCGGCCGTCGGGGTCTTCTTGCGGCTGCGGGTCTTCTTGACGGGCGCCTCGGGGGCAGCCTCCGGCTCGGCGGCCACAGGCTCAGGCTGCGGCTCCGGCGCGGCGACCTCCAGCTCGACCGGGGCCGACACGGCCTCGGCGGAGGCGCCCGCCTCGGCGTCGCCACCGCGGCGGCCACGGCCGCGCGGACGACGGCCGCGCTTGGGCTTGTCCTCTTCGGCCGGCAGCTCGACCCACATGTCGTCGCTCTCCGGCGGACGGCGGGAGACCGCCGCGGCCGGTTGCGCCGTCTCGGCGGCAGCCGCGGCCGGACGGGGCTCGCCGGACCGGGGCTGGCGCTCATCGTTGGCCGGTTGCGGCGTCTTCATGTCCTCGGCCGGATCGAACCAGACGAAGGGGTCGTCGCCGTAGGGCACCCAGGGGCGGGTCCAGGCGAAGGCCTCTGTCGGACGGCTGTCGTCGCGCATGCGGCGTCCGCCGCGGCGTCCGCGCCGCCGGCGGCGACCATGGCCGCCGTCCTCGTCCTCGCGGGCGTCCGCGGCGCGGGGCGCTTGAGGTTCACGCGGCTCACGGGGCTCGCGCGGCTCACGGGCTTCGCGCGGCTGGCCCTCGCGGGCCTCGCGCGGCTC
>JAQGIV010000189.1 GCA_028290945.1 Phenylobacterium sp. | reverse complement strand
TCTAATCCTGTTTGCTCCCCACGCTTTCGCGTCTCAGCGTCAGTCACGTCCCAGCGAGCTGCCTTCGCCATTGGTGTTCCTCCTGATATCTGCGCATTTCACCGCTACACCAGGAATTCCACTCGCCTCTTCCGGACTCGAGCTCGACAGTATCCACCGGCATCCCAGGGTTGAGCCCTGGACTTTCACAGCAGACTTATCGAGCCGCCTACACGCGCTTTACGCCCAATGATTCCGGACAACGCTTGCCCCCTACGTATTACCGCGGCTGCTGGCACGTAGTTAGCCGGGGCTTCTTCTGAAGGTACCGTCACTCCAGCCGGCTATTAACCGGCGAAGCTTCGTCCCAACTGAAAGCGGTTTACAACCCGAAGGCCGTCTTCCCGCACGCGGCGTTGCTGCGTCACGCTTTCGCGCATTGCGCAAGATTCCCCACTGCTGCCTCCCGTAGGAGTTTGGGCCGTGTCTCAGTCCCAATGTGGCTGATCATCCTCTCAGACCAGCTACTGATCGTAGCCTTGGTGAGCCTTTACCTCACCAACAAGCTAATCAGACGCGGGCCGCTCTAATGGCGATAAATCTTTCCCCCGAAGGGCACATTCGGTATTAGCTCAAGTTTCCCTGAGTTGTTCCGAACCAAAAGGCACGTTCCCACGTGTTACTCACCCGTCCGCCACTAATCCCGAAGGATCCGTTCGACTTGCATGTATTAGGCCTGCCGCCAGCGTTCGCTCTGAGCCAGGATCAAACTCTCAAGTTGAGTTGACGTTCTGACCGATAAACCATCGACTTTGGGAAGCCGATGGGCGTTCGTTGCGTTAGTCTATTGACGAGTTCCCAAAACCACAGGCCCGAGCCGAAGCCCTGACCAATGGCCATGGTATGTCTTCAAGAGACCGCATTTGTCAGCGTCGAAAATGATCATTGCTGATCATCGCCAGGACGCCGCCGCCTGCGTTTCTCTTTCCAAATCAACGATGTCAAAGACCCGACCGGATCGCTCCGACCCCACCGATTACGCCCGGTGGCGGCGAGGAGCGGGGTGTCTAGTCGCTCCCATTTTCGCTGTCAATCGACTTGCGGTTCGATCCGGAAAGCTCCGAATTGGCGCGCAAAACTCACTCGGGGCCAGCCGGGGCTTACCCCTGTCAGTCCGTTGTGAGTCGATTGAAGGAGCGGAAACTAAGGGAGGCGCGCTGGAAAATCAAGGGCTAATCGGCCTTGGCTTTTGCGCGCTTCGAAGCTTCGTTCCAAGCGAGGGGCGGCATATATCGGCGGGCGCCGGACGGCGCAACCCCTGGCGTCAAGAAACCGTCGCACGGCGGGTCTGCCTGACGCGGGCCGGCCCCGATGTTCGCTCCCGCCTCGCCTTGGATAATCGCCGCGCGCTTGCGCCCAGGGCGTCTGGCTCGATAAAGGACCTCTGAGGAGACGCCCCGGTCATGCTGTCCAGCAAGGCGCGATACGCCCTTCGCGCGCTCGTCGAACTCGCACGCGAGCCCGCCAGCCAGATCACCGCCGGCGAACTGGCCCTGCGCGCCGACGCACCGCGCAAGTTCCTCGAAGCCATCCTGCTGGAACTGGCGCGGCGCCACATCGTGGTCAGCCGGCGCGGCAAGCTCGGCGGCTACGCCCTCTCGCGCGCGCCGGAATCCATCAGTTTCGCCGAGGTGATTCGGGTGCTGGACGGCCCGCTGGCGCTCGCGCCCTGCGTCAGCCGCCTGGCCTTCCGCAAATGCGAGGACTGCCCGGACCTGGCCACCTGCTCGATCCGCGAGGCGCTGCTGCGCGCACGCGACGCAACCGCGCAGGTGCTGGAAACCTACAGCCTGGCGACCGCCGCGGCCGGAAACGGCGCCGAGATCTTCACCGAGGCCTCGTCGGCCTGACCCGCTAGCCGGTGGCGATATAGGCCTTCAGGCCCTCGGCCTCGGCCACGGTCTCGGCGATCTTCACCTTCACGAGGTCGCCGATCGAGACGATCCCGACCAGGCGGTGATCGACGCACACCGGCAGGTGGCGCACGCGGCGGTCGGTCATGCGGCCGAGCAGGGAGTCCGCGGTTTCGCTGGGCTCGGCGAAAATGACGTCGCGGGTCATGCAGTCCGACACCGGCTTGCGCAGGCCCCCGGCGCCGTCTTCGGCTATGATGCGCACGATATCGCGTTCGGAGACGATGCCCACCACGTCATGGTCGCCGTCGATCACCACCATGGCCCCCACGCGCCGCGAGTGCAGCAGGGCGGCGACCGCCCCTATGGTGTCGGAGGGCGAAGCGGTGAAGACAAGGTCACCCTTGCCTTTCAGAATCTGGGACACAAGCATCTGGGGTTCCTCCCTTGTTCCCATTTAGGGGAACGTGGGTGCAAAACACCGTTCGATCAAGGCGCTATTGCGTGATCGCCGGCCGATCCCGCCAGTTTAGCGAACGGCCCGATCAGCAGCAGTCCGGCGAAGTAGCCGATGATGTGCGCCTGCCACGCCACCGGCACCGTCCCCGCGCCCGGCGTCAGGCCCGAGACTCCGAACAGCACGTTGACGATGATCCAGGCCGCCGTCATGCCGATCACCGTTCGCCCGGTCAGCGGTCC